>VGGL01000062.1 GCA_016868575.1 Bacteroidota bacterium
CTTTCTTCCTTGAGTTTCGCAAAACCGCTTTTGCCGTTGGAGGCTGTGACGACTGCATAACCAATATTTTCAAGATTGACCTGAAAGGCACGCACCAGATCCTGGTCATCATCAACCAATAATATTTTCTTTTTCATAATCATTTTTTTTGTTTGATTGTCACAATATGTCTCTCAATTCCTGACAGATTTTTTCTGTGCTTCTGTTGCAGCTTACTGAACAGGGTCGAGCAATCCGTCGATCTGGACAAGAATCTGCGAATCCGTAAAGTGCCGTCCCTTGATTGCTGACGATGGGCATGCTGCAACACAAACACCGCATGCTTTACACAATGCACTGATTACATGGCTGTGTTTTTTCTCTTCATTATATTCTATGGCGCTGAACGGACAAAGATTGTTGCAAAAGCGACAACCGGAACAGACGTCCTCATTGACTTCCGAGTACACTGCATCCACTTCGATCTTGCCTTTGGAAATTTTTGCCAGTATTCGGGCAGCAGTTGCTCTGGCCTGTGCAACAGTATCAGGAATATCTTTGGGAGCAACACAGGTTCCGGCAATAAAAATTCCATCGGTTGTTGTTGCAACTGGTTCGAGCTTGGGGTGACTCTCGATAAACCATCCTTCTTTATCCTGGCTTATATTAACCAGTCTGGCAACTTCACCCGAATCTTCACGGGCTTCCATGCCTACCATAAGGATGATCAGATCGGCAGGTATTTCAATCGTTTCACCTGAAAGTTTTTCATTCACTTCAATCAGCATTTCGCATTTATCTTTGGGACCTGCCCTTCGGATCACCGGCCGTTCATTCTTTTCGTACATCAGAAATAAAGTTTTAGCTTCCGAAGAACGACGGTAAAAATCCTCATGGCCTTTGCCAAAGGCATGCATGTCGATGTAAACATCCGAAATGTAGCAGCCCGGATTTGCTGATTTTATCTCATGTGCATATTTTAATGCAGTCATGCAACAAACACGCGAGCAGTAAGCATGAAATTCAAGACTTCGGCTGCCGACACAATGGATAATGGCCACATACTTTGGTATTTTCCCTTCTTTGGTTTCAATGCGACCGGTACGAATCATCCTCTCAAGTTCAAATGAGGTGATTACATTGGGTAATTTCCCATAACCATAATGCGTGATGCGTGAAGCATCAAATTCCTTATACCCCGTACACACCACAACATTCCCGATTTTTACCTCATTTTGTTTTTTGCTTCCGTTCTGCTCTGCCAGGGTTGCAGTAAAATTCCCGACAAACCCTGTCAGACCGGTTACTTTTGAGTTCAGATACAAATGCACTTGTTTGTTATTATGGATGCGTGTAATGCGTTCGGTGACCAAGTCACGAGCTGAATAAAGGTACGGTGCGGTAAGGTCAACGCGGGCAAGATTTCCTCCCAGGTGATTGTTTTTTTCAACCAGGTGTACAACATGTCCGGCATCAGCAAGTTCAAGTGCGGCGGTCATTCCTGCTATCCCTCCGCCGATGACCAGTGATTGCGGGCACATGTCAACTGTCATACTTTCGAGCGATTCGTGCAGTTCAACCCGTCTGACAGCTGCCCGTGTCAATGCCATGGCTTTTTCCGTTGCTTCCTTAATATCATCGTGTACCCAGCTGCATTGCTCGCGTATGTTGGCCATTTCAAAAAGGTACTGATTAATTCCGGCTTTCCTCAATGCAGCGCGGAATGTGCGTTCATGCATGGAAGGGCTGCAAGCAGCCACAACCAACCGGTTGAGCTTATTTTCTTTGATATCCTGGACGATCATTTCCTGCCCGGGATTTGAGCACATATACTTGTATGTGCGGGCCAGAACCACATTGGGAAGTTTTGAAATGTAATCCACAACGGCATCCACATCAACAATTTTAGCGATGTTGGTGCCACACATACAAATGTAAACACCGATTCTGCATTTTTCCATATTCACTCGTTTTATTTGATGGATATAGCAAATGTTCCTGATATTGCTTCCTGCCGGAGGATTGCTTCTTTCTGTATCGCTGCAAAGTACATACCCAGCGGACGGAATACCAGATGCGCCCATTTGCTGAAAGGCATTCTCAGCAACCATGGAACGACGACCATTAAATGGACAACGTACATGACATTGGCAGATTCAAACAACCCGACACGATGAAGAATATGCTGGGCAATACCTGTCACAACGATGATGAACAACATGGTTACAAAGACCCAGTCCGTACCATGAGATTTTTTGTACTGCACATAATTTTTGCTCAGCCGGCTGCGGATAAAGTAGATGGTTCCGATGGTGAGCCCGATGGTTGCAAGATACCCGAAAATATGCACTTTCCAGTTGATAGCCGGACCGGTCTGCAATTGCTCAATAAAAACCATCACCAGCAGAAGCATGATCAAATAGCCCAACATCAGGCCCAGGTGTATTATCCAAGGCATGAATATCGGTTTGTCTCTTTCATTCTCGCACTTTGCATAACGTTTTTGGGTAAAAAACTGCCAGGGTAGCACAAGAATATGTTTGATATATAACCACCATGGGATAGCTACTTTGGAACCCATTATCATCGTAAAGTACCACATCCTGGCAGCATTGATGATAACAAAGAGCAGCATCACCGAACCGATGATGAGATCAAACCGGTGAATAAAATCACTTGGCAGGAATGCGCCTTCTCCGTCATATACATTGATATTTCCTCTGGTGAATCCATAGTAGAACAGGAACAATCCTGTCAGGACGGCAACGCCCACCACAGCCAGAATTTCCGTAACTCTTGATTTGAAGAATTGCTTTGCAATACCTGTAAAATCATAACGCCCGATGAGCCAACGTCTCAAGCTCATCATGGTCTCTCCCGGATCGGCTTCCCGTGGGCATTGCTCGGAGCACTGGCCACAGTAATAACACAACCATGGTTCCAGCGCAGTTTCAATTTTTTGCTCCAGCCCCATCTGAAGCTGCCTCATAGACTTTCGGGGAAATGCAAACACTTCGTCGGCGTGATGACATACTGTCGTACAATCACCGCACTGATAGCATAGTTGAACATCTTCAGCCCCAAAACGGTCGAGTACATCTATTAACTGAGGATTTATTCTTATTGCCATGACAAATAATTATAAAGTGTGTACAGTTTTTGCCCTTGCTTCGATATCGCTTAAGGATACATTGCTGAGGTGACCTATGCCTTTTCCACTGGTAATGCTTCTAAGCACACCCGCAGCTACTGCCGATGCCTGAGCGACGGTATCCGGGATATCTTTGGGCGCCTGGCACATTCCAGCCACATAAATTCCTCCTCTTTCCGTGTCTGTTGGATTTCCGTTATAGTCCAATTCCGAGAACCAGCCGTCCGAATCACGGTTTATCCCCAATATTCTGCTGAGCTCTTCGGTGCCGGGCGCAGGAATTAGTCCGACAGCCAGTATCACCATATCAACTTTGAATTCAACCAACCTTTCGATCATGATGTCCTCTCCCTTCACGATCAGGTGATCATTATCCATTGTAACCGATGCCGAATGACCGCGAACCACAAATGTTCCCTCATGCCTGATCCGTTCCGCAAATTCTTCATAGCCCTTCCCAAATGCTCGCATGTCAATATAGAACTCATATACATTGACGTTGGGAATTTTCTCCTTAATCAGATGGGCAAATTTGAGCGAATACATGCAACAAACCCGGGAGCAATAAGCATTGTACTTTTTATTTCTCGATCCTACACAATGGATAATGGCAACACTTCGAGGCGGGATACCATCAGAAGCGAAGAACCACTCTTCCTTATCTGTTTTCTTATTGATGCGTTTAGACTTGGTCACAATTCTTCCACCCGTTGTACCCGAAGCATTGGTTAAACGTTCAAACTCAAGTGAAGTAAGGACGTTGGGGAATTTGCCGTAACCATACTGTTCGATCTTTCCCACATCAAGAAGTTCGTAACCGGTAGCAATGATGATATTGCCTACTTCAATATCAAAATCCTTGTCAGGCGCATTCAGATTAATACATTCCTTAGGACACTTCTTCACACAGACGCCGCATTTCTGTCCTTCCGAGAGTATAAAACTGCAATGTTCATTGTCCACCAGGTAGGCATTGGGAACAGCCTGTGGGAAAGGTATGTAGATCGCTTTCCGAAATGAGATTTTTGAATCAAATTCACTTTCAACTTTTACCGGACAAACTTCTACACAGATGTTGCATGCCACGCAAGATTCAACATCCACTTTCCTTGCCCGTTGATGTATCTTTACCCTGTAAGCACCCGGTTTTCCACTTACTTCCGTAACACGTGAATTCGTAAGAAGATTGATCATATCGTGTTGTCCCACGGATACCATCTTGGGAGTGAGAATACATGCTGCGCAGTCAAGCGTAGGAAAAGTCTTGTCGAACATTGCCATATGACCGCCAATGGTTCCAGTTTGCTCAACCAGGTAAACAAGTTTGCCTGCGTTGGCAATTTCAAGCGAGGCCTGTATTCCAGCAATTCCGCCACCGATGACGAGTGTGGCGTGGCTAACCGGATTTCCCGAAGGCACTGCAACCAGCGAAAACGGCACTGCCATGTTGGCGCATGCTACTGTTGCTTTGGCACGGTCGAGTGCAACATCCCCTTTGGCCCCGTGTTCCTGAAAGGAGGCAAGCCTTACTTCTTCAGGATTTCGTCCGGCAAGAGCCATTGCCTTTGTAAAGACAGGTTTAAAATACCCTGGCATATCTCCAGCGACCACGATACGGTCAAGATTATTTGTTAAGATCAGTTCCCTGAGGGTGTTAACATCCAGATGAGGTCTGAATCCCATAATCTGGACAATTTCAACGCCTGTCAGGTTTGCAGAATATTTTGCGATCGCATCAATGTTTAGGTTTTTGCCATCCTCAACCTGGCAGAAAAAAATTCCGGTTCGCATACGACCTCCTGTATTGGTTATTCATCACTGGGTTTAATCTTTCGAATTTTCCGCTACATCTTATCAGACAAGATGTGACCATATAATAATCATTTTATGTAGTATGATTTCTTTTCACCTGTTGCAATAATTCACCTTTATCATTCCGGACATTCAAGATCATCGGCATCTTGCCCGGAAGGCTGTGTGTGGCACATGAGAAACACGGGTCATAAGCCCGGAAAGCCATTTCTACAAGATTCAGAATCCCATCATCGACGGTAACACCTTTTTTGATAAATCCCTGTGCAGCTTTTTTTATCGACATACAAATGGCTGCGTTATTATTGGTGGTACCAACAATTATATTGGCTTTGGTGATCATGCCTTTTTCATCCGTCCAGTAATGATGTGTCAGAGTTCCCCGCTGTGCTTCTACAATTCCAACACCTTCCCCGACGATCTTGGTGATCGGGGTGCGCAAATCTTGTCCTGTGATCGATGTATCCTGCGCGAGTTCCAGACAGTGCTCTGCTGAATAAAGCAATTCAATGAGGCGTGCCCAGTGCATGGCAAGGGTGTTTTGAACAGGTTTGCCGCCAAGAATCTGATACATTTTTTCGTATTCGATCTGAGCAAGCGGGGTTGCCATCCCGTCGGAAGCATTCAAACGAGAAAGAGGAGTGGCGTGATAAACCCCCGAATCCTTTCCATCCACGAGGCCTTTCCACCCCACCTTTTTCAGATATGGAAACTTCAGGTAACTCCATGGCTCAACCCGCTCTGCGACAAAATCACGATATTCCCTGGGACCATATTTGCAGTGCTCATTTCCATCCTGATCTACAACCCGTACTTTCCCGTCATAAAAATTGACTTTGTTGTTCTCATCAACAAGCCCCATGGAATAAAGGTTAAGCTTATATGGCCCATTGAGAATAATATCCACATAGTCTTTATTCGCAAGAACCACATCTTCGAATACCTTCAATGAAAACTTTGCAAATTCCACAAATCCTTTTGCCTTGACCTCAATATCCGCCCTTTGTTCTTCTGTCAGGCCTTTCCTGACACCTCCCGGGATATTCAGCATCACATGGGTTTGATGTCCGCCAAGCAAAGCTTGAATTTCCTGAGCAATACGGCGTTGTTTGATTACTTCCGTTCCAATTTCAACACCGACTTTTCCAATCACCCCGAGAATATTTCGTTCGGCTTTTGGAGCTGTTGGTCCGACAACAAAATCAGGTGCTCCCAGCGCATAGAAATGAGCGATATGACTATGTACAAAATGAGCCATATAGAAAAGGTCTCTGATTTTTACCGCGGTTGGTGTTGGCACAACACCAAAAGCAGCATCAACCGCTTTTCCTGAGGCCATATGATGGCATCCGGGACATACCCCGCAAATTTTCGTTACGATATGGGGAATTTCTTCCGCTGGTCTTCCTTCGATGAATTTTTCAAATCCCCTGAGTTCGGGAACCTGGAAATATACATTTTCAACTTCTCCATCCTCTTTAAGGAATATTTCGATCTTTCCGTGGCCTTCCAGCCGTGTGATCGGATCAATGGTTATTCGTTTCATATTAATTTCCTCCGCATCATTGAAGCAGGCAAGCTAAAGCGGTAGAATGTTCCTGCTGGGTCAGCAATATCTGCGATAACTTTTTCGATTTCTTCGGATTCTTTGGCCTCTATGATGCTCGAAATGGCCGACATCATTTTGGCTCCCGGATCTTCCACCTTTTCCAGAGGACCATAACATCCCCGGCAAGGGGCATTTCCCAAAATACATCTGTGTCCGCATCCGGATCGTGTAGCAGGTCCCATGCATATTACACCCTGCTCCATAAAACAAGTTTCCCCATCGTCAAATATCTCCCACGGCCTGAAAAACTTACTAATTACTTTATTTTCAGTTTTTTTTCTGTTGCATTCATCACATTGAGATTTATTTCCGGCACCGACCACTGAACCCGGCGGAGGCAGTTGTGCACCTGTGACAATGGCCATGAACACCTCTACCAGCCTTTCCGTTTGTGGCGGGCATCCTGGTAAATAATAGTCCACTGACACAACCTTATCCAACGCCCTGACATCATTAAAAAATTCTGGTATTTCAAGTTTGCCTTCAGGGACTGTATATTCTGTCTGGGGTCTTGTCTTTTCGGGATTTATCGATGATTCGGTTTCTTCAAATACCCGTCTCAGTATATCTTCTTTGGTGGAAAAGTTAGCCAGGCCGGGAATACCGCCCATGTGCGAGCAACTGCCGTAAGCGACAAGTACTTTTGTTTTTTTTCGTAACAGTTTAGCCATATGTTCGTTTTCACTGTTGCGGATGGCTCCATTAAATAAGGTGACATCGATATGACCGTCTGGCATGGCTTCCACGTCGGCATATTTGAAATCCAGTGCAATCGGCCAGAAGACAAGGTCGGCTGCTGAAATCACCGTAAAAAGCGCTTCATGTACATCAAGTACCGAGACGCAACATCCGCCGCAGGCGGCTGCCCAGTATACTGCCAGTTTGAGTTTGGGTTTTTGTTCTTCCATGAATGATTGTTTCTTTTATATTCACAACTGCTTGCGATTCACAGAGATAAACTTCCAATCCTCGTTGATTTGATATTCAATTCAGGAGGAGCAGGTAAGTGGGTTAAATGGGATCCTCATTTCAATGCTTCCATCGTTTCTTTTATTTTACAAGGACCGAGCTCTGTTATTGTCTCCGTGAAACTATTCACCAGTTCGGCAAATTGTTTCCCTTCACTGGCGCTTATCCATTCGAGTTTCAGCCGCTCGGATTCAATTCCGAGTTGGAGTATGTATTTTTTCAGCAAGTGGTACCTCCGGAGGCATTTATAGTTACCTTCGTTGTAATGGCAGTCACCGGGATGACATCCGCATATCAGTACTCCATCAGCTCCTTTAATAAATGCCCTGAGCACGAAGGTGGGTTCAACGCGCCCGGAACACATTAATCTGATGGCGCGTACATTTGACTTGTATTTCATTCTCGATGTGCCCGCCAAGTCTGCACCAGTATATGAACACCAATTGCAGAGAAATGCAATAATCTGAGGTTTGAATTCCATTTTATCCCTTATTAATTTATTTCACAACCAACACTCCTGTTTTGAGCAGAAAAAGAAGATTGAAAAATTCTGCGATAAAGATGGGGCAATTAAATCTAAAAAGACGTAATGCGAATAATGAAAGTATTGTAGTCTGAATGTTGAGGCTTTGTAGTAATCAGAACTACAAAATGGTTATTCCACAAGCCAGTTATCCACCATATAGTGCATGATCATTGCGTTGTTTTTGAAGCCCATTTTCTCAAGTATCCGAGCCCGGTATGTACTGACGGTTCTTGTGCTTAAGTTGAGCAATCCGGCGATCTCACTGATCGTTTTTCCTGAACCGATCATACACATCACCTCAAATTCTCTCGACGACAATCTTTCATGCGGGGCCTTTTCTGCCGTACCTTGAAGTTCGGTGACCATTTTTTCGGCAATATAAGAGGTAACATAATGGTGGCCTGAATTTACCATCCTTATTGAATGGATCAGCTCTTCGGGTGCTGTTTCCTTGGTAAGATAACCTGAGGCACCGGCTTTTAATGCCCTGATGGCAAATCTTTCTTCCGGATACATGCTGAGCATGATGATCCGTGCGGCAGGCCTCAGTTTTTTTATATCTTTGATGGCTTCCAGTCCGCTCATTCCCGGTAACGCAATATCCAGAATCACAAGGTTGATGTCGGTTGATGATAAAATCCTTATTGCTTCACTTGCATCTTTGGCAAGTCCGGCAACAACCATATCCGTTTCAAGCTGTATGATCTTTTTCAGACCTTCACGGACGATGCTGTGATCATCTACGATTAAAATATTAATCATTATTTTCTGTTTATCTCGATTTAGAAATCATCTGAAGGGTATTTCAACTTTCACCGTTGTTCCTTGTCCTGCTTCACCCTCAATTTGCAAATCACCCCCGAAAATCAGCGCTCTTTCCTTCATTCCAAGAATGCCCAGTGATCTGTTATTGCTGATCTCTTCCTGTTTGATGCCAATTCCATTATCATGAATAAGCAGATGGATGATATCTTTTTGTTTTCTCAGGAATACATTCACTTCTGTGGCTTGGGAATGTCGTGCAATATTGATCAGTATTTCCTGAAAGATTCGGAAAATGGCAATTGACCGATCAGGATCTGTCTTAAGATTTTTTGGAAAAACAGTCAAGTGAAATTTTATGGATGAGCGCTTCTCAAACTCACTGATATACCATTTGACGGCTTCAACCAAACCCAGTTCATCAAGTACCTCCGGCCGGAGTTCCCTAACCAATCTCCTCATTAAAACAATGGTGTTGTCGATTAGATCGGACATTGATTTAAAATTTTCCAGAATCTCCGGATTGACTTGTTCGGTGCATTTCTCCATCAGGTTTCTTTTTAGCATCATCAGGTCCATTTTCAAGCCTGTTAGTGAAGACCCAAAACCGTCATGTATTTCACGGGCAAGAAGTAATCTTTCCTCTTCCCTTACCGTTGCAAGGTGGGCAGATAGAGAGCGCAGCTGTTCAGTATAGGCGATCATTTTCTCTTCAGTCTGTTTTACTTCCGAAATGTCTCTGTGTGTCGTCATTCTGGCAATAACGGTTCCATCGTCATTCAATATCTGCGACGAAGAAACCATCAGGCAAAAATGTGACCCGTCCTCCCTTTTCCCCAGTAGTTCACCCACCCATGATCCGTCTTTTGAGGTTTGAATTCCCTGTTGAAGGTTTACCCCTGTTTCTTCTGAATACAACACGCTGGTTTTCCTTCCAACAACCTTGTCCTTACTGTAGCCGAACATCTTTTCAAATGAATGGTTTACATATATTATTCTTCTATCAAGATCGCTCAAGCTAATTGCAACAACAGAATGATCAGTAGCCTGAAAGAACAGTTTTAGTTTATCTTCGTTGTGTTTTCTCTCAGTTATATCTCTTGATATTCCAAGTATCAGATGTTCTCCTTTCACTTCAATTAAAGATACATTCATTTCTACGATGATATAACTGCCGTTCTTTTTTATATGGTGAAGAACCAATGGCTGCGGATTTATTTTTTCATTGTCGATTTCTGCCAGTTCATGTTTCAGTAAGGCCCTTTCAAGATTCGGAACCAGTTCTGTAAAAATCATCATTTGTAATTCATGCGCAGAATAACCAATCATCTCCGTAGCTTTCTTATTACAATCAAGTATTCGCATGGTTTGCTTGTCGACAAGGTATATGGCATCATTGGCGTGTTCCAGTAACCTTCTATATTTTTCTTCTGCATTTCTAGCTGCTTTCACAGACTGTTTGATGGCGCTGAAAACCGGGGTAATCTTTGCTATTCCAATTACAAGCAGAATTGATAACACAAGTCCGATAACTTCACTTATTGGTTCGGGGCGGAATGACGGGTCGCCGCTAATCAACAGATATAATGGGATAATTCGTCTTATGGCCATAAAAAATAAGGCAGTGGCGATTAAAATCCATGCAATATATCTGTCTGTAAGCTTAATAAGTCTGAAAGCCATGAATGCCGCAGTCAGTTGAAGTGCGACGGAACAACCCAAAACAAGATAAATCATGCTAACAAAAATAATACAAATCCGATAGTTTGAAATGTATTATACTCCAATATGATCGAGATTTCAGGCTTTGCACCTGGCATTTTATTCAGGGATATACCGAATCGGAACAGGTTTGCAAATTTAATACTACTGTTCCTCACGGTATAACTCATTCTTGGCAGTTTTGCAATTGCAAAACTGCTTAGAATGAGTATACATCGCCCCAACGAATGCATTGACATTATTGTCTGCCATACCGAGATCATTGGTGTCAATAATTCCATGATGTCGGGGAGGAAAAAGTCTCGGTATGACCGGCGGCAATGCTGAATGTCACTCCTCCGGTACCTTCTCCCTGAACATTGAGGTCGGCAATCGCAGCCGCGATGGTCGGATAGTTTCCCGGGATGGTTTTAATCTCGGATAATTGAGCCATGGAAACCTGGCAAAGAAGGAATGAAAGAAAAAGAACACGGATTTTTATAGGGTTGGGGTTTTGATTTAGAGGTAAAGGTACGAGATTCATTTTATATTTCAGGGTCACAAAGTCTCAGAGTCACAAAGTCACAGGGTCACAAAGTCACAGGGTCACAAAGTCACAGGGTCACACTGTATTCTTTATTTATTGATTTCTGCTTCCAGCTCTTCTACCCGCTTCTCTAACTTCTCAATGATTTCCTGCTGTTCCTGCACGGCTTTTACCAGAGGCACTACAAATTGGCTGTATGCGACGCTGTAATTATCGTTTTCATCCACCGGGATATGCACCCCATCGAACTGATACCCGGCAGCCCTGGCAGCTTCTACCACTTCCTGGGCAACAAATCCGCTCTGACGAACAGGGTTGGTCTTTGTTTTGTCCTGCTTTTCCTGGTATTTGCTTCGCAGACTATCAGGCATATTCCTGGTCAGAAAATCAGTATATTTCCGGGTATCAAAATAATAGGTGACCGGATGGAGAAGTTTAATGAATTCAAGTCCTTTCACGTCATCTGATACATCTGATTTAAACCTCCCGTCGGATGGATAGCTCCAGGCTACCTGTCCTTCAATAACGCTGATCCCGACATCTCCGATCCGTACCTTATTGCTGGAATTCACTACTGCGGCATCCCCTATCACAGTGGAGTTAAAACAACCAGAGGTGCTTCCGGTAGCCCTTCCAAGACCCGTATTGTAGGTTCCTGAGGTGATGGTTGTCAACGCATCCTTGCCGAGAGCTGTATTGCTGCTGCTTACGCAATTGAGCAAGGCACCACTTCCGACGGCTGTATTGGAGTTCCCATGTATTGCATTGTACAATGCAGAACTACCAACAGCGGTATTGTTTGCTCCATCGGTATTGCTGTATAATGAATTGCTTCCCATGGCTGCATTCGCAATTCCCGTGTTGTTGTACCACATGGAATAGGAACCGATGGCCGTGTTGTTATATCCCCAGGTATTGGAGTAGAGTGACGACACGCCAACACCGGTATTCTCTTCCCCCGTAGTGACCGAATAAAGGCTTTGTGAACCGACCGCTGTATTCATGACCCCGGCTGTCGAAGAATAAAGAGAATGATCCCCGATAGATGTGTTCTGGCTGCCATTATCATTCGAGTACAGCGCGTATGCCCCAACGGCAACATTCTGCCCGGCATATACAGTGTTGAACATGGCTTTGGAACCAATTGCCACATTGATGTAATCGATCGATGGATAAGTGATTTGTTCATGGTACAGGGCTGAATCGCCGATGGCCACATGATTGTTTCCAACGGTATTGCTGTACAGCGCACAGGCTCCCAAAGCTACATTGGAATGTCCCAATGTATTGTTAAGCAAGGCGCCTGATCCGATCCCGGTGTTAAAGGATCCTGTTGTATTATTGAATAGCGCAAATCCCAGTGCGACATTGTTGATGCCTGACAGGTTGTTGTACAGTGCATCGGCTCCAAATGCCGTATTTGAATATCCGGTGGTGTTATAATACATTGTTCCGTAACCATAAGCGCAATTCATAGCCCCGCTGGTATTGCTGAACAGGGAGTAGGCGCCCATGGATGTATTTGACTGACCGTTCAGATTCTGGTACATTGATTCGTAACCAATGGCAATATTGTCATACCCGGAGGTATTGTGATATAAAGAATACGTCCCAATGGAAGTGTTATGGAAGCCGCTGACATTATCAAAGAGTGATCTTTTTCCAATTGCCGTATTCTCGTAACCAGTGGTATTGGCGTACAGTGATTTGCTCCCGATGGCAGTGTTTCCAAAGTTTTTGGAAACATCTGCTGTCTGGTGGTAAAGCGCCGAATCACCAATCGCTACAAGGTTATGGGCTCCTGTATTACTGAACAGTGCCGCGCCTCCCAGCGCCACGTTCGAATATCCGGTCGTGTTCATCTGTCCGGCAGATTTGCCAAAGAAAATATTACTTGTAGAAGGATTGATCTCACCGGAGACCACATTGTTTACCCGAAACTTCAATGCTTTGTTATCTGTTGTTCCGAGGAAGTTCGATGCCGGATTGGTGCCGCTGTTTCCAGCTAGCGACCAGGCGCTTCCGGAGATGTTTCCGGGAGCCCATTGACTTCCATCGTATTTCAAAACCTGTCCGGAGGAGGGGACTACAACACTCACTCCTTTTGACTGCAACCCCTGTGAAGTACCCGACACAAGTGAATATTGTACAGATTGCAGTTTCGATGTACCCATATTGATGTAAGAAGTTCCCCCTGCAGGATCCATCTCTGTTTGTAAATATTTGGCTATTCCGTCATTCCAGGTTACGGATCCAAAAGTTCCGATCACCGGCGTCCCCTGTCCTATTAGAACCGAAAACAATCCGAAGACATTGGTAGTGGGATTATGAGTCTCCTGGTATTGGGTTGTTCCCGTTGGAGTACCCTGATGAATAGTAAGACGCACCCTGATGCTCTGGTTTGCAAGCAGGTTCCCGGATGTATTCCGGGCAACCGCCTGATAGCTTATTGCCTGTGGCACTTGGGAAAATATAGGTTGATCCCAGATACAGAAAAATAGGGTCAGGAATACAACCTGATACTGAAAATAGGTAATCTTTTTCATAGCTCATGGATATTAATTATAACTGTTCAAAAGTAATCCAGTAAGGAAAGGGCGTCAACTGGATAAAGGTATGGTTTGCCGCCTCAGCCCCGGGGGTGAAGGGGGAGAGGTACTAATTTACCAGGCGTTCCTTGAGGGCCTTGATGACGGCTTCGGATTTGGAGTTGACGTGAAGCTTCCGGTAAATGTGGTTGATGTGGAAGCGGACAGTTCCCATACTGATAA
>VGGL01000063.1 GCA_016868575.1 Bacteroidota bacterium
CAAATTCAATATGAGGAAAATACGAATACTGTATGCTCAAGTTGGGTTAACTCGTAAGTGTGACCTTTTAGGAATCGCGCTTCTTTCCAAGCTGCTTTTCAATGAAGTAGTAGTTATCGCTTCCCCCCCTGCCTTTCTTCCCAGAGCTGTTTGAAACTGCGTGAAGCTATCCTGGGGAGTTCCCGCCGGGGGCCCCAGACCTTGGGCAAAAACATACGGAATAACTTGTTCTTCATCCCTCCACCTGCAAAATCCAGCATCCAACGCTTCATCATCGCCTTCTTCCAGCCAAACATGACCATCTTCCATTTAAAACCTGCATACCCCTTCCTTATGGTTTCATTCCGGTTTTTCAACAACAGCTCATGAAGCGGGATCTTCACAGGACAAACCTCAGTACATTTTCCACACAGGGAAGAGGCAAAACTCAGGTGGTTATAATCCCGCAAATGCTTAAGATGCGGAGAGATGACCGCACCGATAGGGCCTGAATAGACCGTGTTGTACGTGTATCCTCCCACGCTTCGATAAATGGGACATCCATTCAAACAAGCCCCGCAACGGATACAGCACAGGGCTTTGCGCTGCTCCTGTTGCTTGAGTAATTCAGTGCGCCGGTTGTCGATCAGGATCACATACATCTCATCCGGTCCGTCACGCTCAAATTCCTTCCGGGGGCCTGAGACCAAATTATTATATGCCGTGATGTACTGACCCGTACCGTGGGTCGCCAACAGCGGAAGGAACAGATCAAGATCTTCCATGGACGGAATGATCTTTTCAATACCTGCCAGTACGATGTGAACCCTTGGAAAAGAGACTGTAAACAAGCCATTACCTTCATTTTCAGTAAGCGCAACAGAGCCGGTGTCGGCAATCAGGAAGTTACAACCGGTAATCCCAACATCGGCCCACTGAAACTCAACGCGGAGCTTTTCCCGCACGAACAGGGTGATGTCTTCCGGCTTGCTGTCAGGAGGCAAGTCAAACTTTTCGTGAAACAACGCGGCAACATCCTCTTTCGACTTATGCATTACCGGGGTGATGATATGGTAAGGCTTTTCACCGGCTACCTGAACAATGAACTCCCCAAGATCGGTTTCCAGTACTTCATATTTGTTCTTTTCGAGAAAGTCATTGATTTCCAACTCTTCGGTCACCATTGATTTCTGCTTGACCACCAGTCTGGCTTCATGTGCCTTCAGAATGGCCTGGATATCCCGGTGTACATCTTTTTCGGTGGAAGCCCAGATCACCTTCCCGCCATTGCTGATGAACTTCTTCTCAAAATCAGTCAGGTACTTGTCGAGATTGTGAATCGCCTTGTTTTTTACACTGAAAGCCCGCGTTCTGGCCAGTTCCAGGTCGCTGAATTGTTTCTTCCCGGCAATGACCTTTTCATCATACTTCCCAATATTAAAATCCAGTTTTCTCCGGTGTTCAGGATCAAAAGAAAGTTGTTCCGCCCTGGAAAGAAATTCTTGGTAATACTCTGACATATTGTCGTTTAAGTAATTCTTATCTTGCTAACCCGCCGTTCATGACGGCCTCCTTCAAAATCAGTCTGCAGGAATGCCTTAACCGTGTTTATTCCAGTCTCCCGGCTAATAAATCGTCCGGGCAGAACCAAAACATTGGCATTGTTGTGCTTTCTTGCCAGCGAAGCGATCTCCTCATTCCAGCACAGCGCTGCCCGCACGCCGGCATACTTGTTTGCTGTCATGGCCATGCCATTGCCGGTTCCGCAGATCAAAATACCAAAGCTAAGCTTTCCTTCGTGTACATCCCTGGATAACGGATGAGCTACATCGGGATAATCGGCAGCGTCTTCATTTAAAACACCATAGTCATGCGGTTCACCAAAAAATACCCTAAGATAGCCGATAACTTTCTCTTTCAATAAAAACCCGGCATGATCACATCCAATACCTATCTTCATAACTATTTGTTACACTGAACAAAATTACAAACTATCCATTCATAAACCCGCAAAATTCAGGAGATTCATACTTTTGAACCAAGGTTTGTTAATATCTGAGTAATTTTGTTTGAAACTTTTTGAAACTTTTTCATCCATGATCAAAAAGACACAACTGTTTTTTCCTCATCAATTACAACGGAAAATCTTACAGAAAAATCAGGATGATATGCACAAAAATTATCCTCTTTTAAATATCTTTTTATTCACCGTCGACTTTAAAGATCATTTGTTAATAAGCGTTTAATTATTTGATAATAAATTATTTAAGTATTGATAACCAAGATATTATTGTTAATTGAAAGTAAATAATGATGATTCCAATTCTTTACGCAATTTCTTTTCAACCAAACTAACAGGTTAAATATAATAAGAATATTTTTAAATATATTTCTATTTCTTTTGTTTATTGAATATGACTGAAAATAGGCCCGATGTTGTTTCAAAGATTTTGAAACTTAAAAATGAAAAAAAAGCCGTGATTCTGGCTCATTATTATCAAACCGGTGATATTCAAGATATTGCTGATTATATTGGTGATAGTTTGGGTTTAGCTCAAAAAGCGCAACATACAGATGCTGATGTAATTGTGTTTGCCGGAGTAAATTTTATGGCTGAAACGGCAAAGATACTGAATCCGTCCAAAAAAGTGGTGGTACCTGATCTGGAAGCGGGATGCTCACTGGCGGATAACTGCCCTGAAAATGATTTCAAGGCTTTCATTGACCGGCATCCGGGGCATGTTGTGATTTCTTATATCAACTGCTCATCCCGGGTGAAAGCCCTGTCGGATGTCATCTGTACGAGCAGCAATGCGGTGAGGATTGTAGAATCTTATCCCAAAGATCAAAAGATCATTTTTGCCCCTGATAAAAACCTGGGTGCGTATATCAATGGAAAAACAGGAAGAAATATGGTGCTGTGGGATGCAACCTGTGAAGTACACGATGTGCTGACAATCGAAATGGTGATCAAACTGAAACAGGAAAATCCGGATGCTAAAATCATTGCACATCCTGAGTGTAAAGGGGTAATTCTTCAGATGGCTGATTTTATCGGATCTACTACCGCTTTATTGGATTTTACCTCCAGGGATGATAGAAGAAAGTTCATCGTAGCTACCGAATCGGGCATCATTCACCAGATGAAAAAGAAAAACCCGGAGAAGGAATTTATCATTGTTCCCGCAGATAAAACCTGTATGTGCAATGATTGTCCTTACATGAAATTAAATACCATCAGGAAACTTTACCTTTGTTTGAAGAATGAGCAACCTGAAATCATTCTGCCTCAGGCATTAATGAAGAAAGCCAGGAAACCCATTCTGAAAATGTTGGAATTATCCACATGAACCAACTGAAAGAACAATGAAGCACGCGATAACATTTCTTTTGGGCTGTTGCTTCATTTCACTTCATGGATTAACTCAAAATCAGCATATTATCAATACTGATTCAGTTGTCAGGTATTATTATCCCAATGGTAACCTGTCAAGTGAAGGAACTTTAAGAGAGGGAAAACCTGATGGTTACTGGAAAAACTATTATGAAAACGGCCTTCTTAAATCCGAGGGGAACAGGGAGAGCTTTGAATTGAATGGAATTTGGAAGTTTTACAGCGAAGAAGGAAGATTAACGTTGGATATTGCTTATCGGAATGATAAAAAAGAGGGTTTGAGAAACATCTATCTGGAAAGTGGTAAAATCTCCGAACAATTCATTGCTGATGTCAAGCAGGGGAACACCATCCACTATTATCCCAATGGTAGGATCAAGCTGACAATTCCGTTCAAAAACGGATTTGAGGATGGCTATGGAATGGAATATGACACAACGGGTCTGATCATCACCCTGTTTGAGTATAAAAAGGGGTTCATGGTCGACCGGACCCGGATCAACAGACATGACCACCATAAGCTGAAACATGGAAAATGGATGGAGTTCTATCCGGAAGGAAGGATCAGGCATGAAGGAACCTATAAAAGCGGTAAAAAGCATGGATATTTCAAGGAATACGACAAGGAAGGGGGGCTGACTTCTGTTCAAAAATATGTGGATGATGTGCTTCAGATTGATGCGCCTGAAACCCAAAACCTGGTCGTAAGGAAAGAATACTATCCCGGGGGACAGGTAAAAATCAGCGCTACTTACAAAGACAGCCTGCCGGAGGGAATATGGCGGGTGTATGATACCACGGGAATTATCACAGAATCATACATTTACCACGAAGGAAAAATCATTGGCAGCGGAATTTTCCTGGAAGACGGGAATATGCACGGTCCCTGGAAAGAATTTTACCCGGATGGTACCCTGAAAGCAGAAGGAAGCTATCTGAATGGAAAGAAAACCGGAGCATGGAAATACCTTCACCCCAATGGAAAGCTTGAACAAACAGGGGTATATGATCAAATAGGACGATTTCAAGGAACCTGGAAATGGTTTTTTGATGATGGAAAACTTCGGATAGAGGAACAATACTCCCATGGAAAGAAGGATGGACTGTCATCCGAATATGATGAAAAGGGGAGGGCAATTGCCACCGGGGAATACATCAACGACCTGGAAGATGCTTTCTGGTTTGTCGAAACCGGTGATTTCCGCGAAGAAGGATCTTACCGGGATGGTTTGCGGAACGGATGGTGGAACCATTATTTCCTGGCCTGGGATAGCCTGGATCAGGTAAAGAAAACCATGGTCTTTGAAGGGAACTTCATTGATGATCTGCCTGATGGAAAACACCGCTTCTGGTATCCTGACGGGACGTTAAAAGAAGCGGGCAACTATATTTTAGGAAAAAAAGAAGGCGATTGGTCATATTATACCGAAGACGGATTATTGTATCTGACCATCACATACCGGAACGGCACGGAAGTGAAATTTGACGGAATAAAGATCAAGCCGCCATATGAACCCATTGAACCATGAAAAAAAGAGATTTTAAGCAACGGGACAAAGACGAGAAAAGACCTCCGCGGCGAAAAGTAGTAGAAGAAAATGGCACTGCGGATCATCGCGGGGATACCGGACAGATCCGTTTGAACAAATACCTCGCCCATGCCGGGGTTTGCTCCCGCAGGGAGGCTGATAAGCTCATTGAAACCGGAGTGGTGAGGGTGAATGGAAAGATCATCCGGGAACTGGGAACAAAAGTCAAACCCGGCGACAAGATACAGCTTGGTGAACAGACGCTCAAAATGGAGCGACCGGTATACGTTCTTCTGAATAAACCCAAAGACTATATCACCACCTCAAGTGACCCGCAAAACAGAAAAACGGTGATGGAGCTGATCCGGAATGCCTGTCCTGAAAGGTTGTATCCGGTTGGAAGGCTGGATCGGAATACGACCGGTGTTTTACTCCTCACAAACGACGGAGAGATGGCCGATAAGTTGACGCATCCTTCCCGAAAGGTTAGAAAACTTTACCATGTCTGGCTTGATAAAAAAATGAAAACCAGCGATCTGGATGTTGTTCGGGCCGGGCTGGAACTGGAAGATGGTTTTATCCGGGTTGATGCCGTTGAATTCATTGAGGGAGAAAATGATAAAAGTCAGGTCGGTGTGGAACTTCACTCCGGGAGAAACCGTATTGTCAGGAGGATCTTTGAACATCTGGGTTACAAAGTCATCCGCCTCGATCGGGTCAGCTTCGCCGGTCTCACAAAACACAACCTCCCCCGGGGTAAATATCGTTACCTGACAGACCGGGAAATCAGTTACCTGAAAATGCTCTGATATCATGGAAAACGTGATCATTTGCGGCTCCATTGGCTTCCAGGAAATCCTTGTGATCCTGCTGGTGGTTTTCCTGGTGTTTGGACCCAAAAAGATCCCGGAGATGATGAGAACTGTCGGGAAAGGGATCCGGCAGATTAAAAAGGCCCTGAATACAGATGAGATCAATCAGGTGAGAAAAGATATTTCCGGCCTGGATTTCGAAAAGAACAAAGAAAACAACAAGAATGAAAGGAAAGACCCTTAGCAAAGGACCGGAAGAAAACCTGGAAATGTCTTTCTGGGACCATCTTTCTGAGCTCCGGAACAGGCTGATGCGAATGGTTGCGGCGGTCATCCTGGCTGGTATTATCGCTTTCATCTTTATTGACTACATCTACTCAGAGATCATCCTTGCCCCCGGAACCGGCGATTTTCTGACCAACCGGATCTTCTGCCAGATCGGCTATTGCATCAACAACCACGCACTGCAAATCATCAACATCAACCTTGCCGGGCAGTTCCAGGCCGGTGTCCTGATTGCTGCGCTGACAGGTATCGTCATCACCATGCCTTACCTGTTGTTTGAGCTCTGGCTGTTTGTGAAACCGGCGTTGTATCAACAAGAGAGAATGGCAATCCGGGGATTTGTTTTTTTTAGCTCCATCATGTTCTTTGCCGGATTGTTGTTTGGGTATTTTGTCATTACCCCGCTGATCCTTGAGTTTTTCAGTACCTACCAATTAAGTCCTTCCATTGAAAACAACATACAACTGAGCTCGTACCTTTCCAATGTCATATGGACACCTTTTTCAGCCGGTGTACTCTTTGAATTGCCCGTCGTTGTATATTATCTGAGTAAAACAGGAATTCTTACGGCGGGGATATTAAAAAAGTACCGCAAATATGCCATTGTACTTATTTTTGTAATCAGTGCGGTGATCACCCCTCCGGATGTAGTGAGTCAACTATTGGTAGCCATGCCGCTGCTATTGCTATATGAAACAGGTGTTTGGATCGCCTCCAGGGAGGAGAAGAAACGAATTAACAGGGAAAAGGCAGGATGAACCCGAACGCATCAATTACATCTCCTGACCAGGCAACTGGAGGGAACCCTGCAAATCAGCGCCCGGGTAAGCACTACGGTGCCCCTCAGCTTCCCGCTATCCGTGTAATCAGATCATTCGAGCAGAATCTTACCCCTTAAAACAGACCGGCTGGTCTGACAGGAGTAAAACACAACCTGACGGGGAATCTGATGAAGGTCAATGGATACCTGATAAGCGCGTGCTTCGACGGCAACAATCTCTTTACCTGAAATGTCAAAAAGCCTGATCCGATCCATGGGGTCGGTCCCCTTATATATAAAGGTAACGGTTTTATTCTTTGAGAACACCGTAAGATCCTGTTTCGAATCATCAAGAGCGGGGGAGAAAAGATAGGGTGTAATGTGAAGGATGAAACGGTTCAGAAATACACCTGATGTTGCTACCGAAAACGAATATTCCGGTGAATCTTTCAGGTTAACGGTCATGCCGGTAACTAAGTCTTCCAGCAAAATATAGAGATTGGGAGGGATGTTTTCAAACCATTCCAATTTCATCACATGTTGCCCCGGAACAGCCGTTTCAAATCCGAGGGGCAAGGCATAGACATCATTGCTTGAAAGGGTTGGATTGGATTGGATAACAAATCCCTCATTGTTTATCAGGGAGTATAGTGAGAGAGAAGAATTTCCTTTCAGTTTGGGGGCATCTAAAAGCCGGTCGGGATCAACAGTTGCATCGGCCATGAAAGAGAACAGGATTTCATTGTAGTCGTTTTCACTATTTTTCAGACTGAGCAGGATTTGCTGGGGATCCGTCTGGCGTTTGAAAAATAGCCCATTGTTACCAGTCCGCATGTTGTTATCAAAATGCACCTCTGTATTGGCGTTATAAGCCTTAACAAAAAACCCCTGGCCGGGAGCGATCACACCGTTTGAGATAAGGCCGTTTTCCAACCCCCTCACAGCTCCGGCAAGGTTATACACCGCATAATCCGTTCTACCATTGATCATCGGCGCTGTGCCGTCATAAAAATACAAGGAACCCCAAATGGAATCATTCTGTTCGATAAAATCGTTACCACCCCCTGGTCTGGCTGCAAATATGGCGGAGGGGTATGGATTTCCGACAAGGTTCCACCCATCGCCGCCGGAAGGTGCTGGTGTATAGGAAATAGGAATGTGTATCGGGCCGCTGGAAAAATTGCCATCAAAATTCCTCATAGGCGCTGAGCCGGCATATTTTATCCTGTAACCCCTGGCAACATCCAGCGGTGTAGCGGGATCTTCTCCGTCGTTCAGGTTTTCCCATTCATTGAGTGGTTCGTTCCACCGGAAGAACTGATTGGGAGGAGATGGCTGTTGCTGTAAAAGAGCATACGTTCCATTTGAAACAGGGGCACCGGCGTCGTGAAACCTTTCACCAAACATGAACCGCTCATACCTGCAGGTATTGGGAATAGAATCAAAAACGAAAAGGTCACTATCAAGCAGACACCCACTGGAAGCTTCACCCGATCGAATAACCAGACACAAAGTATCCTGCAGGAATGCCGAATCGGAAACCACCAACCCTTTGCCGGGCGGGATGATAAGGGTTGCATCGGGGTGAATTCGAAGTTTTGAAATCAATGCTTCAGCTGCAGTTGGTGTAGCCAGGCTATCCCATACAGATGTATTGACAGGAATAGACCAGTCAAGAAATTGTAAATTTGGAGTTGTTCCGCCAGTTTGGGACCAACCATTATATGACGAATGTATTCTTGATAAATAAAGCTGTACGAAATCTGTTCCTTCATAGATATTTGGGACAGCATATAATTGAGCCCATGGGGGGATAAACAATTTTTCAAATTGTTGCCCATTCATAGTACTTTGTGCAAAAGATATTTTAGCAACTGCCTCAGAATCAACAATGCGTAATCTCCATGTTCCAATAATATCCCATGTTATCGGAATAATCATATAATTTTCAGGAATGGTATCCTCAAATGCCTCATTTGTATAAATAAAAAGATTAAGCTTTGAAGAATTCGTATTCTTTGTGATGGAATATGTAGTTAAATTTCCAGGGCCCAAATCTCCAATTGTATAATCAAAATGGCTTAAAGCAATAGTATTATAATAAAGATTAACCTGAATTGAAAAATATCGTGTATTAGGCTGATTAGCTTTCATTTCAACTTCAAATTCCAGGTTATCACAATATCCGTGATAAGCATTATTATAGGAATAAATGATTCGGGGATTATTCAATCGAAAAGAGAGTCTTGGTTGGGAATAACCGGAAATAAAAAGGATAAGAAGGAACGGTACAATTATTTTTCCAGAATAAGTTCTTCTAACGCACATCTTACATTTTAATTTTTAAATACCTGACTGAATAGAAAACCCCTTGATCATTTAGAATAGACCAAGAGGTTTTTCAAGAGTAACAGACATCTTCCGAAAAAGGTTACGTCTTCCTCTTTCTTGTTAAATAAAATTTTTTCGCCCCATATCCAGCGCCCAGAGCCAATAAAATGCTCAATCCCCCATCAATCGGCGCTCCGCCGATTGGCTGATCTCCGGTTCCGGGATTTGTTGGTGGAGCAGTTGGGCCATCTGCAAGTAGGGTGTTGATAAAGACCGGTGAGGCGATCAACAGGGTTGTCAGGATGATTTTTCTTATTGCTGTTCTCATATCTTATTATATTAATTTGTTCAAGTTAAGTTGATCTTACATAACTCCGATGTAAACCTTCTCACTGGCTATACCTTTATCGGTTATGACCTTTATCAAATAATAGGCGCTTGGGTGGTTGATAGCAAATTTGGAGAGGGTGGATCTGGCCACTTTGGTGGTCATCACCAGGTTCCCCCGCATATCATATACTTCAACGCGCTGGATGTTTTCTTCGGTGGGGTTCATGATATAGGCAAATTTGCCATAGGAGTATATATTGATTGAGTTTGACGTCAAGTCATTGATAGCGGTTGGACCGTAAAAATGAATTAAAAAGCGTCCCGGAACATCCCCGACAACAGCACTGAACGCATAAACGGGATTTCCGTTTTCACCCTTGAGTTGTTGCCAAACATTGTCTTTGAGGTCTTCGATGTAGATAGTTGTTTCATTAGAAAAACTCTCTAATAGACTTGCTGTTATGGTGAAATTCTCATCTGATTTTGGATGGAAATCAAGTGGAATGGTCACGTGATCGGTTGAAGGCGGGTAAGTATTAATAGAAAGCCGTGTTCCGTCTGTACCACGTGTGCACATATCAGGGGATTCGCTGTACCAGGAATCAAACTTGTAACCATCGTAATCGGGGTCAAATCCTGTTGATGCATCCGGTTTAAAGAGAACAAGCGACTCATCTCCAAATTGAGAACCATCAACCCTGATCTTGAGAATATTAGCGGGAGTCTCTTTCAGAAAATCTTTCGTATCAATTTTCCGTACTGCATTATTCATTCCGAAAGCATAGTTGTTCTGGGTAGCCTGAACATAAAATCCCTGACCCAGGGGAATAATATTTGAAACACCATTTGTACCGATTCCTCCATTACCTCTTACGTAAACACCAAATTGACTAACAGAAGGATTCCATATCCAAATGGAAGTAGATACTCCTGCATCTTGCCAGCCGGAGGATGCATCCCAATCGATTGGTGAGGGATAAGGATTACCAACAAGGTTGTAATTTGGGTTAGAGCCAATATCAGATTTTGTGACGTTTCTTGTTTGTGCTCCGGTATAAAGTGATCCGGAAAATAGGCATGTTTTGTCTCCCGACATGACATCATTTCCAACAGAAAGACCTTGAAGTACCGGGACAGGTGTAGAGGGAACATAGGGATTATCCCATTCATTATTCGGCTCATTCCAGGTATATGCAAAAGAATGATTCGGGTTTGACCACATACGAAAACTGGCTAATGTGGCATTTTGCATAGGTGCAGAAACGAGATGATTATACAATCCAACTTCCGGGTCGGTAAAATAGCGTTCAACCCGCACGGAACCGCTATTCAGATAGGTAATCGTTCCATTATCAATAAAAGCGCCTGATCCGGTAGAAGTCGATTGGATAATAAATGATCCAATGCCATTAATTTCTGTAGTACCAGAGCAAGAAAGCCCCATATCGGGATCAACGGTAAGAGTACCTCCGTACGGGTGAATTCGCAGATTGATTGCTTTGCCGTCTGCATGCTGGACATGACCATTACCATCCCACACAGAAGTATTTCGAGCTGTTGTCCAATTTAAATACTGAACACCATTTGTCGAACCACCAACCTGTGACCATCCTTTGGAATCACTATAGATTCTTCCAAGATATGTATATCGTAAAGACTTTGTTTCATCATAAAGACTGGGGTTAGTAAATAGCAACTGATTTGCTGAGTTGGGATCTTGGTAAAACTGTTGAGGATTCATTGTCGATTGATGGAAATATATTCCAGATTCTAAGGTATTATCCAATACCTGGCATTGTAAAATAACAAATGTCTGCCATTCAGTAGATATCTCACAGTACCATTCTGAAAGTAATTCATTCTCCGGGTCATAAGGATAATGATCAGCAGGTACATATACGTTAATCTTATTTGAATTATAATTGGCATTGGGGGCCTGATATGCAAAATCGTCAACTACATTCTTATATGCTGAAACTCCAGCTCTGACGGCTGTAATTGTCGTTCCTAATGCAGAAGAATTATAATAAAAATTAGCCTGCATTGCATAACCAAAATATCCGGCTATGTTTGATTTGACTTGGATTTCAAATTCAAGTCTATCAGTTCCAGAAATTCTGATAATTCTCGGATTTACAACACGCCAAGATAACTGCGATTGAGAGAAAAGAACATTTCCTAACAGCAGAAACAAGAAACCAGTTAAAATTATCTTTTTCATATTGATTCTTTATTATTTATTAATAATCTGTATTATTTGCTGTACTGAGGAACAGAGCTATCTATTCCAGAATTTGCTTTCCATTTAACATAATCAGAACTTTGTACTGTACCGTCCATATCGAAGTCGGCAAGATTATATGCATCAATACCAGAATTTGCCCTCCAAAGAACATAATCGGAACTTTGGATGGTTTCATCTTGATCGGCGTCTCCGGCAACAAGACCCCAAATGCCTGAACCAAGATTCTTTTTTCCTGCACCATAGATATGTCCATTAATTGTAAAATCATAAGAATAAACGCTTTCTGAATTCATTAGAACAGGGTTCCCGGCAATGACATCCAGATGGTTTCTGTGAATAATGACAGGGTACAGGTTATTTGTAATGGCTTTATTATAAAACTTAAGGGGGTTGATGCCATCCAGATCAGTAATAGTGCCATCAGATAAGAGGAACCCGGCCCTCCAGGCAAGACGATTTGTAGCATTCTCAACAATATCAGCTTGGCGCAACTCAACAAGTACCCAATCTACAACGTCGTCTGGAATAGAAAGAACGCTTTCCGGTCCATCATATGCCCAGGCAGTGGAACCAAATGGTTGGCTAAGCGGGATAAGATCAAGGCCTTTCAAGGTAGTATTCATTGTCCCACCACCAGCATATGGTCCTTCAAACAGAACTTTAAAATCAACCTGAAGAGCTCCTTTTCCGCCAGTAAATGTTCCAAGTTTTGTGAGATCGCTTGCAACAAGAAAATGCGTTGGATCTGCAAGATCGTAAGTAGTTAGCGGATTGATTCGGATCGTGAATATCTCTCCTTCATCACCTTCGACGTCAGCTACGGGATAATCAAAACGTGCATCGCATAATGTGTCATCGGCAGTTCCTGTTGCTTCTAAGTTCCAATAACGGGTGAGGTATGAGCCAGAAATACTGTCATCAGGATATTTAGAATCAACTAAATTAACCCAAACAAAAAAATCACTCCAATTATTACCATCGGTAAAATCAAGCACAACTGGGCTATATTCTACAGTTCCTGTGTTGTCCCCAACAGGGAACGTGAAAGCTCCTGTTGATGTCCATTGTTTCCTGACTTTTCCGCTTCCATCGGCCACAAACATTCTCCCTGTTCCAGGGGTTCCGGTATAAGTTGCAGAGCCGATAAAGCTGAAGTTATTGGAACCAATGTTGATCAGGCCGTTTGTCCATGTCAGGGTTCCGGACAGGCCGGTGTTCCCTGTGATGGTCAACCCGTTGGTATTGTTAAGTGTCAGATTATTGAACGTATTTTCTCCTGATATTACCTGTGCTGATGATCCGGAAAACTCAACCATGCCGCCAATGGTCGTCGGCGCGGTGTTTTCATTGTTGAAATCACCTTTCAGGATGAGGGTTCCATTGTTGGTAAGTACCCCACCGTCACTTACCTTAAGGTCTCCCATTTCAATCACGGTTGTTCCGCTGGTTACAGTCACGGTTGTTCCGCCCTCGATCACGCTGTCAGAATAAGCCGTACGGATACCGAGAAAGAAGATAACCAGAAAGCTGAGAAAGACAAGAAAAACCTTCCTGTCCTTGCTTGAGTAGGTTGTTCTTAGCATAATATATTGGTTTTAAGGTTTTTAAGTTAGTAACTACTTGATTTTCAATGTGATTATAATTGGTGACAAAGTTATACAAAAAAATTAACAATGCAAGAAAAAAAACACTTTTTTAAATGCATATTTTGTATTCGTTGATATTCAGTTGGTTATCGTCAATAATGTGTTGGTTGTTTATGGCCTTAAATTGATCTATTTGGAAGGTACAAACATAAGATGTTTCATGGCTAAATCTTTTTTTGAGGTGCTACGTATAAAAGAGAAAAAAGCAATATGGAAAAGAAAGATGTAAAATCTCTACTTGCACCGCAAGAGATTATCG
>VGGL01000064.1 GCA_016868575.1 Bacteroidota bacterium
CAGCGGAACAGGTACTTTCAGCAACGATACGATCCCAAATCCATTGTATTACGCCAGCCCTGACGATATCACCAATGGAAATGTCCGGTTGACCTTGCATGCTTACGGAATGTTTGCCAGTGATTCTACCGATACGATGATCCTTTATTTTGTTTCACCTCCTGAAGCATCAGCCGGTATTGATGGTAGTGTATGTGCCAATGAAACTTTCACAGTTACTACTGCTTCGGCTTCCGGATATCAGTCACTGCTTTGGAGTTCCTCCGGAGACGGGACATTTAGCGATCCTGCCATCATCCATCCCGGTTATACCCCCGGCCAACAGGATGTCGCCAACGGTTCGGCCACACTCTTCTTAACATGTTATGCCCAACCTCCCTGTCAGATGACAACCGACAGCCTCGATCTGACGATACTGGAAAGCCCTGTTTTCTGGCTTGGAAACGATACCACAGTGTGCACGGGTCAATTCCTCGTGCTGGATGCCACCACAACAGGTGTGTCACAGTATATGTGGTATCCCGGCTTGCAGACTACATCCTCGATCACCATTGATTCAACAGGGATAGGAGTTGGAACTCAGGAATTCATTGCTGTTTTAACCAACACCCTGGGTTGCACAGGGCGGGATACGATACGGATCACTTTCATTAACTGCCCGGGCATTGAAGAAGCAGGGATCACAGGGCTTGATATCCGACCAAACCCCAACAACGGGAATTTCACCATCTCCTTTACAACAACAAAAGAAAAGACCATTGGAATACAGGTCATCGATTTGACCGGAAGCACGGTATTCAAACTACCACCACAACAAGTCATGGGACCTTACCGGAAAGACCTCAATCTGGAAGGACTTCGCCAGGGCACCTATTTCCTTGAGCTTACGGATGAACATGGAAAGATCACCCGTAAACTGATCATTCAAAAATAAGATCAAACCAAGGGTATTAACTCTTACAGGAAGTGATCATGTTCAATCGAGCATGATCACTTTTGTTTTTGCCAGGATATTACCATTTTCAGCGGTGAGGATGCAATGATAGATGCCTCCGGGGAGTTCCTTTTGGTGGTTGTTTCTACCATTCCAATGAACAGCAAAGCGGTTGGAATGAAGCAGTTTCTTTGTCCAAACCGGTTGACCAAGATTATTGAAAATCGTAAGGGTGTAATTCCCCGCGATGACGGCATCAAAAGAAATAGTTGTATAGTCGGAGAAAGGATTCGGAATGATGGTCAGATCTCCTGAGGTTTCCTGTGGATCATTGGCAGAAATGACAATATTGTAGCACGGGCTTTGTGATGTGCCCATGATCTCGAGGGTATCAGCCTTTACACTCTTGGCAACATTGAATGTGCAGGAGCCCTGGAATGTCGTATCACCCGGACTGGATTTTTCAAGGCTATACACATCACATGTATAGTTACCCGGATCCATGGGGCCGAAAATGACCGACATGTCGAAGTCACACATACAAAAAGCAATGGCACCTGTATCTACCTGGAACCACTGAACAAGAAGGCCCTCCTGGTAGACATCCATGTGGTAACGGGCGCCACAGTTTCGCTGGGTACCAGTCTGGATCACCGTGACGATGTTCCCTTCAACCATCGCTGTAATATTGGACTGGGAATATCCATTAAGTCCAAAAACCAATAATAATAAAGGTAAAATGCTCTTTTTCATATCGATTGTTTTATTGATTATTGAAAGTCCAAAGATACGAAAAAACATACTCATTCTCTATCTGGCAAAAAGCCAGATAAAGTCGCCGGAAATACGATACCAATCCCTATTATCAGTTACCAGCCGATGGAGATGCCTCTTCCGAGTATATCCACACATCGACGGTAATTTGAGTTCCCGACTCGATTATCACGCCCCATGGACGGCTATCAACTTCCTGGGAAACGATGTTGTTGTCAAAAAGCTCAAAAGGGCCTAACACGGTAGTCTGGTCAAGACTAAAGAACCATACCCGTGCAGGTTGGAAATTGTCGCCAGAATTTTCATATTTCTTGACCTTCATTTCCTTTTTTCCATCCGTAAAAAAAGGGGCGGTTGAGAGAACTTCCACAAAAGTGGAGATAGAGGTCACATTAGCGTTGAATGATGGAATTGGCATTGGTGTGGTTGATTGTGCATATACTCCTGCAATCAGGAATATAATCATCGATAAAGTCAGCAGTTGCTTTTTCATGATTCATTGAATTTAAGTTAAACAATTGAATTTGCCCATAAAGATACTAACTATTTATGGATCAGTCAATTGCGGATTCCCGTTTTTTTTTATTCCGGATTTCCGGAATACTTTTTTCAAAAAATATTGCTATATTGTTAGTATTCAAATACTTAACAAAAAGCCTTGGCAGCCAAAAAAAAAACAGTACTTTTTGAAAAACTGCGGAAAAATGACTTTGTGAAGGAAATTCTGATCAATTTCAGATAAAACCGCGTTCAATGAAAACCTTGATGAGCTCAAAGTTCGATTTCACCTTGGCTTTCTTGCGGATGGTTACCAGGGTTTTCTCAATATTTGATGCGCCGGTACCCTTGATCAGGCTAATTTCGGCCTGTGTTTTCCCTTGTGCCAACAAGGAAACGATCTCGAGGTGGTTATCGGTGAACACCAGTTTCCGTAAAGGATCCCTTGCTCCCTGAACCAGGTCGGGTGAACCTGAAAAGCAGAATTCTCCTGTGGAAATCTTGCGGATAATGAACTTGATCTCTTCCCGGTCAGCGTTTTTAAACACATAGGCATTGACCCCTGCATCCATCATTTTCCTTTTCCATACTTCCCGTTCTTCTGAGGTAAAGATGGCGATGGGTTTTTCGGGAAATGCGGATTTGATCTTGGACACATTATCTGTCGGCAGGAAGCCCGGGATGTAAAGATCCAAAATGATGACGTCAAACTGATCCGCTTTGGTGGTTTTGATGAACAGGTCAACATTGGGAGCGCTCCCGGCGATCATGATTCCATCCCGGTGAGGTCTGAACATGCTCTTGATGCCTGACAGGGTAACCGGATGGTCTTCAACTGCAAATACTCTGATCATATGGCTAATTTTTTAAGTTGCTTGTTTCAGCGGAATGGTGATTTCCCAGGCAGTGTTTTTCTCCCGGGATGTGGTAAGGGTAGCTTTCCCTTTCAACAACTGCGTCCGCTGGTAGATATTCATCAGCCCCATTCCATGGTGACCTGAATCATCGAATCCGGGGCCGGGATCATTGAAATAAACAGACAGATTTGAGCCCTTGATCAGGATGGTTAGATAAACATTCCCGCCCGGAGTATGCTTGTGGGTATTGCTTAGCATCTCCTGTACCATCCGGTAGGTATGGAGTTCAATTTCCCTAGAAACGTGATTGATACCTTCTCCAAAGTTGCATATTATTTTCAATTTACCTGATTTCTCAAAATCACTGCATAATCCCCTTATTGCGTCATTAAAAGGAAGATTCTCGAGCATATTACTGCTCATCCGGTGTGATATCTTTCTGATCCTGTCCCATAAATCCTTGATAATCAGCTTAATTCTTTCCGAGCTGCTGGGATCTCCCTTATAATGATCCTCAATTTCCCGGATCACTCCCAGGAACAACTGACCCGTGATGTCATGCAACTCCATGGCTGTTCGTCCTTTTTCACTTTCTTCCAGTTCAATCAGATGCCTGGCAGATTCCAATTGCTGACGCTTCAGTTTATGCCTGACCCTTTGAAGCAGCAATAAGACTGCAAAGAAAGCGACCACACACATCAAAATCACAATCAGCCCCCAAAGCCTGGTTTGAAACAGGCGATTCTTCTGAATGGCAATCTCGTTTCTGGAGTTCTTGATCTCCAGGTCTTTGTTTTTAAGTTCCAAGAGTTTTGAAAGTGTCCTGACTTGTTTTGAGGCAATTTGCTCATCGGCAGAGGTCCTTTCCCTAAGAGCTTTTTTTTGCATCTCCAGTGCTTCTTTATACCGCCCTCCGGCACTTAATACATCTGCATAACTATCATAAAGCTCGGAAATCCAATCAAGTTCATTGATTTTACGGGCGATGGGTATGGCATGGTCACGAAGGCATTCCTCTGCTTTTCCATAGTTCCCTTTTTCAAGCCATACATAGGCCATGCTATTGTATGAAGCGATGAGTAATGTTGGGAAATTTTTCTTTTCTCCAATCCGAATGGCCAGGTTGAAATAATGCGAGGCTGAATCGAGGTTATCAAACTGAAGACCCAGGTTGTGATATATCGATCCAATATCATACTCGCTTGTATTGTTTTCTTTAAGAAGTTGGATAGCTTGTCGTTGAAGCCTGATTTTTTCGTTCTTGTCATCCGTGATCTTGGCAATGTTAGCCAGACTGATCGCCCATTCATGTTTTTCATTATGTCGTTGAGCGATTGTACGGGCAGAATCGAACATGATCTTCGCCATATCTCCATCCAGAATACTTAAATAGGTTAGTCCCAATAAGTTATAGGAGTCGGATACTTTCCGGAAATCGCTCACCTCCAGGGAGAGTTTGACACATGAATCAAGTAAAACAAGCGCTGTTTCGTAATTGAAGGCCACAGAATGGGACTCAGCCAAGGCGTATAGTAATGCAGGTTTTCTATCAAATATTCCTGAACTTTGCATGCAAGAATCAGCGGCCTGTAAGAACCCCAAAGCAGTATCCGGGGCTTGATCCATGTATATATTTCCAAGATTCAGGTAAGCATTAATAATGCGTTTCTCGTCATCGAGCTTAAATGAAATCCTGAGTATGTCCCTGGCCGCCTTGATCACAGGGGGTCGATAGATATACCCGTTGTTTTTCAGCACTGTGTCGAGTATCGACAAGGAATCACGTATGGAAGCAATTGTTGCTGAGGGCCTTGCTGGCTTCGGTTGGGCATAGGAGTGATTGACAACGAAGCCGGCTGTCATGAAAAGAATAAGCGAGATCCAGGTTCCTCTATTCACGGTTTTACGGAAATGATCATTACGGACGTAGTTGCCTGATCCAATACATTGCTGATGCAAATATACGTTTCCTGACAATATAAACCGCAAGAATGTTAAACAATCCGGGATACAATCCAACATGCATCTCTTATTATTATACAAAATATTACCGTACCTTTGTACCCTGAAATACGCATAAATACAGACAAACAGTAACCAAAAGATGAAGATAACCAAAGAGACGACGGAGAACCTTACGGCGACCATTTGTATGGAGGTGACACCGGATGATTACACGGAAAATGTAAGCAAAGCATTGAAAGATCTGCAGCGGAAGGCCAATATCCCCGGTTTCAGGCCCGGGAAAGTCCCGGCAGGGATGATCCGGAAGATGTATGGCAAGGCGGTGACCGCAGAAGAGGTCAATAAACTGATATCGGGAAAATTATCCAAATACCTGGAAGAAGAAAATCTCAACACCCTGGGTCATCCACTGGGAAATCCGGATAAAAACAAAACCATCGATTTTGACCTTCAGGACTCATTCTCGTTCTTTTTTGATATCGGGCTATCCCCTGAGGTGAAGGTTGAGTTGGATCAGAATGTTGAAATCCCCTATTACGCTATTGAGGTGGATGATAAAACCCTGGAGAATTATATTGCGGAGCAGCGCCAAAGACACGGAAAATACGCTGATGGTGAATCTGTCGTCGCCAATGATATGATCCATTACGAGATCTCTGAGTTTGAGAACGGGAACCCCAAAGAAGGGGGCATTCATCATCAATCCTATTTCAGTACGGAGAAGGTTCAAGACAAGGAGCAACTGAACCAACTCCTGGGACAAATGAAGGGATCGAAACTGATGGTTGACCCGGCGAAACTCTTCACCGACCCCGCTGACCGGACCAGGTATCTGGGCGTTAAAGCAGAACGGATGGAATCAATCGGGAACGAATTCGAACTGACTGTTTTAGACATCCTGCATGTGGAACCTGCTGAAATGAATGAAGCCTTCTTTGAAACAGTATTTCCAGGCAGCAATATTCTGACAGCGGAGGATTTCAGACTGAAAGTAAAAGCGCAACTTGAATCCTCCTTCAGGATAGAAGCAGAACAAGCTTTTCTGAGTGCGTGCCAGAAAGATACGGTCAAACGGGCCAACCTTCCTCTGCCGGATGAGTTTCTCAAACGCTGGCTGCTGGAAAGCAATGAGGATAAATTCTCACAGGAGCAGGTTGATGCCCAGTATCCCCTCTACGCCGATTCCCTCCGGTGGCAGATCATTGAGAATCATCTGCTAAAAGCCAATGAAATCAAGATTGACGAAGACGACGTCAAGGAATATGTCAGGGGTTGGATGAGGAACAGGTTTAATGTTCCGGTTCAAGATCAAGTTCAAGATCATGATCAAGTTCATGAACATCACCCACCGGATATTGAATTGATCGTCGACAGGGTAATGGAAGACAAGGAGCAGGTTAAAAAGATATATGATGAGCTTTATGATAAAAGACTGATCCAGTTGTTCAAGGATAAGATCACTTTGAAAGAGGAACAATTGGGTTACGAAGCTTTCGTTAAAAAAATGGCACAATAAACATTTCGACTTATGGACCATCAGGAATTCATCAAGTATGCCGCCAAACATAAGGGAATCAACACCCTTACACTGGAGCGTTATGCGCGGATCAACAGCAGTTATATCTCTCCCATGATCATTGAGGAGCGGCAATTGAACATCGCCACGATGGATGTTTTTTCGCGGCTGATGATGGACCGGATCATCTTTTTGGGAGTCCCGATCGATGATTATGTGGCCAACATCATCCAGGCTCAACTCCTATTCCTTGAATCTGTTGACCCGAGGAAGGACATCCAGATCTACCTGAACACACCCGGGGGCAGTGTATATGCCGGTCTTGGCATTTACGACACCATGCAGTATATCCAGCCTGATATTGCTACGATCTGTACGGGTATGGCTGCTTCCATGGGTGCCATCATCCTTTGCTCCGGCGCGAAGGATAAACGCACCGCTTTAAAGCACTCCCGAATCCTGATCCACCAACCCATGGGAGGTGTTAGCGGGCAAGCATCCGACATTGAGATCGAGCACAATGAGATACAGAAGATCAAGAAAGAGTTGTATGAGATCATCTCATTACATTCCAATCAGCCATATAAAAAGATATGGAAGGATGCCGATCGCGATTATTGGATGACTGCCGAGCAGGCCAAAGATTACGGGATGATCGACGAGGTATTGCATAAACACGTATAAAATCATCTGAGTATGGCTAAGTCAACGGAGCGTTGTTCTTTCTGCGGGCGGGAAAAAAGAGAAACCCTTATGCTGATTGCCGGGCTGAACGCCCACATCTGCGATGCCTGTGTCCTGCAGGCCAAAACCATCGTCGATGAAGAGCTCTCCACAAGAAGCCAACGCCAGTCGCCTGACTTCAAGCTCCATAAACCGGCAGAGATCAAGCAATTCCTGGATCAGTACGTCATCGGACAGGAAGAGGCGAAAAAAGTCCTCAGTGTGGCTGTTTATAACCATTACAAGAGGATCTCCGGTCAAAATGCGAACCATGACAAAGAGATAGAGATCGAAAAATCGAACATCATCATGGTTGGGGAAACAGGGACAGGAAAGACGCTGCTTGCCAGGACCATTGCCCGCTTTCTTCATGTACCGTTCTGTATTGCCGACGCCACCGTTCTCACCGAGGCGGGTTACGTTGGAGAAGATGTGGAAAGCATCCTGGTGCGGTTGCTGCAGGTAGCCGATTACAATGTGGCTGCCGCTGAACGGGGTATTGTTTTCATTGATGAGATCGATAAGATCGCGCGAAAGAGTGATAACCCGTCCATTACCCGCGATGTTTCCGGAGAAGGGGTTCAGCAGGCTTTGCTTAAGCTTCTGGAAGGGGCTATCGTCAATGTTCCGCCACAGGGTGGGAGAAAACATCCGGAACAGCGGATGATCCAGGTCAACACCCAAAATATTCTCTTCATGGCCGGCGGAGCCTTCGACGGGATCGAAAAAAAGATCGGCTCACGGCTTCAGGCCAACATGATCGGGTATAGTAAAGACAAGAAGCGGGATGCCATCGACCGGGATAACCTGATGCAATACGTTGCACCGCCGGATCTGAAAAGTTACGGACTGATCCCTGAACTGGTCGGGCGCTTTCCGGTGGTAACCTTTGTTAACCGCCTCGACAAGGATGCCCTTATCCGTATACTAACCGAGCCCAGGAATGCGTTGATAAAGCAGTATACCAAGCTGTTTGAGATGGATGGTGTAAAGCTGACTTTTGAGCCTGAAGCCCTTGAATTCATGGTGGAAAAAGCCATTGAATTCAGGCTTGGAGCGAGGGGGTTGCGGTCGATCCTTGAAGCAGTGATGACCGACAGCATGTTCGATCTCCCGTCAAAGACAGGTGTTAAAACCCTGCAGGTCTCCCGGGCATTTATGGAAGACCAGTTCCGCAAAGAACGGGCCTCGAAGCTGAAAGTCGCCTGATCTACTTTTCATTTCCGGCAGACGGATAATTTCAGCCCATGAAAAGAATCTTGCTGCTTTTTGGTTTTCTTTCCTTCTTCTTTCATGCAAAAGCGCAGGAGCAGCAAATGTATGTGTTACCCGCTACGAAGGTTGCAGGTGACACCATCCCCATGGTGCAGTTGGAAGAAGTGGTTGTCTATCCTCCACTTGCTTTCAACTCTGCACGGGAGGCCAAGCGATTTGACCGGTTGACAAGAAATGTCAAGCGAGTTTATCCTTATGCCAAGATGGCTGGCGTGAAATTCAGGGAGCTTGAAGCCGTTTGGTTATCCGCCTCATCAGAAAAGGAAAAGCGCCAGATCATGCGCAAGGTTGAAGATGAACTGAAGGCACAGTATGGAAATGAGCTCGAAAAACTGTCGTTTAACCAGGGTAAGATCTTATTGAAACTGGTTGACCGTGAGACCGGCAACTCCTCCTTTGAGATCGTCAAAGAGCTGCGTGGGGCTTTTGCTGCATTTTTCTGGCAAACTTTTGCCAGTATCTTCGGTTATGACCTGAAAGTGAGGTACGATCCACAGGGAGAAGATATGCAGATTGAATACATTGTGAAAGGTATCGAAAACGGAACCTTATGATTTTGTTTTACTTTTGGCACAACTTTCACCGGAGATGAAATTATCGGTCATTATTGTCAACTACAACGTGGAGTACTTCCTGGAGCAGTGTCTGTATTCGGTAAGGAAAGCTTTGCATGGGATGGATGCTGAGGTAATCGTGGTTGATAACAACTCGGTGGATGGATCTGTCAAGATGGTCCAATCGAAATTTCCTGACGTCCGACTTATCGCCAACAAGGAAAACACCGGGTTTTCCAAAGCCAACAACCAGGCAATCAGGATCAGCAAAGGGGAATCCATCCTCCTCCTGAACCCTGACACCATCGTGGAGAGCGATACATTCAGCAAAGTCATTGCATTTATGGATGAACATCCGGATGCCGGTGGTCTGGGCGTTAAAATGATCGACGGTAAAGGGCGTTTTTTACCTGAATCCAAAAGAGGACTACCGGTACCTTCCGTGGCATTTTTCAAGATCAGCGGCTTGTCGGCGCTATTTCCCAAAAGCAGGATTTTCGGAAGATATCATCTCGGTTATCTGGACAAAGAGAAGGTTCATACAGTAGACATTCTTTCCGGTGCTTTTATGTTATTACGTAAGCAAACGCTGGATCAGACGGGACTGTTGGATGAGTCGTTTTTTATGTATGGCGAAGATATTGACCTTTCATACCGGATCATCCAGGCGGGATATAAAAATTACTATTTTCCCCATACGCGGATCATCCATTACAAGGGAGAAAGCACCAAGAAAAGCAGCCTGAATTATATTTTCATGTTTTATCAGGCCATGATCGTCTTTGCCCGGAAACACTTCAGCAAGAAAAACGCCCGGCTGGTTTCCATGTTGATCCATCTGGCCATCTATCTCCGGGCATTTGTGGCTATCCTGCGGCGTTTCTTCGACCGGTTGTATCTTCCACTACTGGATGGCATCCTGATTTTTGCCGGGATATTCTTCATCAAAAGCTATTGGGAAAGGATTCTGATCTTTCCCGAGGGAGGACATTATCCGCTCACTTTTATCACGGTTGCTGTTCCCGCCTATGTCCTCATATGGCTTATCAGCGTATACCTCAGTGGCGGGTATGATAAACCTGTCAGGCTCATCAAGGTTGTACAGGGGATTTTCACCGGGACGATCATCATCCTGGTCTTGTACGGTTTACTGAGTGAATCCTATCGTTTCTCCCGGGCGCTGATTATTTTCGGGGCCGCATGGGGATTGGTTATCATGCTGGGGGTTCGGTTATTATTGAATTTGCTTCATCTTGGAGGCCTCCGGATGGGCGCCCAGGATAACCGCAGATTCCTCATCGTTGGTCAGGAAGAAGAGGCCAACAGGGTTGCTGGCCTGATGACACGCACTTCCCTGAGTCCGGGCTTTATTGGACTTGTCTCCACGCCCGACCATTCTGCCGGAACCAATGGTTTCATCGGAACCCTTGATCAGATCAGGGATATCATCCTCATTTACAAGATCGACGAGATTATCTTCTGTGCCAAAGATGTCGCTGCGCACAACATCATCGATAAGATGTCGGAGTTGCAGGATCTTCAGGTTGACTATAAGATCGCTCCACCTGAAAGCTATTCCATCATCGGGAGTAATTCAATCAATACTGCCGAAGATGTGTTTGTGATCAACACCAATCCGATCACCCGGATCAGCAACAGGCGGAACAAAAGGTTCCTTGATGTGACTATCAGTCTGCTGTTCCTCCCTTGCTATCCAATTTTATTCTTCCTTGTCAGAAAGCCGATTGGCTTGCTTCAAAACATCTTTTCGGTTGTTTTCGGCAAGCGCTCCTGGGTTGGATATTCCAGGACAGAAGACATCAACCTGCATAATCTTCCAATGATCCATCCCGGTGTGCTGACTCCAGCCGATGCATTGCCCTCTTCCCTGCTCACTCCCGATACCGTTCAGCGCCTGAATATCCTCTATGCCAGGGACTACCGGTTCGTAAACGACCTCAATATCCTGATCAAAGGATATGCACACCTGGGAAGACGACACTGACCTGCTGTTTCCCTAAAAACTCGTACCTTTGATTGTTTAAAATGCATCCGGATATGTCAATGTTTGATATCATCATGCCAAAGCTTGGCGAAAGCATCATTGAAGCTACGATTACCAAATGGTTGAAAAAAGAGGGGGATGCGATCGTTGAAGACGACGCCATCGTCGAGATTGCCACAGATAAGGTGGATTCGGAGATCCCCTCGCCTGTTGCAGGCATCCTGGTTCAGTTACTTTTCAAGGAAGGTGATGTTGTTCCCGTCGGCCAGGTTATCGCCCGGGTGAATATGGGTGGAGGAACGAATGAGATCAGCAAGCCGGAACCTCCAAAAGAAAACATCCAGCCGGAAGAAAAAGCAACCCCGGCAGCCGTTAAAGTGACAGCGTCAGAGCAGCCGGAGCCGGTGAGTCCTTCCGGGCGGTTTTATTCCCCCCTCGTTAAAAGCATGGCCAGGGAGGAAGGGATCAGCATGGCAGCACTGGAAACGATCATGGGTAGCGGGAAAGAAGGCCGAGTTACCAAAGAGGATGTGCTCAAGTACCTTGAAGCCAGGAAGAGCAGTCTGCCTGGTGTGAAAGTACCGAAAACTGAACCCGTCATGGACTGGTCGGGAGATGACACCGTAATTGAGATGGACCGGGTGAGACAGCTCATTGCAGGACATATGATCAAGTCGGTGCAAACTTCTGCCCACGTCACCTCTTTCGTTGAGATCGACATGACCAGGATCGTTCGCTGGCGGGAAAAACATAAGGATGCTTTCCGGAAACGGGAAAAGATAAAATTAACCTTTACGCCAGTGATTTTGGAGGCGATCGCCAGGGCGGTCAAAAACATTCCGGGAGTGATCGTTTCCGTTGATGGCAACAAGATCATCCAGCACAAGCATATCAACATCGGGATGGCCGTAGCCCTTCCGAACTTCAACCTGATCGTGCCGGTGATCCGGGACGCTGATCAGAAGAGCCTCCTGGGGATCACTAAAACGGTGAATGACCTGGCTGAACGGGCCCGCAACAGCAAGCTCGTACCTGATGAGATCAGTGGAGGAACCATCTCCTTTACCAACCTTGGTTCCTTTGGCACCTTGATGGGAACACCGATCATCAATCAGCCGCAGACAGCCATCGTGGCTGCAGGTGCGATCAAAAAAAGGCCGGTTGTTCTCGAAACACCTGAAGGAGACACCATTGCTATCCGGCATGTGATGATCGCTTCACTCTCTTATGATCACAGGGTTATTGACGGCGCCCTCGCCGGAAGGTTCCTGGAAAGGCTTACGTATCACCTCGAACACTTCTTTACAGAACAATCCATCTGACATGCAACTGAACCTCACCAAACCCCTGGCTTTCATTGACCTGGAAACAACCGGCATCAATGTCACCAACGACCGGATTGTTGAGATCTGCATCCTGCGGGTGAACACCGATCATACTGAAAAGATCCTGACCCGCAGGGTCAACCCAACCATTCCGATACCGGAAGAAGTAGTGAAGATTCATGGGATCACCAATGAGGATGTTAAAAATGAGCCGACCTTTGCGCAACTTGGTCATGAGTTGGCTGAATTCCTCAACGGTTGCGATCTGGCAGGCTACAATTCAATCAACTTTGATATCCCTTTGCTGATGGAGGAGTTCCTTCGAGCCGGTATTCCATTCGAACTGAAAGGAAGAAAATTAGTCGATATCCAGAATATCTTCCACAAGATGGAACCGCGCAACCTCCGTGCGGCTCTTCGGTTTTACTGCCATAAGGAGTTGGAAAACGCCCATTCAGCAGAGGCAGACACCATCGCTACTTTTGAAATCCTGAAAGCCCAAATCGAGCGCTACAAGGATACCGAATATACCGACCGCCACGGGCGAACCAGCAAGCCCGTTCAGAATGACATCAAAGCGTTGAGCGATTTCTCTTACAATAACCGCAACGTCGATCTGGTTGGATTCATCATCTACAATGATAAAAAACAGATGGTCTTCAACTTCGGAAAACATAAAGGGAAAGTGGTTGAGGAGGTATTTGAACGTGAGCCCTCCTATTTTGACTGGATCATGAAGAGTGAATTTCCGCTCACGACAAAAAAAGTCGTGGAGGCCATCCGGTTGAAAGGTTTCAACAAAGGCTCGGCAACGATCAATTTATTTTCAGAATGAAAATCATTTGCATCGGAAGGAATTACACGCAACACGCCAGGGAACTGGGAAATCCCCTGCCCTCCGAACCGGTTTTCTTTTTCAAACCTGATACCTCTCTGCTTCTACGCAACAGGCCTTTCTATCTTCCTGCGTTTTCTTCGGATATTCATTATGAAACCGAATTGGTTATCAAGCTCTGCAAAGCCGGGAAAGCCATTCATGAAAAATTTGCCGGTTCCTACTTTGATCAAATC
>VGGL01000065.1 GCA_016868575.1 Bacteroidota bacterium
ACAGTAATGTTATTCTACTGATAATTAAGAGCATATCGAAAAAACCATAACTGCCAGTGAATAATGAACAACGAACATGTACCAATTCTTTCTGGCTGTATTATCTTTGTACTGGTAAACTTGGGTTTGAAAACATCATAGAACATGCTCAACCAACGGCTACAACAGAAACTATTACAGAAACTCTCCCCGCAACAGGTGCTGCTGATGCGCCTTTTGCAATTGCCCGCCATCGCCCTGGAACAACGGATCAAGGAAGAGATGATCGAAAACCCGGCACTGGAGGAAACCGCAGAAGAAGAAGACATCAGCGATATCGAAGATCTTCCAACAGATGAGGAAAAAGCAAAGGACGATGACGAGCAGACTGAATCGGAAGAACAAGACAAGGAGAATGAGTTTGAGTTGGAGGATTACCTGGAGGATGATGAAATACCCTACTACAAAACAGCTGACCCTAACCGAAACCCTGATCAGGAAGAGCGGGACATTCCATTCGTATCAGCAGTCTCTTTCCAGGATTACCTGATCTCCCAGCTTGGACTGCAATTGCTCGACGACCGGCAGTATCAGATCGGGTTGACCATTGTAGGCAACCTGGACGATTCCGGCTACCTGCAGCGCATCCCCTCCGCCATTGTTGACGATCTTGCCTTCAGCCAGAATCTTGTGGTGAGTGAAGAGGAAGTTGAACAGGCACTTGCTGTGATCCAGGGATTGGACCCGGCAGGTGTCGGTGCACGAAACCTCCAGGAATGCCTGCTGCTTCAACTGAAAAGGAAACCTTTGACCCCTCCCACTCAAACAGCCATTGATTTGCTGAATCAGTGCTTCGATGATTTTTCCCGAAAACACTACGATAAGATCATCCTGAAGATGAAGATCACCGAGCAGGAGCTGAAACTGGCACTCGAGGAGATCAGAAAACTTAACCCCAAGCCAGGCAATTCGATGGTGGAAGTTACCAAGCAAAGTATATCCATCGTCCCGGAATTCTTTATCCAAAACCTCGACGGAACACTGGAACTCTCCCTGAACAACCAGTTCATCCCGGAGCTGACCATCAGTCAGGATTACCTCGACATGCTCAAAACCTATTCTGAAACGGGAAAATCCCATCAACAGAACAAAGAAGCGGCTGCTTTCATCCGGCAAAAGGTTGAAAAAGGAAAATGGTTCATCGATGCCATCCGCCAGCGCCAGATCACCCTGTTCACCACCATGAAAGCCATCATGGAATACCAGAAAGCGTATTTCCTCACCGGCGATGAGACCCGGCTCCGACCGATGACCCTGAAGAATATCGCCCAGATTGTAAGAATGGATATCTCCACCATTTCCAGAGTGGCCAACAGCAAATACGTACAGACATCTTTCGGAACATTCCTGCTCAAAACCCTCTTTTCAGAAGTAATGCAGAATACCAGCGGAGAAGAAATTTCAACCCGGGAGATCAAAAAGATATTATCCGATTGCATCGAGAAAGAAGAGAAGCTGAAACCATTTACAGATGAGGAATTGGTCGATATCCTGAAAGAAAAAGGCTATTCCATTGCCCGGCGGACAGTGGCCAAATACAGGGAACAACTCGACATCCCGGTCGCACGGCTCAGGAAACAATTGTGACGCATGGAAAAAAAAATCGCCCAGGGAATTTCCTTCCTCTTCCATCCCCTGATCATCCCCACTTACATGCTGATCCTGCTGCTGCAGGTAGATGATTTCCTGATTTATCTGATCCCTTTGAACGGAAAGGTCATCCTGGCTGCACTGATTTTTATCCTGACATTCCTGATCCCGCTATTTTTGACTTTCATCATGAAATGGCTCCGGATCATCCAGAGTTATTACATGGTTTCGAGGGAAGAACGGATATTTCCTTACATCGCCACAGCCATTTTCTATTTTATGGCTTTTTTCCTGGTCAGACGGCTGGAGATATCAGAGACTTTGAACATCTACCTGCTCGGCGCTACGCTGATCGTGTTGGCCGGTCTATTCCTGAACTTTGTGCAGAAGGTGAGTATGCACATGATGGCGCTGGGAGGCATGACCGGCTGGCTGATGAGCCTGATCGTGATCCTGGGCGTTGATGTGAATGAGTTTTTATTTCTTGTGATCCTGATCACCGGCATAACAGGAACCGCACGGATGATACTGGATGCCCACAAACCTGTTGAGATCTACACCGGTTTATTGACCGGCTTCGGGATCATGTTCCTGCTGTTTTTCTTTCTCCGATCAATAGGATGACAGGAGAATGCCAACAGTGATCGGGGTGATCTCCGGGCTTTTCCCTTTGTTGAAGACGCTCGACAGAGAATAGTAGCCAAACACATTGATCCATTTGTATCCGATCCTGAGCGTGGGGCCATAATGGTATTTCTCCAGGTTTTTTACATCCCTGTATTTCACCCTGATCTTGGCCTGGTCGCTCCCTGTCATATAATTATTTCCAACATATTTGGTGTGACTGTTCACGATCAGTCCGGCCTTGAACCCGATGGCGAACAGTAATTTATACTTGGTCGTCAGCCGGAATTCTATCGGGATATCGAGATACGTCAGGGAGAGTTTACTCCTTTTATACTTCGTTGTATCAGCTATTTTATCAAAGAAAATGCTGTCGTTGCGGTGGTTCACCAGGAAATTCCCGTAGAGATTATGGCTGTTGATCCCCAGGCCGGCAGCAAAGCTGAAGTTGCTCTTGCCAAAAGGGAAATTGTAGGTTCCCCAGACAGTGGTACCCTGGTTGATCGTCCGGGCTTTTATGTTGTCAGGAACATTCATCCAGATATCCGAGAACAATCCAAACCCAAAGGTGAATTTCTTGCGGGCTACGTCTGTAACCATCTGACTGAAAGCCATATTCAGCGAAAAAGCTAGCAGCACTAAAAGAATGACTTTTTTCATTGTTCGATAATTTGATTTACAAAGATAGTCTGATTAAGATGATTGATGATATGAAGAGGTCTTATTACGATTTTAATTATTCCACCCGCTTCTGCACCTCCCGCATCACTTTCAATGGTGTGTCGGTGATGACCATGTTGTAAAGCCAGGCAGGAACAGTGCCACCTGGATCGACGAACCCTTCCATCACCAATTTGATCACCCCCTTCTCCATAGGAATGATCGTCCATTTTTGCCAATAGTTCTTGATCCTTACCATGTCGGGGTTTTCAGGAATGACATTCGGCAATGGCCGGGCCATATACGTGCGCCTACCAGTCTTGGGGTCAATGGTGACGAGGGTTTCCACACATAAGTCCCGGTCGAAAAAAGGCCAGGGGACATCGTAAATGAGATAATATTTAAAAAACTTGTCCTTTTCAAAACCCAACACCTTGATCTCCCGGATGTCATCATCCCACCAGTCGAAGTTCTTCACATTCCCGATCAGGGAAGTGACCTTGTCCATGGTGGAATGAACTTCCATCACCCCCTTGAAAGACTTGAGCGAGCTATTCTCATCTGTTCGCGTATACACTTTAATGCCATCCCGCTCTTTGGCGAATTGCCAGGACTGCGCTCTGAGAACCCCCGGAAGGATAACAAAAAGCAAGAGAATCAACAAAAAGAGAGGCTGTCGGGATCGGGTAATCATGAAGAAGAACTTTCTGCGAAATAACGGAAAGTTTTTAACTTCATTGTATCAGATCAATCCGTGTTGCAGATAAGAATGCAAGACACCTGATGAAAAGGTGTATTATGATTACTTTCGTTGCCGATGAGAACCTATTTGGCTTGGATCAGTATCAGCATTTTTTTATGCTTTTCGAGGTTTTCTGAGCTTTGTGCTTCTCTTCCTTTTTCAACTCAAACAATCCTTCGTGTTTTGCCTCTTCTTATATATGATCGGGGAGGAATACGCCTGGATTCCAGGGTTTTTATTATCTGCTGATCAGACAACGATCTTGGATTGAAAAAATCTCCCGGCAAGGCTCTGTCTGTATTCTTCCGGGGTCATGGTTAAAATATCCATAGAGACAAGAAACCTCTTTCTGGTTTTCATTTCAGCCGCCAGCGTCATATTGCATCGATCGAAGAGATCCTTCCCTTTAAAGTCATTAGAAACAATGATTAGGTCGATATCGCTTTCTTCACGAGCTGTTCCGGACACATGGGATCCAAACAATACCAGATTCTCTATTTTTATCCCACTTTCATTCAATGAGTTTCTGAGATCGGTGATTACAAGGTTTACTGCCTCTTGATCCATTGCTGAATTGATTTTGATTACAGGAACCAGTCAATATAGATTTCCGGTCCCCCCATATGGCAAAAATACTAATTTCCTGATAATTAAATTTGAAAAATGACCCAGATGCCAGTCTTATTCCCGAAAACAACTCGGGTAGTACTAGCTGCATCTTCTTCCGGAAGAGACATTCGATATTCAGGTTGGCGTACTATGAACATATTGGAAGAGAAAGAAAATCCGACTACCTTTGCAGTCCGGTATCGTGGAATTTTTTTATTGAAGATTTTGCGTTATTCAGGGCCCATAGCTCAGTCGGTTAGAGCAGTAGACTCATAATCTATTGGTCCAAGGTTCAAGTCCTTGTGGGCCCACCAAGGTGGGGGGTTAACCTCATAACGAGGTTGCCCGCTGGCTAAAGGATCAACTACTCAAACCCCCAGTTCCACTCCAGGTTCTCACATCGTGTGGTCGGGGTTTGACCATACTGTCAAGTCCTGTAAACTGTTGGATTTTGATCCTGTCGGGACGATTTATGAATCGCCCCGACAGGCGATATCGGAAAAATTATCATGATTATTTGTATGATTAATTGAAATTATCATGCATATTCGAAAACGAATATTCGAGGATTCTGGCAATGAAAGCTATTTCTTTGGGGAGGTGAGATCATTCATTGAGTTTATTTAATATCCGCCCCGCTCAGGGTTCCGTCATCGGGTGAGACGAAGAACAGCTTCCCGTCGGAGTTCTCGGCCATCAGGATCATCCCTTTGGATTCGATGCCGCGGATGGTGACCGGCTCGAGGTTGGCCAGAATCGACACCCGGCGGCCGATGATCTCTTCCGGGTTGAAATATTCGGCAATACCCGAAACCACGGTTCTTACATCCAAGCCGGTATCGATCTTCAGCTTCAACAACTTTTGGGTCTTCGGCACTTTTTCAGCTTCGAGGATGGTACCGCAACGGATATCCACAGCGGAAAAGTCATTCAGGGAGATCATCCCTTTTTGCGGTTTCAGGGTGAGGGTATTGGTCTTATTCGTTTCTTTCGTCGCCAACAGTTTTTCAACCTCATGCTGAATAGCAGCGTCTTCGATTTTTTCAAAAAGCAGCGCCGGTTCACCTAGTACCTGACCTGCAGGAAGGAGGTCGTTGCGACGGGCATCATCCCAGTAATACTGTGGGAGTCCGAGCATCTTTCTGATCTTTTCCGCTGTGAATGGGAGGAAAGGCTCCGACAGGACGGCCAGGTTGGCACAGATCTGCAGGCTCACATACATGATTGTCTTAACCCGCTCTTCATCGGTCTTGATGAGCTTCCAGGGTTCTGATTCGGTGAGGTATTTGTTTCCCATCCGGGCGAGGTCCATCAAGTTATTCAACGCTTCACGGAACCGGTATTGTTCCAAACTTTCACCGATCAGATCGGCAAAATCCTTTATCTGTCCCCAGGTTTTCGTGTCCAGGTCGCTGAATGATCCGGGTGATGGCACCTTTCCGCCATAGAATTTCTGCACCAGCACCATGGTCCGGTTCACAAAGTTGCCGAAGATGGCCAGCAGTTCGCTGTTGTTGCGGGTCTGGAAATCTTTCCAGGTAAAGTCGTTGTCCTTGGTCTCCGGTGCATTGGCGGTAAGCACATACCGCAGCACATCCTGCTTGCCCGAGAAGTCTTTCAGGTATTCGTGCAGCCACACGGCCCAGTTGCGGGAGGTGGAGATCTTGTCATTCTCCAGGTTCATGAACTCAAAAGCGGGGACATTCTCCGGGAGGATATAACTTCCTTCTGCCTTAAGCATGGCCGGGAAGATGATGCAATGGAACACGATGTTGTCCTTGCCGATGAAATGTACCAGTTTGGTTTCAGGATCTTTCCAGTAACGCTCCCAGTTCAGGTATTTTTCCTTATCGGCCGGGTTTCCCCTTTCCAATCCTTGTTCTGCCCAGTCTTTGGTTGCGGAGATATAACCGATGGGGGCATCAAACCAGACGTACAACACTTTTCTTTCCGTATCCGGCAGGGGAACTTTCACCCCCCAGTCCAGGTCGCGGGTGACAGCGCGGGGTTGCAGCCCCTGTTCGATCCATGACTTGCATTGCCCGTAAACATTGGGCTTCCAGTCGTCCTTGTGTCCCTTCAGGATCCACTCTGATAACCATGGCTGATACTTATCAAGTGGAAGGAACCAGTGATTGGTCTCTTTCAGAACAGGCTTCTGACCGCTGAGCACAGACTTGGGGTTGATCAGGTCGGTGGCATTCAGGGAAGTACCGCATTTTTCGCATTGATCGCCGTATGCCTGATCGTAGCTGCAGTAGGGACAGGTTCCGGTGATATAGCGGTCGGCCAGGAACTGCTGGGCGGCTTCATCAAAGTATTGCTGGGAAGTCTTTTCAATGAATTCCCCTTTGTTGTAAAGGGTCAGAAAGAAATCGGATGCGATCTGATGGTGAACAGGCAGGGAGGTGCGGGAGTAGATATCAAAAGAAATTCCAAGCAACGCAAAGGAGGATTTGATCATTTCATGGTACTTGTCGACAATCTCCTGCGGGGTAACCCCTTGCTGCCGGGCTTTGATGGTGATGGGGACGCCATGTTCATCCGATCCGCCGATGAAAATAACATCTCGTCCCTTCATCCGGAGGTACCTGGCGTAAATGTCGGCAGGGATGTAGACCCCGGCGAGGTGCCCGATGTGGAGCGGCCCATTGGCGTAGGGTAGCGCCGAGGTGATGGTGTATCGTTTAAAGGTTTTCGGAGGATGATTTCTTCCTTCCGTAAAATTTTCCATGAAAAAAAGTATTACAATTGTAAAAAAATCGGATTAAACTATAGCGGGCAAAATTAAGCATAATAGCCGCTCGAAGGGAACAGGATAATCACCAAATGAACATCTGATGATCACACCACCTTATCTGAAGAAAGGCGACCGGATCGGGGTCGTCTCACCGGCGCGGAAAGTCACTTTCCCGGAGATCCATCACGCTATCAAAACCTTCCAGGGATGGGGACTGGAGCCGGTGCTGGCGATGAATGTACTGGCCGGGGAGAATCAGTTTGCAGGCTCCGACCAGCAACGGATACGGGATCTGCAGCAAATGATGGATGACGACACCATCCGGGCGGTCATCTGCACCAGAGGCGGTTATGGCACGGTGAGGGTCATCGATCACCTCGATTTCACACGGTTCCGGAAAAATCCAAAATGGATCATCGGGTTCAGCGACATCACCGTGTTGCATGCCCGCATCAATCAAAGGCTCCATACCGAAACCATCCACGGGATCATGCCGTTCAATTTTTCGGAAGAGGCTCCGGTGAAGGAATCGATAGAGCTCTTGCGCAGCGCCTTGTTCGGCGAACCGGTATCTTATCATTTCAAACCTCATCCCTTTTCCCGCCCAGGTAATGCCAAAGGGAAACTGGCAGGCGGAAATCTCTCCATCCTCTACAGCCTGATGGGTTCGGAGGATGAAATTGAAACGGAAGGCAAGATCCTCTTCCTGGAAGACCTGGATGAGTACCTGTACCATGTAGACCGAATGATGATGAACCTGCTGCGGGCCGGCAAACTGAACCATCTCAATGGACTGCTGGTAGGCGGGATGAATGATATGAAAGATAATGCAGTGCCTTTCGGGAAAAGCGCTTACGAGATCATTGCCGGCATAACCGAACGCTTCGATTATCCGGTCGGTTTTGGTTTTCCGGCAGGGCATGAGCCGCTGAACAAGGCGCTGATCCTGGGAAGGGAGATAACGCTGCAGATTGAACAGGAAGAAGGCGTGACATTGTTTTTGGATTGACCAATTTATAAATTCATCGAATTCCACGGGTTTAGCATAAACAATCTGTATTCGGAATCATTGATAAGTACAGTTATGGTAAAACAGAAATCAATTATTGTGCAGAATATACCGATTCAGGTGATGGCTGACAGAGAGATGGACTATATCTGTATAACCGATATGGCCAATGCCAAGGGAAACGAAAGCCGTGCGGCAGATATCATAAAGAATTGGATAAGAAACCGCTATACGCTGGAGTTCTTAGGAACGTGGGAGCAAATAAATAATCCCGATTTTAAAGTGGTCGAATTCGACCACTTTAGAATGCAAGCGGGGCTCAATTCATTTGTGTTAAGCGTATCAGAATGGATTGAGAAGACCCATGCCATTGGCTTTTTAGTTAAAAAGGGGAGGTATGGCGGAACTTATGCCCACAAAGACATTGCCTTTGAATTCGGCTCGGCTATCAGCGCACCATTCAAACTATATCTGATCATTGAATTCCAACGCCTTAAAGCCGAAGAAAACGACCGCCTGAAACTCAATTGGAGCCTGAACCGTACTTTAGCCAAAATCAATTATCGCATACACACTGATGCCATTCAGGAAAACATCATCCCCAAAAACCTGAATAAAGAGCAAATCAGTCAAATCTATGCCAGTGAGGCCGATGTACTAAATGTGGCATTATTCGGTAAAACCGCCAAACAGTGGCGGGATGAAAATCCGGACTTAGACGGGAATATCCGAGATTATGCTACCATTGAGCAACTGCTGGTATTAGCCAATATAGAAAGCCTGAATGCTGAATTTATCAAATTGGGTTTGACGCAAAGTGAGCGCTTATTAAAGCTGAACCAAACTGCAATTAGCCAAATGAAGTCGTTGACAAAGAGTTCAGCCATTAACAAGATTATAGACAGGAATCGGAGATTAGAATGAACCAATAACTTCTAATTTCTAAAATCTAATTTCTAATTTTTTGAGGATGTCCGAGATACACGAAACCGGAAAGAAAGGTGAGGAACTGGCCAGGGGGTTCCTTGAAAACCTGGATTACAAAGTGCTTGAAACCAACTGGAGAAGCGGGAAGCATGAGCTTGATATCATTTGCATGGACAAGGGGGTGCTGGTGATCGTTGAGGTGAAAACCCGCCGGTCGAATGTTTTCGGGGAGCCGGAGACGGCGGTTACCAAAGACAAACAGAAGGCCCTGATCCGGGCGGCCAATTCCTATATCTTTCGGAAGCAGATGAACTGTGAGACGCGGTTTGATATTGTCTCGGTGCTGATATCCCCGAAAGGACAGGAGATACATCACATTATCGATGCGTTTTATCCGACGTTGTAGGTTATGTGGCCTGGCAAGAGAATGAAAACTGCAATTTTTTTCTAATTTTGCGCAAAATTCCATGTATGTCGTCGAGGGGGTCGCACAGAAGTCATCGTCATTCATCCAGGAGGAAGTTTTCGTGGTTGAAGTTCTTCCGTGACCTGCTGGGTTTAAATAAGCGTGAGAAGGGAAGGCCGCCTCTGCAAGTCAGCCGGTATGTTCAGCGCAGGTCGGAAGATGGCGCCGGAGCAGGGATCAGCTCCACCGGAAGCCCAGGAAAAACAGCATTTTACCGGTCGGGCGGCGCAACCTACCAACAGGATGCAGGGAGAGGCCGCAAAAAACCTCATAAAAAGCCCGGAAAGTCAATCATCCAGCAGATCAATGAATGGATGTATGGATCTCCTGAAGAACAATCAAAGAAACTGGAAGTAAAAAACAAGAAACTCTATTACCACGACCTCAAGAAACGACATGAAAAGGAAAAGAAGAAGTTTCGCCGGAAAAAGATGATCGACGACTTCCTGATCCGGTACAACCTGAAAAAGGACAAGCACAGCACCTTTTCCCAATCCGAGAGCAAGCGGCAGTTTACCCGGCTGATGAGCCTGATGGTGAATTCTTTTGTGATGTTCATCCTTGCCTATATTATCGCGTACCTCGTATATCAGTTCGCCGTTATGTTCATTGCAGCTCATTTCGGGATCAACTCGATCCTTTACTACTATGAAGTCCTCTTCCCCATTGGCAACAGCTCGCCGCTCTGGAACAACTACAACATCATCATGATCACTTTTGCCGGGCCCCTGATCTCCCTGTTGATCGGAACGATCATCTACCGTTTTATTTTGCGGCGGGATAAGGTAACTGGTCAGACGAAGCTATTCCTGCTCTGGATCTCCCTGCACATGATCAACCTCTTCTTCGGCGCACTCATCGCCGGCATGATTACTGACCAGGGCTTCGGATATGTGATCGCCTGGCTCTTTATTCCCACTACCATCCGGTTCCTGCTGGCTATCATCGCCTTGTTCATCCTGGGGCTGATAGGCTACTCAACCACCCGCCACATCCTCGAAAGCACGAACTCCAATTTCTGGACGAAGAAAGAGAACAAGCCAAGGTTGTTTTTCTTCTACATGCTGGTGCCATGGTTTGTGGGAAGTTTGCTGTTGTTCATTCTGAAGATACCCAACAACCTGCCCCAGCACGAAAATATCATGGTGTACGATACCATCGGATTTTTCTCGATGGTCTTTCTCATTATCCCGGCTTTTTTCAATACCAAGGCACGGCCTTCATCTTCCCAAATCCGCGGTACGGAGCGGAGCAAGGAAGAGAAAGTCAACCTTCGTTATCTGACGGTTCTCGGAATTGCCCTGTTGCTGTTCCGGTTAGGTCTGAACTACGGATTATATTATTCCCTACACCTGTCAGGGACGATCTATCCCCTGGGTGGTTAAGATCATTTCCGGCCAAAATCGGCCGGTATTTCTCCCCATCTTCTGGTGTCCCATTTACAGACCGGGTTGTGATCCCTGTTTTCGTTGAGCCATTTGACCGCTCGTCGGAGCATATCGAAGAGTTTGCCGTTCTTGTCGTTTTCGGGAAGTTTCGTTCGAACATCTCTGGTTTTCACCCATTTAATGGCAGTGAGGGAATCGGAATAAACAGGAAATGCCAGTTCCTGTTGTTTCAGATAAGCCAGGGCATGGACGATGGCCAGGAACTCACCGATATTGGTGGTCCCTTCCGGGAAAGGTCCCTGGCGAAACAGTTCAGCGCCCGAAAAAGTATCCACACCCCGGTATTCCAGGACACCGGGATTCCCCTTGCAGGCTGCATCCACACAGATGCTATCGCGGTTTACTTCCGGTGGAAGAACGCTCAGGCTGGGGGTCGGATCTTCCGGCGGCGTAAAAAAAAGTCTGACATCCTGTGAAAAGGCCGAGACCGCCAGTTCCCGGGTAGGAAATGACTTGTACCTGGCACCCTGAAAGCCCTCCACCTGCTCCCGGCAGGCTTCCCAGCTATCATAGATACCTGGCTTTTTGCCTTTCCACACCACGTAATATTTTATCTTGCCCATCTGGTTATATCCTGAGATTTGAGGCGGTAAAGCTATAAAATTAATCGTACTTTTGTCTGCACGAATTCTTTGAACCCCGCTTGAATCCGCTGAAACGCTTAGCCGGTCAAACCGCCATTTATGGTCTGCCCAGTATTATCGGGAGGATACTGGGATATCTACTGGTGCCGATTTATACGAGAATCTTCTCCGAAGCAGCGTATGGAACCGTGACCGTCTTCTATTCCTATGCCGCCTTTCTGATGGTCATCCTTACCTATGGGATGGAGACCGCCTATTTCCGTTTTGCAGAAAAGGAGCAGGAACCGATGAAGGTATACCGTTCAGCGATGACCGTGTTGGGGATCACCACCTTGTTGTTCCTGTTACCAGCGCTCTTCTTTTCCGGTACGGTGGCTTCCTGGATCGATTATCCGGCACATCCGGAATACATCGTCTGGTTTGCAATTATCCTGGGACTGGATGCATTAACGGCGATCCCTTTTGCCCGTTTGCGGGCAGAGAACAAAGCCCGGCGCTTTGCCGCCATCCGGATGCTCAACATCCTGGTTAACATTGGCCTGAACCTGTTTTTCCTGGTCTTTTGCCCCTGGATCATGTCGGAATTCCCGGCAAGCTGGATAGCTGATGTGGTGCAGGTGGTCTACAGCCCATCTATCGGTATTGGATATATTTTCATCTCCAACCTGGCATCCAGCGCCATCACCCTGGTTGCCCTGCTGCCTCAACTGCAGGATGTCAGGCCTGAGGTTCATCCCTCCCTGCTGAAAAAGATGCTGTTGTATGCATTTCCTTTGCTCTTCGCCGGTATGGCAGGCATCGTCAATGAGACGTTCGACCGGATCCTGCTCAGGTACCTTCTTCCGGAAGGGATCGCCGAACAGGAGGTTGGCATCTATGGCGCCTGCTACAAGATATCCATCCTGATGACCTTATTCATCCAAGCTTACCGGTACGCCGCTGAACCATTTTTCTTCTCCCACGCCAAGCATGCGGATGCCAAACAATTATTTGCCCGTTTGATGAATTACTTTGTCATCCTGGTGGCATTCATTTTCCTGGTTACCATGTTGTACCTGGATGATATTTTTATCTATTTCATCGGTCCCGCTTTCCGGGAAGGCCGGCAGGTGATCCCCATCCTGATGATGGCCAACCTGTTCCTGGGGATCTATTTCAACCTCTCGATCTGGTACAAGCTTACCGGGAAAACCATTTATGGTGCATGGCTATCGCTCATTGGAGCAGTGGTGACGATCGCACTGAATGTCTATTGGATACCCCGCTCTCCCGATCACCTCATACACGGATATCTCGGTGCCGCATGGGCAACCTTTTGCTGTTATGGTTTGACGATGGTTTTATCGTATCTCTGGGGGCAGAAATATTACCCGGTGAAATATGACCTGGTGCGTTTCTTTGGATACCTGGGGATGGCGACAGGAATCTATTTGATAACCGTTTGGCTGAACCTGGAAACCTCTTTTTCGAGGATTATTATCCATACGGTTTTGTTGCTGATCTTTGCAGGGATAGTATGGATGTTTGAACGCAAATCGATGAAGCAGCTTGTCACAGAGTTGAAACAATGAAACGATCTGCAAGACGTTTACAAATGAAGAAATGAAGAATGAAGAGATGAAGATACGTATTGTGAATCAATCGGGGCATTCGTTGCCGGCTTATGAAACCCCGTATTCGGCGGGGATGGATATCCGGGCAAATCTTCCGGAACCCTTGATTCTGAAGCCGATGGCACGGGCTCTTGTTCCTACAGGATTATTTATTGAACTACCGGCTGGGTATGAGGCACAGATCAGGCCTCGGAGCGGATTGGCCATCCGGAGCGGGATCTCCATCCTGAATGCCCCGGGGACCATCGATGCCGATTACCGTGGGGAAGTTAAAGTGATCCTGGTCAACCTCTCTTCGGAGGATTTTGAAATCCGCAATGGTGAACGGATCGCCCAGATGATCATCAGCAAACATGAGACGGCGGAATGGGAACAGGTGGA
>VGGL01000066.1 GCA_016868575.1 Bacteroidota bacterium
CATAACAGGAAGCATCGCAGCGTATAAGATCCCGCTGCTGATCCGGTTGCTTATCAAAGAAAATGCAGATGTGCAGGTCATCATGACCCCCTGCGCCAAGAGCTTTGTTACTCCGCTAACCCTTTCAACACTTAGCAAGAAGCCGGTCATGTCGGAGCCCTTCGATCCTGAAACGGGCAGCTGGGTTAATCACGTTGAATTGGGCAGATGGGCAGACCTGATGTTGATCGCCCCGGCATCCGCCAATACCATTGGGAAAATGGCCCACGGTATAGCTGACAATTTCCTCACTACGGCATACCTCTCTGCAAAATGCCCGGTGTTGGTGGCGCCGGCAATGGACCTTGATATGTATCAGCACCCGTCTACTCAATCAAATATTGCAATCCTTCGCTCATTTGGCAATACCATCATTGAACCCCAGGTAGGGGAGCTGGCCAGCGGACTTTGCGGTGCCGGAAGAATGGAAGAACCTGAAAAAATATTGGAGGAAATATCAGCCTGCCTCAGCGGGAAAGAAGATATGAAAGGGAAGAAAATTCTCATCACAGCAGGTCCAACCCGTGAAAATATCGATCCCGTCCGTTTTATCTCAAACCACTCCAGTGGTCTGATGGGGTTTGCACTGGCAGAAGAATGTGCCGAAAGAGGAGCAATGGTAACACTCATCACAGGACCAACAAACCTTACAATCAGCCACCAACGGGTCAACCGGATCGATGTCACCAGCGCTGATGAAATGCACAAGGCGTGTATGAAAGAAACGCCCAACCACCAGATGATCATCATGGCTGCAGCCGTGGCAGATTATTCGCCATTGAAGTACAGCTCATCAAAAATTAAAAAAACCGGAAAGAGCCTCCGACTTGACCTGACCAGGACCCCTGATATCCTCTCTGACATTGCATCCAAAAGAAAGAAAAACCAGGTCATTGTTGGTTTTGCACTTGAAAGTGACAACGAAATCGCCAGTGCCCGCAAAAAACTCCTTGAGAAGAAAATCGATTTCATCGTTTTCAATTCTTTGAAGGATGCAGAAGCGGGGTTTAACAAATCGACAAACAAGGTATCAGTTCTGAATAAGAAGGGAAGAACCTGGCATTTTGGTCCCAAGGCGAAAAGAGAGATCGCTGCTGATATCATCAATACCATTCTGCTATGAAACGGTTGATATTTCTGATATTGCTGTTCCTCTCCTTCATCACCACCCGATCACAGGAGTTGAATTGCACCGTCACTGTCTCAGCTCCAACACTGGAAGGATCTGATAAAAGGATCTTTGAAGTCTTGCAAAATTCCCTCGCCGATTTTGTCAATAGCCGCAAATGGACAGGCTACAATTTTCGGATGGAAGAGAAGCTGGATTGTACGATCCTGTTGATGATCAACGAACGTACCGGAGCTGATTACTTCAAAGGTACCATGAACGTTGCACTTCGCAGACCTGTCTTCGGAACATCCTATAACTCGCCCATCCTTAACTACGTCGATAAGAAAGTGGAGTTTGCTTACCTGCTCAACCAACCCCTGGAGTATATGGAAAATGTCTATACATCCAACCTCACCTCCTCCGTTGCTTTCTATATCTATTTTATGCTGGGGATATATTTCGATTCATTCTCTCAGAATGGAGGAGCTCCCTTCTTCGAAAAGGCGAAATCGGTCGTGGATGCAGCTCAAAGCGCTTCAGAATCAGGATGGAAGGCTTATGATGACACCCGAAACAGATACTGGCTCGCTGAAAACTTTACCAATCCTTCCTTTGCCGGGATACATGATTTTCTTTATAAATACCACCGGATGGGAATGGATGTCATGTCAGAAAAACTCGATGAAGGCCGGTCAAACACTACTGCTTCGATCGAAACATTGCACCGCCTCTATAAATCAAGACCTGGCTTGTTTGCCATCCAGATCATGCTGGATGCCAAACGTGAAGAATTTATCAATCTCTATTCATCAAGCCGCGTAGGACCTGCCGAAAAATCAAAGATCGTCAACCTGTTGAAGGAGATCGATCCTGCCAATGGTTCCAACTACCAGGCTATCATGGATGCCAAATGATGCGGATTAATACTTACCTTTGAATGCACGCATACAAAGGATAAAATGCTCCGCCAACTCTCCATTCAGAACTTCGCCATCATCGATCACCTTGTGATCGACTTTAACCAGGGATTTTCTGTGATCACCGGCGAAACAGGCGCCGGTAAATCGATCCTCCTGGGAGCCTTGTCCCTGATCCTGGGACAACGGGCTGAGAACACTTCACTTCGCGACCCTTCCGGGAAAACCATCATCGAAGGGATCTTTGATATCTCTGACTATGGACTGAAGGACTTTTTTACCGACCATGACCTCGATCATGAACCCCGGACCATCCTTCGCCGGGAAATCACCCTGACAGGCACCTCCCGCACTTTCATCAACGACACACCCGTTACTTTAAATACCCTGCGGGAATTGGGCGATCAACTGGTAAATATCCACTCCCAGCATAAGACGACTGCCCTCCACGATGCCGATTTTCAACTCGCTATCCTTGATAGCTTTGCCGGCCATAAAGCTGCTTTTTCCGAGTACCAACAATTTTTCCACCGGTACCTGCAACTTAAAAAGCGGCTGGATGAACTCACCAATCTCGAAGCCAGCGGAAAAACTGAATATGATTTCTGGCTTTTCTCCTTATCAGAACTACAGCAGGCCAGGCTGGATGCTACCGAACAGGCCGGATTGGAGCATGAACTCAAGACGCTCGAACACGCTGAAGATATCAAATCATCCCTGCTCAAGGCAACCGGCATCCTCTCGGCAGGAGAGCAAAACATCATCCAGCACCTTTCTGACCTTCGACAAACCATCCGGCAAGTGAAAGAATTCCATCCTGATTTGCCCGGCCTTGCAGACCGGATTGAGGCTGACTATATCGACCTGAAGGATATTGACAGAGAACTGGTTGCTGTCGGCGATGCGGTCGCCATCGACCCGGCGAGGCTGATCGCTATCACCGAAAGACTGGATCTCATCTATCGCCTCGAACGAAAGCATGGCGTGTCAACAGGTCAACAACTGTTGGAAATCCAGCATCTTCTTCAGCAAAAAGTTTCTGGTTTCTCCTCCCTCAACGATCAGATCGATGAAGTGAAAAAGGAAACCGAAAAAACCAGGACGAAAATCGAATCCCTTGCAGGAAAACTTACATCAGGAAGGACCAAAGCCAGCCAGACACTCAAACGGGAATTGCTGGATATCCTCTCGAAAATTGGACTTAAAGACGCCAGCGTGGATATTGAAATAACCCGTAAAGGTGATTTTGCGAAAGACGGGCTCGATCGGGTGCGCTTCCTCTTTTCTGCAAACAAGGGTGGAACCCCCGTTGACGTCGCAAAAGTTGCCTCCGGTGGCGAACTGTCAAGGCTCATGCTCAGCATCAAGAGCCTGATCTCTTCGAAAAACTTGCTCCCAACCATCATCTTCGATGAAATTGATATTGGCATATCCGGAGAAATTGCCGGTAAAGTAGGGGAGATCCTCCGAAAAATGTCGCAAACCATGCAGGTGATCAGCATCACACACCTCCCGCAAATTGCCGGAAAAGCCGACCACCACTACCTGGCTTCCAAAAAAACCAAAGGGATGTCGACAACCTCATCGATCCGGTTTCTTAATGATGAAGAGCGGGTGAAAGAGATCGCCAGGATGCTGAGTAATGAAAAAATAACCCAGGCAGCAGAACAAACCGCCCGGGAACTGTTGAATGATTAATTGTCGTAGTGTTTATGTCCAATCAATTGCTTAAAGGGAAAAAAGGGATCATCTTTGGAGCGCTCAACGACCAGTCCATCGCCTGGAAAGTGGCAGAACGGGCTGTGGACTATGATTATTACAACCGGACGATAGATATCTCTGCGATCTCATTTCATTGGCATTGACGCCTTGATGGATTTCATGGAACGGATGTCACCCCTTGGTAATGCCACAACCGAGGAATGTGCCGACTACATCATCACCCTGTTCTCCTACCTGACCCGCAAGGTGACCATGCAAAACCTCTATCAATGATGGGGGATTCTCCAGCATGGGGATGAGCCTGAAGGCGATCACACAATATAAAAAATACCTCGATGATGACATTCCAAGCGATTGATCCCGGACATTTTCGGGAAACATCGTAAATTCGCTGAATAATACCTCCGCCTATGACATTAACCATCCTCTTTGTGATCATTGCAGTATTCTTTCTGCTGATAATGATCATCATAATCCGTAGAAAAAGAATAAAAGTCGCCATCTATCACCTGCTGTATGGTACTTTTAGTTATAAGTATCTTTCTCTTTATAAACAGTATACTGGCAAAAGCCCGTTCCCTTACTGTTTCAAGGATGATTTCCTGAACCATATCTTCTACATGTTGAAAGTACAGGGCGAATCACCGGTATATAAAACAGACGCGAAGATCAAGTTCGGAGATGAAGAATTCCTGGTTGATAGAAAGCATATCATGCAGAAAAGGGGAGAACCCGATTTCTTTCAGTCCCATGAATTCAATGACCATATCTTCAAAGTTGCAGGCTACTGGGAAACCATTTTTAACAGCGAGGTGAAAATGCTCTTTTTCTTTATTGATGACATCTTCTTCATGGGAGAATATTTGTTCCGGGAAAAATCGCTTGCCCACCTGGATGAAATAGTCCCGATCCTCGAATCCAAATACATGCGTGAAAAAATTGGATCTCGCGAGAATTTTTATCTGATGGATGAGGATCAATCCATGATCTTTCTCGGAAATAATGGCTTCAATGTATTTATCCAATACAAAAAGTACGTTCCGGAGATAGAGGCAGCTTTCCTTGAAATTCAGAAAAAACAGCTAACCGGAAACATTTCTTGGAGAGGGGCTCAAAAGGCGGATAACAAGCAGCGTTTTTAATTCGCTTCGCCTTTTTGCGGACTTTTTTCTTGTTCCGTCTCCCGGGTTTGTTGCTGGATGATCTTCAACTCTTTCTTTTCAGGATCCATATCGACCAGGATAGCATCTCCTTCTGAGAACTTTGTCTTGATGATTTCCTCGGCCAGCGGGTCTTCAATATACTTCTGAATGGCCCGCTTCAGCGGCCTGGCTCCAAACTGGGGATCCCAGCCTTTATCGAGGATGAAGTCCTTGGCAGCTACCGTTACATCAATGTTCAAGCCGAGTTGTTTAACCCGGTCATACATCATTCCCAGTTCGATATCAATGATCTTATGAATGTCATCCCGTTCCAGGTTGTCGAAGATGACCACATCATCAATCCGGTTGAGGAATTCCGGGGCAAAGGTCTTTTTCAGGGCATTTTCAATGACACTCTTGGCATATTCACCGCTGCCGGCCTTCCTGGCTTGGGTGTTAAACCCGACACCAGCACCGAAATCCTTCAGCTGACGCGAACCAATATTGGAAGTCATGATGATGATCGTATTCTTGAAATCGACCCTCCTTCCAAAACTATCGGTGAGAACGCCATCATCCAGTACCTGGAGTAGGAGATGGAACACATCGGGATGGGCTTTCTCAATCTCATCAAGTAAAACGATGGAATAAGGTTTCCGACGTATTTTCTCAGTAAGCTGGCCGCCCTCTTCATAACCAACATAGCCCGGAGGAGCTCCGATGAGGCGGGAGACCGCAAACTTCTCCATGTATTCGCTCATGTCAATCCGTACCAGGGCATCCTCCGTATCAAAAAGGTAGCGTGCGAGGACCTTGGCCAAATGTGTCTTGCCAACGCCGGTAGGACCCAGGAAAATGAAGGTGCCAATCGGCTTGTTGGGGTCTTTTAAACCGGCACGGTTCCTGCGGATCGACTTCACCACCTTGGCAATCGGTTCATCCTGACCGATGATCGACTTTTTCAGGTCACTCTCCATGTTGATGAGTCGCTCCCCTTCATTCCGGGCTATCCGCTGGATCGGAATACCCGTCATCATCGCTACGACTTCGGCCACATTATCTTCCGTAACACTTTCGCGATGTATCTGTGCTTCTTCTTCCCACTTTTTCTTCTCTTTTTCCAGGGCTTCCTGTAACTTTCGCTCCATGTCGCGCATCTCTGCAGCCTCTTCAAACTTCTGACTGTTGATGGCCTGCAGTTTTTGCTTTTTAACTTCCTCTATCTGATTTTCAACGTGGATAATGCTTTCCGGGACATGGATGTTGGAGATATGAACACGGGCACCGGCTTCATCAAGCGCATCAATGGCCTTGTCAGGAAGGAACCGGTCGCTGATGTATCGCGTTGTCAATTTTACACACGATTTGATCGCATCATCGGTATAGGTTACCAGATGGTGATCTTCATATTTCGACTTGATGTTATTCAAAATTTCAATGGTCTCTTCCGGGGTGGTAGGATCTACCATCACTTTCTGGAACCTGCGTTCGAGAGCGCCATCTTTCTCGATATACTGCCGATATTCATCCAGTGTTGTAGCGCCAATACATTGGAGGTCGCCACGAGCCAGCGCAGGTTTGAACATGTTGGAAGCATCCAGCGAACCTGATGCATTGCCAGCACCAACAAGTGTATGGATCTCATCGATGAAGAGAATGATGTTTGGATTCTTTTCCAACTCATTCAGTACTGCCTTCATCCGTTCTTCAAATTGACCGCGGTATTTGGTTCCAGCCACCAGGCTTGCCAGGTCCAACGTGACAATACGTTTATTGAACAAGGCCCGTGAAACACGACGCTGGACAATGCGGGAGGCTAACCCTTCGGCAATGGCAGATTTGCCCACACCCGGTTCACCGATCAGTACCGGATTGTTCTTCTTCCGCCTGCTCAGTATCTGCGCAATCCGCTCCAGTTCCTTCTCTCGCCCTACAATCGGGTCTAACTTACCCTCTTCAGCGGCACGGGTAATGTCACGCCCGAAGTTGTCAAGAACAGGGGTTCGCGATTTGGCATCTCCCTTCCGGGGGGCCGCCCCTAATCCTTTCCCTCCTTCTTCCAGTTCATCTTCCGGATTGTCATCCGACATTTCATTCTTTGGCGGCTGACTTTCAGCAGGTTTTGATGCACTTACCTCATCACGAAAGGACTGGTAATTGATACCCAGTTTTTCCATCGACTTGGTGATAACGTTGTTTTCGTCTTTTAAAATGGCAAGGAAAAGATGCTCCGCTTCAATAAATTCGGAATTGAACGACTTGGCTTCGAGAAAAGTGATCTTTAAAGCCCTTTCGGCTTGCCTGATCAAGGGGATATCTTCTTTTTTTACATTACTCCTGGAACTATCAGAGGAAGGGATAACGGAACTTTCAATTTTCTTCTTCAGCATAGTCAGATCAACCCCCAGGTAAGCCAGTATCTGAACCGCCAGGTTTTCACCTTCACGGATGATACCAAGTACCAGGTGCTCCAATCCAATATAATCATTGCCCATCCTTTCAGCCTCTTCCCGGCTGTAAGTAAGGATATCCTTAACGTGCTGTGATAATCGTGCTTCCATAACCTAACATCTACAAAATTACAAATTCGGCCTCAATGCTGTCCCTCCCTTGTCAATTTACATGCCAACCCAACCCGTTCAAAAGTACCATAGGAAATTATCGGGAAAAGTCACGTTTGATAATATTTTTCAACATTTTCATGTTGATAATAATATCATCTTTATATACCCTGGGATTGAAAAAAAATATGTACTTTCATATCCTTAATTAGCTAAATATAACTTATTCAATATTAGTGTATTAGAATTTATTTAAGGCATGGAAAGTGGAGAAAAAATTATTCCGGTAAACATTGAGAACCAGATGAAGTCGGCATACATCGATTATTCGATGTCTGTCATTGTGTCAAGAGCCTTACCGGATGTGCGTGACGGCCTGAAACCGGTGCACCGGAGGGTACTTTTTGGCATGCATGAACTGGGAGTCCTGTCAAATCGTCCTTATAAGAAGTCAGCAAGGATCGTAGGGGAGGTGCTTGGCAAATATCATCCCCATGGGGATACAAGCGTTTACGATGCGATGGTTCGTATGGCGCAGGATTGGTCGCTGCGATACCCATTGATCGATGGCCAGGGGAACTTTGGATCCATGGACGGAGACAACCCTGCTGCCATGAGGTATACAGAAGCAAGATTACGCAAGATCGCGGAAGAGATGCTGGTGGATATTGACAAGGAAACGGTTGATTTCCATCTCAATTTCGATGATTCATTGGAAGAGCCTTCTGTACTCCCTTCCCGTATTCCAAACCTGCTATTGAACGGATCTTCCGGTATTGCTGTGGGAATGGCCACCAACATGCCCCCTCACAACCTTGGAGAGTTGGTTGATGGCATCATTGCCTACATCAATAACCGGGACATTACCATCCCTGAATTGATGAAATTCATCAAGGCGCCTGACTTTCCTACCGGAGGTATCATTTACGGATACGATGGGGTTAAGGATGCCTTCGAAACGGGCCGCGGTAAGATCGTCATGCGCGGAGAGGTGAAAATCGAACAGGATGACCACGGAAAAGATATCATCATTGTTACATCTATCCCTTACCAGGTGAATAAATCGGAAATGATCCGGAAAACGGCCGACCTGATCAATGAGAAAAAGATTGATGGGATAACCGACATCCGAGATGAATCCGACAGGAACGGAATCCGGATCGTTTATGAGATTCGAAAAGATGCAGTTACTCAGGTCATAGTCAATAAGTTATATCAGCAAACACCCCTCCAGACGTCCTTTAATGTAAATAACATTGCCCTGGTTCATGGCAGACCGATGATGCTGAACCTGAAGGATCTGATCCATCATTGGGTGGATCACCGGCACCAGGTCGTTGTCAGGCGTACACAATTTGAACTGCGGGAAGCGGAGAAAAGGGCACACATTCTCGAAGGATTGCTGATCGCGCTGGATAACCTCGATGCGGTGATCTCCCTGATCCGTGCATCGAGAACTCCCGAAGAAGCCAGGAATGGCCTGGTAACCAACTTCAACCTGTCGGAAATCCAGGCCAAAGCTATTCTTGACATGCGGTTGCAGCGACTTACCGGTCTTGAAAGAGATAAGATCCGGGAAGAATATCAGGAACTGCTGAAGAAGATTGAATGGTATAAAAAGGTGCTCGCCGATGAAAATCTCCGCATGGATATCATTAAAGATGAGCTCCTTGACATTAAAGAGCGGTTTGGCGATGAGCCAAAGACACAGATTGAATATACGGCACATGACTTCCGTATCGAAGATACCATTGCCGATGAACAGGTTGTCATAACCATTTCTCACCATGGTTATATCAAACGAACCGTTTTGGCTGAATACCGGCGACAAAACAGGGGTGGAAAGGGGGCAAAAGGAAGTGAGACAAGGGAAGAGGATTTCCTGGAATACCTCTTCATTGCGTCAATGCACAACTACCTCTTGCTGTTTACAGAAAAAGGAAAGTGCTTCTGGATGCGGGTTTATGAGATCCCGGAAGGTACGAAAACATCCAAAGGAAGGGCTATACAGAACCTCATTGCCATCGATCCGGACGATAAAATCAGGGCATTTATCAATGTGAAGGATATTGGTAACAAGGAATATATCGACTCACATTACATCATCCTTTGTACTAAAAAGGGAACCATCAAAAAGACCTCCCTGGAAGCATACTCAAGACCCAGGCAAAATGGGATCATCGCGATTACGATCAATGAAGGCGACCAACTTCTGCAAGCCAGACTCACCGACGGCACCAATGAAGTTCTGATGGCTTTGATGAGTGGGAGAGCCATCCGGTTCAATGAGAAGACCGTCAGGCCGATGGGACGAAGTGCAGCAGGGGTGAGGGGGATCACACTCGCAGGGGCAGGCGACGAAGTGGTGGGCTTGATTTGTATCCCGCCCGGTTCGGACCACAATATCCTTGTTGTTTCTGAAAACGGATATGGAAAAAGATCAGATATTGAAGACTACCGCGTGACAAACAGGGGAGGGAAAGGTGTTAAAACCATCAACATCACCGAGAAGACGGGACAACTCATCTCCATCAAAGATGTTACCGACAATGACGACCTGATGATCATTAACCGGTCTGGGCTTATTATTCGATTGGCCGTGGCGGACTTGCGGGTGATGGGCAGGGCAACACAAGGAGTGAGACTGATCAAGCTGAATGACAACGACGCCATCGCGTCAGTTGCCAAAGTCGAAGTCGAGGAGGGCGCCAATGGAAATGGAACATCCGATGACCAGCCAGAAACAAATGAAAACGCGCCCCCTGTTGAAGAAACCCATTCAGCTTAGGGCACAATTATTATTTTTATCTTTGCAAAACACATTTAATCCTCAGGAGCAATATGAAAAAAGTCATTTTACTGTGTATTATCACCCTGCTTTTTACCGGCGCCATGGCACAGAACAGCAAAGTACAGTCAACCTGGAACTACCTGCGATACGGGCAGCTCGATAAAGCGAAAACCGCCATCGATGAAGCTTCCCAAAACGCTGAAACGGCTGCCAAAGCAAAGACCTGGTACTACCGCGGAAATGTATATCTGGAGATTTCCAAATCAAAAGAAGAGAAGTACATGGGACTTGACCCGGACCCCCTGAAAGTGGCGGTTGAATCCTATAAAAAAGCAGTTGAACTCGATACCAAGAAGGAGTTCTATGATGACATCCTCTCCATGCTTAGTGGAATACGTAATATGTTTTATAACAAGGCAGTAGATGGTTATTCCAAAAAGCAGTTCAAAGATGCCATGAAAGATTTCGCATCTGCAGCAGATATTTTCACAACCCTCGGTCAATTTGACTCGCTGGCCATCTATAACGCAGCCATCTGTGCAGAATATGCTGAAGATTACCCTGTTGCGACAAAATATTTCCTGGAACTTAAGGAAAACAAGTACACACCGCCACAGGTATATATCTCCCTGTCGAATATATATCGAATTGATAACCAAAAAGATAAGGCTCTCAGTATCATTGCCGAAGGGAGAAAGGCTTATCCGGACGATTTAAACCTGATCATTGCTGAAACGAATCTCTATTTAGCCTTCAACCAAACGGAAAAAGCCCTGGAGAATCTCCAGTTGGCGCTTAAGAAGGACACGACTAATGCGACCATCTATTTTGCTATTGGAACCAACTACAATACCATTGCTGACGATACCACCAAGTCGAAGGATATGCGTCATGATGCTTTCGAAAGGGCAGAGGATGCCTATATTCGTTCCCTGCGCTTAACGCCGAACTTCTTCGATGCCAATTATAACCTCGGAGCGCTGTATGTAAATAAAGTAGTGGTACTGATGGAAGCTGCCGGAAGACTTCCGCTGGATGCAACGAGTGAATATGATGCCCTGAAGAAAGAAGCAGATGCGTATATTTATAAAGCGTTACCGTTTCTTGAAAAAGCATCTGAGTTACAGCCCAATGATTTGAATACCCTTTATTCTTTGAAACAACTTTATACAAGAACCAATCAGACGGATAAGGTGAAAATGATCAACGAAAAGATTAGTCAACTTTCGAGATAAGAAGAAATTCTGCTGACAGATTGAAGAGGGGTGAAAGTCCCCTTTTCTATGGAATAATCTACTTAACATAATATTAATTATAGGACATTTCAGGATACAAAAAAACCGCTTGTAACAGCGGCTTTTCTGCACCTTTCTAAGGCCAGGCTATTTCACCCAGAAATAGATATTCGTTTGCCATTTCATGGTGTCTTTCTCCGACATACAATCGGTGACATATTCTTCCATCGGAAATTCAGCAGCAAAAGAAAAATTGTTTTCCACTACATAGCGATGTAATGCATTGTAAGTTGGTGCTGTTTTATCATAAGGACCAAAATACCTGGCAACAACCGCTTTACCGCCAGGAATGGTTACAAACTTGATCCGACCTTCTTCTTTCATTTGCTTTTTTACAGGCATTCCGCACTCCATCGTCATGGGTTTCGATTCATCCCAGGAATACCATATGGAAAATGGGTAACCGGCAGGCTGGATGCTATTCTTAGAGATATATGCCATAATGTCAGTGTACAGCTCACCCATTTTTGGCCAAATTTCATTGGCAAAACATGAGTCCTTGATAACCAGAGCTTTGAATTCGCTTATTTCAACTGTTTCTATAAGCGGTAAAGGCGGGTATTTTTCTGCAACCTTCTTTAACCTGGCCAGTCCCTTTTCAAAATCCGGGGCCATCATCCCATCAATGAACAATCCCATGTAACGGTAAATTGGGTTGTATCCCAGCTCTCCGCTGTGTGTCCAATTGACTTTCACAGAGTCTCCCTGCTGGAGCAGATCGATTTTTCCGGTTGACTTCATCTCACCTTCATTGAATGAAAGTTCATAACTCATGCTTTCTGTGGGTTTCAAATCCGTGATGACCAGGGCTCCATTGCCAAGGACTTTTCCAATCCAGGTACGTTTTGCACCCACGATACCATCCTCACCTTCCATCGAAAACACAACTGTTGAATCCTGGGCTTTGGTCCATTCAGTCCATTTATCCCAGTTCTGAAGATAACTGACAAGGTCGTATACTACTCCTCTGTCAGCTTTGGTTACTATGCTGCGCTCCAGGGTGTATTTACCCGGTAAAAGGTACGATATCACTACCAACATGGCAATGATGATCACTAACCACAAAAGGATCTTTTTGAATGTTCTCATAATGCACGGATTTATTGTTCCATGCAAATATACGAAATGTCAGGGACTGTTTTCACGAAGTGATGAAAATCTTTTTGTTCCAGGGCTGGAGGAAATTTGAATCGGCGGGTTAATTAGCAGATTGATCATCTG
>VGGL01000067.1 GCA_016868575.1 Bacteroidota bacterium
ATTGGAGGGTTTCAATAATAAGATCAAGGTTCTCAAACGATCAGCTTATGGGTTTAGAGATGATGATTATTTTGCCTTAAGAGTTTTGGGTCTTCATGAATCCAGGTACGCATTGTTGCGATGAATCTTCTGTTTTAACGGTTTTATATGACATTCCTTCGACTCCTCCGGAAAAAAATGATTCAGGAAAACGTTTCCCCTTTTTACCAATGCACGCTTGTATGACTGATTCTTTGATTTGATCATAGGCAATGAGGATCTTCTCTTGCGTTTTTCTTCTTCTCATCTTCGGCAAAGTCAATCGTTCAGAAACAAGTGTCCTAAGCGTATTGTCAATGGATTGAAGATCTTCCTGTGGATCTAATCCCAAAATAGTAAGGATTATTCGGTCAATTTCCTTCCGGTCATCAGAACTCCATCCCTTTCCAGTACTTTGAATCCTTTTCTTAAGCAATTTAGTAAAAACTTTACTACTGATAAGAAGTTTTGGGTTGATAACGAGCGCATTCTCTGCTTCGTAGGTCATATTATCAAGCACACCATCTCCAAGGTTGATTCTGCTGTTATTTTCGATCAGCAATGCTTGGATTGTTGAGTTTAATGAGATTTTAAGAATATCAATGTACTCTTTGTTCGTCAGGATTATTTCATAAAATCGATCAGCCGCGAGAACTTTGTTATTGAAAAAAATTGAGAATCTATCATTAAATGATTTTGGCCAAAGAAAATCAGCAAACTCATTTAATTCAAAGGAATACCAGTTTTTCCTTGACGCTACAGATGGAACCTTTGGCCACAAAACATTGTCCTTTGTCCTTTGTTTTTCGCCCCATTCAATATAGCTCAAGGCGCCATAATGCTGAAGCTTCTTCAGTTCTTTTTTTGTCTTATCACAGTAGAAAAGGAAGAACTTTAACTTTTCCGGGTCAATAATAATGAATTCGGATTCTTTCGGACTTTTAATAATCTTTTTGAGATAACAGGATTCAATTTCTCCCTTCCAGCCCCTGGAATTGCTGCAGATTACCCTTATCCCAGGCGCCAAATATTCTGCTGACGGTTTTTCGCTTATATATTCATTCTCTATTTCATGGGGTTTAAGGTAAAAGAAGTCATTGATGCCCGTAGTAATCCCTCTTTTTATGTCAGCAATTCTTTTTAAAGGTACAAGCTTATCGGTACATTTCTCAATAATCTCAAAGTAGATATCAGGCGCCCTCAGGTATTTGCTCCATTTGGACAATTCTTTCTGGCTTTTCAATTCATTCTCCAGATAATCCTGACGAATATGCCGGATTCGAAAGTTCTTATCCTCAAATGCATGAATTAATGGAACTATCTCCCTGGAATGTTCATAGGAATGCTCTATGTTTCGGATGATCCCCTCCAGGTTGTTCCATCTGTTCAAATCGCTGATTGTAAGGTCCTCATGTCGGAGGATCTCTTTAAGACCTTTCTTGACCTTTATGAACATGACCTGATTGGTTTCCCTTTTTTCAGGATCATTACAGCGTTCCAGCACTGTAAAGACCGTATTTACAGCCACATCATCAAACCATGGTTCTGCCCAGGAACCAACGATCATCTTAATTTTAAAATGATCCAGTAAAAACTGCTTTAAAATCGTACCATAAGCAACATCCATCCAGGAATTGGAGGTAATGATAGCCATACAACCATTGTTTGAGAGGAGAGATGTTGCGTAAATCATCAGGTAAGCATAGATATCAGCTTGCCCCGACAGGTTCAGTTCAATATTACCGTTTTCGATATGACCGGAAATCCATGAAAAATTAGGGCTCAACCCCTGATCAGCCATGTATTGTAACTCAACCTTGAGGTTTGCATTCTTGATGCTGAAGAGCGCTGGATAGGATGTGAAAAAATGTCTTGCGATGGCTTTTGTCAGCTCCTTCTTATAGCCCGGAACTTTTTTTTCTATCAGTTCTTGCCTGATGAACGGAAAATTTCCAACCAGCCCATTGAATGAAGGCACTTTTACGTTGGCCTTGATATAATTCTTTCCCGCATTTGGAGGGGGAAATTCGATGATATCACCCGTATTGACAGTGAAAAGATCTGCATGTAATATTCTCGGGAAATTGTTAAAGTCTGCAGGGTTTTGCCTGAAGAGGTTAATCGTTGATAATTCTGCAGGGAATTTGCCGATATCAATTCCCCAGATTCTGTCAAGCAATTCAGTGTGCCTGATCTGACGATCAAGATATTTCAACCTGCTGTACAATCTCATCAGAAATGTTCCTGACCCGCATGTGGGATCGGCGTATGTGTGAGAGGCATCATTAACAATGGTAGCTATCACAAAATCGACAAGGTCTTCTCTCGTAAAATATTGACCGAGAGTATGCCTGCTTTCCGGCTCAATGAGCTCTTCAAACAGCTCACCTATGACATCCTCGGGTACCTGATTGAAATCATAAACAGCCAGTTCAGTCAGCAATTCTGTCAAGATCTCTTCGGAATCCTGAGGTATACCAAGTTCGTCCATGGGAATCCGCTGAAATACCGCTTGCCAGTCTTTGTCGCAAGCACATTTAAAGGCAAACGCAAGAGATTCTTCAAGCTTCGTCTCCGAAGTATAGATATCCGGCAAATCGGAAAAATACCGCTTGATGGTTAAATAAAAAATAATGCGGGTAACCAGACCGTAAACCCTTTGAGATGCAATGATTCTAAAAAACTCATCCTCTGTGGAATAGTATATTGCCTGTTCCGCAGCGTATTTTGAGATAACAGGTTTGAACTCTTTCCTGTGATACATCGAATGAACCTGAAATTCGAAAGACGGGAGCAGTCTCTTTACCGAATTTCGAAGAAAATCAATGAAATAATGCTTCTCCGGTTTGAACTTGAGGAACTTCCCGGTTTTGCTGATTTGCAGCAGTTCATCAATGATTTTTTGAACGTATTTCCTGATCTTGATCTGGATATCTGCCCTCTTCCAATCCTGAATATCTGCAAAGATCAGATAAGATTCAGAATCAATAAGATCCATTTTCGAATCCCTGATCTTGTAAGCATTAAGAGTTTGAAAATTCCATGTATAAGCAATTTTGACTTTGAGCGCTTGCGCTTTGCCAGCAAACCTTTCCAGGTTTTCTGGTTCACCATGCGGCTTTTTTAGTTCAATGTATGAAAAGGGGATCGTTTCCTGTTCATCAGCCCATATGATGATATCTGCAAAATAGGTTGATTTTCCAACTTTTATGGAGGGTTCAACGGAAGCTGATCTGAAAGGATACTCCCTCTCGGCCAGGTATTCAGAGAACCAGTGGGCAATTTTTGATGCAAGTTCTCTTTCATTGGTTTGGATCATATCAGCGCTCATTTAACAGAGCGTCAAACTTAGTCATTTTTATGAAAGAATATCTTCTATTATTACAAGCCTTATCTTCATTACTTTTGTAAGATGAGACAATTCATTAATGATTATATCAGGAAGAATTTTTTAATAACTCCTGACGATCTAATCCTTATAGCCATTTCTGGCGGTTTAGATTCTTTGGTCTTGTTTCATTTGCTGAAAGAGTCAGGATACCATACCGCTCTGGCTCACTGCAACTTTGGCTTAAGGGGAAATGAAAGTGAAGCAGACGAAGCATTTATCAGAGAATTGGCGAAAAAATATCGTGTTCCTGTCTTTGTCAAGCGTTTTGATACAGCCGGGTATGCAAAAAAGAAAGGGATCTCCATCCAGATGGCTGCCCGCGAACTCCGGTACAACTGGTTTGAAGAGATCAGAAAAAATGAAGGATACGACTGGATTGCCACAGCGCACCACCTGGATGACCAGATCGAGACCTTCTTCATCAACTTGTTAAGGGGAACCGGAATCAGTGGATTAGGAGGGATCATGCCCCGGAATGGAAAGATCATCCGCCCCATCCTGTTTGCCACCCGTAAGGAGATACTGGCATATGCAAAGCAGCACAAACTCTCATTCCGGGAAGATAGTTCGAATACATCAAAGAAATACCTGCGAAACCGGATCCGGCTTGACCTGATACCGTTGATAGAAGAGATACAACCGGAGTTTCAATCAATCATGGCCGATAATATCCGGAGGCTGAAAGAAACGAATGACATCTTTCTTGCATCTATGGCCGGGATCCGGAAGAAGCTCATCCGGAAATCGAAAGACGGCGATCAGGTAAATGCGAGCGAACTGCGAGATGTTTCATTGACTTTCCTGTATGAACTCTTATCTCCCTACGGTATTAATGAAGCCGTTTGCGGCGACTTGATGAAAAGCCTCTCTGAAACGGAAGCCAAATTGTTTCAATCCGAAGGATACGAGTTGAGGTTAGAGCGGGGAATGGTGTTCATCACGCAAAGGGCGCAAAGAAAGAAGGAAGGGCGCAAAGAGAAAGTATATCAAATCCGGAAAGGGCAACGTGAAATGCGGATTCCAATCCACCTTTCTTTACGGGAGGTCAATAAAGAGAAGGAATCTGATGTTCCCCTCGACCGGAGATTTGCTTCCCTTGACAAAGACAAACTCCAATTCCCGTTATTGTTGCGAAGATGGAAACCCGGAGATGTCTTTCATCCATTCGGGATGCGAGGAAAAAAGAAGCTCTCCGACTTTTTCATTGACCGGAAGATGACCACCCGGGAGAAAGAAGATACCTGGCTGTTGATCTCCGGAGGCGCCATTGCCTGGGTAATCGGTCACCGGATCGACCACCGTTTCCGGGTGACGGGGAAAACAAGAGCGATCCTTCGAATTTCCGTTGGAGTTGTTATCTGATTTCAGGTTTCGTTGCTCGTTGTTAGTCACAAAGTCACAGAGTTACAGACCGCATTTCCTGGCCATTGAACTCAGTGCCTGATTCAGGCTTCTTTTTTCTGTAAAGGGCGCATATTTTGAGAAATCCTGGCGATAGGTTTCGATAAGATCATGCTGGATGCTGATTACATTCGTCATTCGGCTATTTCGTGAATTCCATTCGACCTATTCGTCATTCGATTAATTCGTGAATTCCATTCGTCCTATTCGTAAATTCCATTCGACCTATTCGTCATTCGCCCTATTCGGGAATTTCATTAACCCAACGGGGTCAACCAGACCAGGCTTAAAACTTTACAAACTAACATAAAAGTTACTAACAACTTTGTTACTAACAAGAATGTTAGTTATCTTTGAGGAAAATTAAATTATGGAAACGCCGTTCGTCTTTGGGAAACTTGCATCAGGTGACGATTTTACCAACAGAAAGGAAGAAATCAAACGACTGAAAACCAATTTTGGATCAGGAACGAATACCGTCATCATCTCGCCCCGGAGGTGGGGAAAATCATCACTTGTGGAAAAGACAGCAAAGGAGTTTGCAAGATCTGCAAAAAAGATCCGATTCATATTTTTGGATCTTTTCAATATCCGTACAGATGAAGAGTTTTATAAGTTGCTTGCGGAACAGGTCGTCAGAGCCACTTCCACACGGATAGAGGAGTTACAGTCCATAACAAGGAAATTTTTCAGGCAGTGGGTGCCCAGAATCAGTTTCTCACCAGACCATGTGCAGGAGATCTCCCTCGGACTGAATTGGGAGGAAGTAAAGAAACAACCAGACGAGATACTGGATCTTCCTCAGAACATCGCGAAGGAGAAGGGGTGGAAGATCGTGATTTGCCTCGACGAGTTTCAGAATATCGGATTTTATGAAGACAATCTGGCTTTTCAGAAAAAGCTCCGTTCACACTGGCAAAGGCATCAGGATGTCTCCTATTGCATCTACGGAAGCAGGCGCCATATGCTGATGGATGTCTTCACTTCTCCTACGATGCCACTTTATAAGTTCGGGGACCTTATTTTCCTGGAAAAGATCGGGAACAGAGATTGGCAGGGGTATATTGTGGAACGATTCAGGGAAACCGGCAAGCGGATCCTGCCTGAACAAGCTTCACACATCGCCACACTTGTGGAAAATCATCCGTTTTATGTTCAGCAATTGGCTCAATTATGCTGGTTGCGATGCACAAAAGAAATGACTGATTCGGTCATCGAAGAAGCATTAGAAGGGCTGATCCTTCAGCTTGGCTTGCTGTTCCAGAATCTTACTGAATCGTTGCCAACCGGACAGCTCAGATTCCTTGAAGCTATGTGCAACGGGGAATCCCGTTTCAGCACCCGGGAAGTCATCCAATCCTACAGACTGGCCACATCGGCAAATGTCAACAGGGTCAAATCAGCCTTGATATCAAAAGAAATTATTGACAACCAGGGAACCGGGTTCGACTTCGTTGACCCCATTTACAAATTGTGGCTGAAAAGGGTATATTTCCGAACCTTATGAAACAATTTGAAAGTATATCTTTCTATACTTCCAAAGCAGTAATCCGGAAATGTCCGGATCGCCAGCAGTTACCGCATTCCCTGGCCATTGAACGCAGTGCCTGATTCAGGCTTCTTTTATCTGTATAGGGCGCATATTTTGAGAAATCCTGGCGATAAGTTTCGATAAGATCATGCTGGATCCTGAATACATTCGTCATTCGGCTATTTCGTGAATTCCATTCGACCTATTCGTCACTCTTCCTATTCGTAAATTGCATTCGTCCTATTCGTCATTCGGCTAATTCGTGAATTTGAATCAAATGCCATGAATGATCAAGAATAGAAATGACAAGAATTCACGCATTGCCGTATTCCATTCGCCGAATTCGTCATTCGGCTAATTCGTGAATTCCATTCGACCTATTCGTCATTCGATTAATTCGTAAATTCCATTCGTCCTATTCGTCATTCGGCTAATTCGTGTATTTGAATCAACCCTATCTGAAAGATTCTTCTTACTTTTGTACACTTATAAATATCTCCATATTTTGGGTATATGAAAAAGCATTTCCTGGTATTGGCATTGCTGGTTTTCCCGCTGATGCTCTTGTCACAAATTCTCACACCGATAAAATGGTCTTTCCAGGTCAACCGCATCAGCGATGAGAAGGTAGAACTGGTTTTCAAAGCCAATATAGATAAGGGGTGGCACCTGTACTCGCAGTTTATCCCGGAAAACGGACCCATTCCCACTTCGTTCAAATTCGAAAAATCACCCAGCTACCAGCTCTCCGGAAAACTATCCGAACCCAAAGGGATCGAGGAATACGATGCGATGTTCGAGATGAAGCTCAAGTTTTTCAGTGATGAAGCTGTCTTCAAGCAGAAGATCATCATCCTGAATGACCAGGCATTCAAGATCAACGGGGTGCTTGAGTTTATGTGCTGTGACGACAAACAGTGTCTGCCTCCGGAGGAAGTTGAGTTTTCCTTCAATATCGGAAAAGCGGCCAAACCATTTGCCAAGGCAAAAGGATCGCAAACAGATACCTCTTTGATCAAACCAGATTCTGCTGTTTTATCGGATTCTGGAGCAGTTGGTGCAGATACCTCCCTGGCTGTTAAGCCTGGTGTGAAAACTGAAACGTCGGAGGGACAGGAAAACCTGTGGTGGTTTTTCCTGATCTCTTTCCTGGCGGGACTGGCAGCCATCCTCACTCCCTGCGTGTTCCCCATGATCCCGATGACCGTCACTTTCTTCATGCACGACAAGGAGAAAAAGAATGCCAAGATGCAGGCCATTGTGTATGGTATTTCCATCATTTTGATCTATACCGTCATTGGAACCATCGTGGCGGTTACGCTGGGTGCCAATTTTGCCAATTTCCTAAGTACTCACTGGATCCCCAATGTCTTTTTCTTCCTCATCTTCGTCTTCTTTGCCGCATCATTCCTGGGCATGTTTGAGATCACCCTGCCGAGCTGGCTGATCAGTAAAGCGGATAAGCAAGCAGATAAAGGCGGATACAGCGGCGCTTTCTTTATGGCCTTTACCCTGGTGTTGGTTTCTTTTTCCTGTACAGGACCCATCGTTGGGGCGATTCTGGTGCAGTCAGCCAGTGGTGAAGTGCTGATGCCAATCATCGGAATGCTTGGCTTTTCATTGGCCTTTGCGCTTCCGTTCACCCTCTTTGCTTTCTTCCCTTCGTGGCTGAGCGGTCTTCCAAAATCGGGCGGCTGGCTGAACTCAGTGAAAGTTGTTCTGGGTTTCCTGGAACTGGCGCTGGGTTTGAAGTTTCTCAGCATCGCAGACCAGACCTATCATTGGGGAATTCTTGACCGGGAGATCTACCTCGCCTTCTGGATTGTGATCTTCACCCTGATGGGATTCTACCTCCTTGGAAAACTGAAGTTTTCGCATGACAGCGACCTGCCCTATATCGGCGTTCCGCGACTGGCCCTGGCCATCATCACCTTCACATTTGTGGCCTACATGATACCTGGTATGTTTGGCGCCCCGCTGAAAATGCTCTCCGGCTATCTGCCGCCGCAATCTTCTCACGACTTCGATCTCCCAACGATCATTCGCCAAAATGCAGAAATGGTTTCAACCAACGAAGCGGATAAAAACTATGAACTTTGTGAAAAGCCGAGATATGGTGAGTTTCTCCATCTTCCACATGGATTAAAAGGGTATTTTGATTACGAACAGGGAATGGCTTGTGCACGGAAACTCAATAAGCCGGTCTTTATCGATTTCACCGGTCATGGATGTGTCAATTGCCGGGAAATGGAAGCCAACGTGTGGTCAGATCCCCGTGTTCTCAAACGAATGCGTGATAATTTTGTGGTGATCGCCCTGTATGTGGATGATAAAACATCCTTACCGGAATCAGAGTGGGTGGTTTCCAAATATGACGGGAAAACAAAAAAGAACATCGGCAAGAAGTATGCTGATTTCCAGATATCCAGATTCAATGTCAACGCCCAACCTTACTATGTTTTACTTGATACGGCCGGCGAACTGCTGAACAAACCCCGGGCTTATGACTTGGATGTGGATGCTTTCGTTAGTTTTTTAGATGAAGGGTTAGCGAAGTTTAATAGTCACAGAGTCACAAAGTCACAAAGTCACAGAGTCACAAGTGAAGGTTATCATCCTTAGTGGCTTCGTGTCTTCGTGGCGAACCAAATATCAATAATTATGAAATACATCTTTAAATCCCTGTTTTATCTGCTTTTTATAACCATTTTCCCTGGACTGCAAGCCCAAACATTTACGCAGTACAATACCAGTATTACCAACGTCGCTTACGGTGCTTCCGCCTGGGGCGATTATGACAAGGATGGCGACCTGGACCTGCTCTTGTGTGGTGATCGGACCACTGGGAGTTTCTATGCCGGGATCTTCCGCAATGACAATGGATCGTTCGTCAACACCAATGCCGGACTTACCGGCCTTGCTTACGCTTCCGCCGAATGGGGAGACTTCGACAATGATAATGATCTCGATATCATCCTTTCAGGGTATGACATTAATTCGACCCCTGTAAGCCAGATTTATCGAAACGACAACAACTCATTCGTTTTTCTAACAGAACTGTCAACTTCTGTGGCCGATGGGGAATCCACCTGGGGTGACTACGACAATGACGGCGATTTGGATATTCTTGTTGTGGGAAGCTATAAGATCACCATATTCCGAAATAATGGTGACGGGACCTTCACGGATATCATCCCTCACCTGCAGGAACTGCAATCAGCATCCGCCCGTTGGGTGGATTTTGACAACGATGGCGATCTTGATATCCTCATCAGCGGTGACAGTGGTGGCGGGTTTGTGACCAAATTGTACAGGAATACGGCTGGTGATTTTCAGGTGGTTGATGCAGGTTTTCCCGGCTTGTCGGCCGGAACCATTAACTGGGGAGACCTCGATAACGATGGGGATATGGACCTGATCATCACCGGATTTGATGATGCCCTTGATCCGCAGTTTTTTGTCTACCGGAACGACGGCAATGACCTGTTTACCGAGATCAACACGTACATCACCGGCATTGCCCTGAGTTCGCTCGATTTGGGGGATGTCGACAACGACGGCGATCTCGATATGGTCTTTTCCGGGAAAAGCGCCGGTTGCGGATCCCAATATTCTGCCATGTACCGGAATATGGGCAATTGGCTCTTCTTTGACATGGGTGCGACCCTGGTTGATCTTAAACGTTCTTCCGTCTCCTTTGGTGACTTTGACAATGATGGCGATATCGATGTATTCCTAAGCGGATTGAATGGTTATGATGACGCCGTTTCGGCATTGTTCCGAAACGAAAATGGCGCCAATGCTTTTGTTCCCAACACCAATCCAACTGCTCCGGATGGGTTGTTAACCGCCAGCAGCGATGGAAGCGATATCACTTTTTCATGGAACCGGGCGCAGGATGCCCAAACACCATCCGACGGATTATCCTATAACCTCCGAGTAGGAACAACTTCCGGCGGACATGAGATATTGTCCTCCATGTCCTGCAACTGCGGATTTAATAAACGTTCAGCGCTGGGTAACGTGAACCAGGATACCTCCTGGAACTTGCTGAGCCTTTCACCGGGAACTTATTATTGGAGTGTTCAGGCGCTTGACAACGGCGGCATGGCCTCTGTGTTTGCAACCGAACAATCGTTCACGGTATTGCCAGCAGGGATTGCTGCATATGCTGACCATGTTTCCGTCACGGTTTACCCGAATCCGGCCAATGACATCCTGTTTGTTCGTTTCGATTCCCAGGACAAGCCTCAACCGGTGACCATTTATAACGGCCAGGGTCATCAAGTGTGGACGGGCTTTCTCAAAGATCAGGAATACATTGATGTGAGCCGGTTTTCAACAGGCCTTTACCACCTGAAGACCAGCAGATCAGGCGTTTCATTTATTGTCCAGTAATCGGAAATCTCGATTTCCTCTGATTTCTTTCAGATTTCATCAGCCCCTCTGTGGAATTCCTTATTTCTCCGTGTTACTGTGTTATTTTTATAAGTAGGATGTCACCCCTGCACACGAAACCCTAAGCCTACTTTGTCTTCATCAACTCCGCATAGAACTTGAAGAAATAGGGGATGGTCTCGATTCCCTTGAAGAAGTTGAAAACCGGATAGCTCTCATTCGGTGAGTGGGTGGCATCCGACTCGAGTCCGAATCCCAGCAGGATCGACTTGATCCCGAGGATTTGCTCGAATGTGGTGATGATCGGAATGCTGCCACCGCTCCTTACCGGGATGGGCTTCTTTCCAAATGTTTTTTCCATGGCCATGCCGGCGGCGATGTATCCCGGGTTGTCTACAGGAGAGACATAGGGCTGTCCGCCGTGCAAGGCTTTCACTTTCACCTTGACAGATTTCGGTGCGATGGCTTGGAAATGCCTGGCGAAGAGGTCGCTGATTTTCCGGTATTCCTGGTTGGGCACCAGGCGCATGGAAATCTTGGCATATGCTTTTGAAGGCAGTACCGTCTTTGTTCCTTCGCTGGTATATCCACCCCAGATGCCATTGACATCCAACGACGGACGGATGCCGGTACGCTCCTTGACCGTAAAGCCTTTTTCTCCATGGACTTCTTCAATTTCAATGGCATTTTTATAATCCTCCAGGTTGAAAGGCGCCTTGGCCATTTCTGCCCTTTCGGCTTCGGAGATTTCGATCACATCATCATAGAATCCGGGGATGGTGATGCGGTGATGTTCATCGGTGAGCGAGGCGATCATCTTGGCGAGAATGTTGGCCGGATTGGCCACGGCGCCACCAAAGAGCCCAGAGTGGAGGTCGATCTTCGGCCCGGTCACTTCCACTTCCATGTAAGCCAGCCCGCGCAAGCCGGTGGTGATCGACGGGGCATCCTGTCCGATCATGCTGGTATCTGAAACCAGGATGACATCTGCCTTGAGCATCTCTTTGTGATCTGAGCAGAATTTCCCCAGGCTCGGTGAACCAACCTCTTCTTCCCCTTCGATCATGAACTTCACATTGCAGGGCAGGCAGTTATTTTTCACCATGAACTCAAAGGCTTTGGCATGCATGAATGCTTGTCCCTTGTCATCATCGGCGCCCCGTGCGTATATTTTTCCATCGCGGATCTCCGGTTCAAACGGGGGAGAAGTCCATAGATCCAACGGCTCCACCGGCATCACATCCATGTGGCCGTAGACGAGCACGGTTGGAAGTGCAGGGTCGATGATCTTTTCTCCGTAGGTAACAGGGTTTCCTGTTGTTTCGAAGACCTCAGCCCGATCGGCGCCGGCATCCAGCAGGGACTTCTTCCAGTATTCCGCGGCCTTGTACATATCGGGCTTGTGCTCCGCCTTGGCGCTGATCGACGGGATGCGGATCAATCCGAATAATTCTTCCAGAAACCGCGCCTGATGGGTCTCAATATAGTTGTTAATGCTTTCCATATCTTTTTTTATGCAAACATACGAAGCTTTGTGGATATATAGGATGGCAGTGGATCAGCGATGGAACGATTTCGTTGTTCGATAAAATTCAGAACTCCTGACCTTGAGTAGCAAAAATAAGTAACTCGACGCAGTTGATGCAACCAGAGAAAGCGGTACTTTTGTCTCATGCAACTTATATTACCAATTTTTCCACAAGAAACGACCTTGATCAACGCCCATGTAGGTGTATATGAACGAGAGGGACTTGTTCAATATTTGATCAATGGTTTACCGGTATTTTCCCATGCAAAGGATGATCGGGATGCCTTCCGGTACATAACCGGTAATTTCATTCATCAGGGTTTGTGTCGTAATGTTGATATTGAGCGTGCCTTTGGGGTAAGTGAAGACAGCGTAACGCGGGCGTTAAAGAAATTTATGACAAAGGGCGAGGCAGGATTCTTTGGTCC
>VGGL01000068.1 GCA_016868575.1 Bacteroidota bacterium
AGTAAAACTGCATTTCTCGATCCTTTTAACGAGAACAATCCCTTCCTTGTCATCTCTTCTAATTTGTTTCTTTATCTGAAGATATTTCTTTCTCTTTGCTTTAAATTCTTCAGGTTTCGGATGAGCTGCATTATATGAAATGATTGTAGCGACCACAAAAATGAAAATGTTGATTATCACAAAGATAATGGTCATTGTTTCCGGGGAAGCATTTATTTTCGTTGTCATTTCCTTGAAATAGAGCATACGGATAATAGCTATTGCGACCAGCATGGATAAGACTATAAGCGGGCATATTATTAGGATGGCTTTATCCGTCCCAGATTTGATTTCTTTTCTTCCTGCTTTACCAAGAAAGTGTGCCATTAGCGGAATACCAACGCAAATGATCCCACTCATGATGTATGTTTCGATCCGTTCCTGTCCAAAAATCTCAAAAACGATGCTGTTGAGGGGAAACTCAGCTATTGCAATAAGAACCAGCCAAAAAAGAGCCCAGTTGGGATTGATCGAAGGAGGCTGCATGTCCTGGTAAGCCTCTTCTGCCTGGATGTATCTCTTCCGAAGTTCCTGCTTTTCCTGATTATCAGTCTCATATTCCTTCTTCAATCTTTCGAAATCATCCAAAGATTGACAATACTTAGGCATGATTTTTTTGTCATACTCATGCCAATTATGTTCGATTTTATCCAATTCAGCATTAAATACAGAGTAAAGCTGATCCTCGAAAAAGGCCTTTGATTCTTGTTCAACAGGAGGTGTGGGCGTCTTAGAGCTTTTAAAAAAAGGCCAGAATTGCCAATAATATGGCCTGCCATCTTTTCGAGCTGCTTTCTTGACACGCGAAAAAGTCATTTTCATAGATCGCAATTGTTGATGGTTAATGATGATTTTGTCTAACTATCCCATACCCCTTACTCACCCCTTTTCCCAGGCCGATAAAGTTAGGTAAAAAAACATTCGTAGAAAAATCAAGGTTAAAACCGACCAGGTCGTTTGTTTTGACTTTGACTGTCCGGGGTTCTTTAAAGTTGAGAATCTTCAGTTCTATTTGCTTGTCAACTGTCCATTCAACGCCTTTGGCGAAGGAAAGGATGTTGCCGGTGAGGGTCTTTTCGAGAAAAGAGATGCGATCGGAGAGGGTTGGCATGTTGTTATATTTCTCCGTGTTTTCCTGATTGAGTGCGATCCAGTTGTGAATGGTGTAATTGAAATGCCGGTTCCAGACTTGGAGGGTGAACTGATTCAGGTCGAGCTTTATCACTTTCATTTCCAGCCACCTATCGTTTACCTTGATATCCCAGCTTCGCTTTTCAAAGTATTTGTGGATCTCATCAACGCCTTGATCCACGCATACAATGGTTGGCCTTTTGCGGATCTGCTTGTACTGGATGAGGGGATACTTGTAAAGATAAGCATCATCGCCTAGATGGTGGTGAAAAAGGGTGTTCTGTTTACCAACCTTCTCAATCACTGCCGCCCGGAATGCAGGCACCTCGGAAGCTTTGATCTCCGCATCAAATGAGACGAGCAGGAGCCTGATCTTCTTCATGATCACTTGTATTGTTGTGGAAAAATTAGGTTTTTTTTATCCCAATCCGTTAAACCACATACAAAGAAAAAAAACTTTTTGATTAATTGAAACGGCAGTTGAAAAAAATTTTTTTATGAGTCAAGAAAGCAATTGTTGTTGGAACACGGATGACGCAGATGTTGCAGATTTACACAGATTTTTTCGATAGGAACAAACCCTCCTCCGTGTTTCTCCGTGCCTCCTCGGCGTGCTCAGTGGTTTTAAAAAGCATGTCTATTTATCACAGAGCTCAACAGAGGATACGCAGAGTTCCACAGAGAGAAGGGTATGAGCCTCTCACCAGCTGTATCGAATCTTCTCAAACGGTGAAACGCAAAATGCGAACTTCGACGCCCGATGAATTCATACCAAGACTTACCTCCACCCTCCAACCTCCACCCTCCATCCTCCACCATCTACAATCCGACAAATCCCAGGAAATTCTCCCGGTTTATAAGTGCCACCGGGGAGCCGTACTCCTGGATCCAGGTCTTTGGTGGTCGGAGTTTCTTTTTGTTCCATTTGAACTCCCAGGCGCTGAGTGTTCCGCCGGACTCCTCGATGTAGTCGAGCTCGGAGCCGGTATAGGTGCGCCAGAACCACCGACCTGGAAGCTGCCCGGAAGCGGAGAGAAACCTGAGCCGCTCGGCCATCAGGAAGTTTTCCCATAATTGGCCGGCATCGTTACGCATGGTGACCGGATTGAAGTTGTTGATCACATAATTCCGGATACCGTTATCATAGAAATAGTATTTGTTCATCTTCGAGATCTCTTTCCGGAGGTTTCTGTTGAATCCGCGCAACTTGAAAATGATAAACGTCTCTTCCAGTATCGATAGGTATTGCTCTACGGTCATCCGGTTCATCGTTAACGAACTTGCGAGCTCGTTCAATGAAACTTCAGAACCTACCTGGAATGCCAAAAACCGCAGAAGATCAGACAATTTATCCCGGTTTCTGATCCCCAGCAGATCAAAGATATCCCGGTATAGGAAGGAATTTCCAATTTCATCCAGAATCCTTGTTTTTTCAGTAGCTGACGCATGCGTAATAACCTCAGGGTAAGAGCCAAAAACCATCATTTCCTCCAACATTTCAGATATCTCAAAAGGTGTTTTTATCCCATTGAGCTCCTGACAAGAAATGGGATAGAGGGTGAAAACCGATTTTCTTCCTGTCAGAGGTTCCGATATTTTTGAAGCCAGATCAAGCGAAGAGGATCCTGTAACAACAAGCCTGATATCGGGAATCTCATCGTGAATGATCTTCAAATTGATCCCAACCTCCGGAATACGCTGCGCTTCATCGATAAACAGCAATTCATAATCACCAACCAACGACCTGAGTTTCCGAACATCCCTGCTGGAAAGAACGTCGAGGTATTTTCTCTGGTCTGCATTTACTGACATGCATTTATATGGCAACCGGGCAAGAATCTCCCGAATCAGGGTCGTCTTACCGGTTTGGCGGGCCCCGTAAACGACCACTACCTTGTTTGAGTTTGTTATCTGGTCTTTGATCCGTGATGCCAGGATCCGGGGAATAAGCTGTTTAGAGTTCATTTTTAACGCGAAATTTGACGGTTTGGTGTACAAAATTAACGTGAAAATTGAATATATCCAAATTTATTTTCAGGTTTTCCCATTCATAATCCAAGATTCAAGCCTCCTAATTCATAATTATTGGAACACAGATAACAGATACAACAGATTTACACAGATTGTTTTGGTAGACACGTACACTCCTCTGTGGTACTCTGTGCCTCCTCGGTGTACTCTGTGGTTTTAAAAAGCATCCGATTTAACACAGAGATCCACAGAGGATACGCAGAGCTCCACAGAGAACAGGATATGAGCACCTCATCATCTGTATCGAATCTTCTCAAACGGTGAAACGCAAAATGCGAACGGAAAAGTCTAAAACGAAAAGTGCAAAATGCAAATTTTTAGACTTTGCACCTTGCACTTTGCACTTGGTTTCCGTCTCCCCGCCAGGACTCGAACCTGGGACCCGTTGATTAAGAGTCAACTGCTCTACCGGCTGAGCTACGGAGAGAAAACGGCGGCAAAAATACTCAAATTCAATTAATAATTAAAAATTAATAATGAAGAGAAGTGACGGTAATGTTCATCTCGCTGTAGTTCTCTCTCCATCCTCCACCCTCCATCCTCCATCCTCCAACTTCCAACCTCCAGCATCACAAGTTGGAGAACAGCTCAAACAGATCCGTCTTGTCGAAATCAAAGTGCCGGGCATAGTCGAAGATCACGCCGACCTCCGCGGGGTCCATCCTGGAATCTGCTGCGCTGATGGCGAGGAGCTTGCGGATGATGATCTCCACCTCTTTCTTGTCGAGGTTGAGTTCCTGTGTGCGGGCGACGGAGAAGTTGACGCAGTTGGCGATAAAACTGGGGATATCGAGCTGGGGATCGTTCACCTGTTTGTTGAGATCTTCGTACGTCTTCCTGATCTCCGGGTCGGCATCGAGGTTGAACATCTTCGCAATGATTCCGATCTCGGTGCGGTCGATCTTTCGGTCGGCCACCGATACGGCAAAGGCCATCTGGAGCTGGATGCGGGAGATATCGGGTGAGCCCTGCAGAGTCATATTGCCTGATCCCAGCAGCAGGTCGCCCTTTACGTACCGGTCGTCGTTGTGCTGACGCAAGAGGTTGGTGTTGGTCTTGATCAGCTCATAGTCCACCGGCTTGCCTGCCTTGAAGATGGCGGTTTGCAGGTTGAGCGTCATGTTGGCACATTCCACGGCATCACCGGCGATTTTCATGTAACGGAGGGCTGTGGTGAAGTACTTTTCGGCGTTGCCGTAATTCTTTTCCGGCATAAACTTATGGAATGCCACTTCATTGTAGGCGATGGAGATATTCCGGAACAGGGGTTTGTTGGTCTCCGTTTGGATCAGTTTTTCAAGGTCTTTCAGGAATTCCGCCTCGATAACGGGCAGGATGATCACCATGATCTCCACGTCTCTTTTGCGTTCTTCCATGCTCAGGTTCAGGAAGGTGCTCACAAAATAGGAGAGGATATCTGCGACCAACCTGAAGCGTTCATCCCCCGATAGCTCCTGGGTGGTCTTTACCCGGTGGAAGAGGGATTGAATGACTTCTTTCACGGTTTCATACTCATGTTGGAAGACGATGTAGATATAGGCCTGGCGGGTGCTGATGTTCACCACATCGATAAGTCTGCCTTTTCCCTGGTTGATGAGCACATTGGCTTTGTGGAGGTTTTCCCGTGTTCCCCGGTTGTCACCGCGGAAGATATGGGTCAGCGCCCGGATGAAGTAGACTGGGATGAACTCGTCGTTATCCGGCGGAAGGATACGTGCGCGGCGTTCCAAAGCCACATCGAGCAGGCTTTCGCCGGGTGTTTGAATGGGATACTCCGGGTTGGCCCGTTTATAGCTCAGGTATGCCGATTCGAGTGACATGATGGCCTCGGTGGTCAATGCATGTTTGGCGCCATACAGGGCGATCCGGATGGCCAGCGCCCGCTCCACCAGCGGGATCCCTTCGGTGAATTCCTTTTGCTCAACCTGCATTTCTGCCAGCGTCAGCAGGTAGAGGGCATAGTCCTGGTCGAATGTACGACCGGCTTTTTCATGGATATTGATGGCCGACCGGATGCCGATGATCCCCAGCTCCCGGTTGTTGTTGTAAAGCATCACCATGCCCAGGTTAAAATGGCTTTCGGCAATGGCCCGGTGCAACGGAGGCAGAATCGCCTTCCGGATCTTGAACGCCTTATTATACAGCTTCTCGCACCGGTCATATTGTTTCCCATGGAAGAAGACATGTCCGTAGTTGTTGATGGCATCAGCAGCTTCAACCGTCCACTTATTTGCCCGGTAGAGGATGCGGATCGCCTTTTGATAAAACGCCTTGGCCTCTTTAAACATGCTGACGTTGAGGAAATTCTCCGCCAGATCGTTGTACAGCACCCCCAGCAGATGTTTTTGTTCAGCGGTTGGCTGCGGAGGCGCCTCCTGATCGCTTCCTTCCTTGCTGTCAGGCTTCTTTCCGGTTACCTGCGGCTCCAGGATGGAAAGTGCTTTCAGCAGGAAATAAGCTGCGATCCGGTAGTTTTTCAGGATGAAGCTAAACAGGCCTGCCAGGTGGTAGGCGCGAATGGTATAAAGTGTTTCGGCAGGTTGTGTTTCCATTTTTTCCAGTTCCAGGCGGAGGTTATTGAAAAAGGTTCCTTCGTCAGGGACATTGTAGTAATAGGCCATCAGCTGAAACCGGTCATTTTTGAAAAGCCTCATGAACAGGGCCGGCCGGGTGAGGATCTCAGCGATTTTGTCGGTGTTTCCAAGTCGCAGGTAGTGAAAGGGAAGCTCCAGCAGCAGATCTGATTCAACCGGATTAACCTCCTCGAGGTGATCGCTAACCCCCGTGTATGCTATCTTCGAAAGCAAGGATTCTCCATACTCCGCAAGTATCCTGTGTCCTGAGAGAATATTGATGTGAAACTCCCGGCTGTTCTCTTCTTTCAGCAGCCATTCATACAAGGTCTTATGGAATGGGATGATGCTTTCGCTGGTCACCCGGAATAGGGAGCCCAGGCGAACTTTGATGACATTCAGGTCGATATTCTGATAGTTGAGGATGCGGAGGATCATGGGAACCGGCAGGTTCTGGTTGCAGGCGAAGGAACAGGCGAGGATCTCTTTCAGGATGGTCATGTCGTCGGTCTGCATCCGTTCCCGGAAATACTTGTAGTAGAAGCCACTCAGGTTCGCCGGAAAATCTTCAATGCTGGCAAGCAGTTCCGGGTAGGATATCTTGTCCCGCTGGAACTTCAGTGATTCGAGCAAGGCGACGACATAGAGGAAAAGCCCATCGGAGTTCTTCAGGATTTTCGGGATCACCGGGGAATCTGCAGGGAGGGGTGCGGACAGTTTCTCGTTGATGACATGTTCGAGGAATTTTCGTGCATCGGCCAGGTAATCCTGCTGATTTTCCTGAGATTGGATGTCGATGGTTTGATCGGGGGGTATGAGGAATCGTTTCATCACATATTCATCCGGCCGGGAGAGGAGGATGAACTTGACATTGGGAGGAAATGGCTTCCGGGGCATGGAGATCTCCTGGATCAGGTCATTTTCATTGAGCACGTCGAGTTCATCAATGGCGTCGATCAGGAAGACGAATTGTTCTTCCGATTGCCCGAGCAGCCCTGCCAGTGGTTGGATAAATAAAATATCAACAAGGGAAGAAAGCCGGCTCTGGTTCTCGATCTCTTCAAACGGATCCATCCGGCAGATGGCTTTCCAGTAATCCCTGTTTTTCCTGGCGAGTTGAAAGGCCAGGTTTTTCAGTACCCGGAAAGGGTTGGCCTTCTCAGCGACCCGGTAATCCGACAGATGGTAGGCGGTGATCTCCGGGATCGTATCGATGAGATGGACGGCAAAAGCAGTCTTTCCGACACCGGCATCTCCTTTGACGACCAGTATTCTTTCATTCGGCTTATTCCGGACCCAGTTTTCGACCATGCCCTTCAGCCATTCCCGGCCGGTGAACTGAGTGCGGTGGCGGGCAAAATCGGCTTCAAACTCACAGGGCTTAAGGTATTTGAACATCTTTCCCTCTTCGGATAAGGTAAAATGGTGGTCGGTCACCCGATCTTCCAGGGCCCGGATGAGGGATTTGAGTTTCAGCTGGTAGGTCTCTTCTTTTTTCTCCGCCGGAACACAATCCCGCATATCGAGATAATGGATCTGGCTCAGCCGGAAAGGAATGGTCAATTTGGAGGAGAGGAGGACAGGGACCGTTTCAATCCGGTGGATCAAGGCCTGTTCGATCTCATTGAGACAATAGGAATAATTTCCGGCCGTGCGTTCCGAGATATCCGTTGTCATCAGCAACAGGAAACGAGCTTTGTCCTTTTCTTCGCGGAGCTGTGCCAGTCCCAGCTCGATGGCTTCATTGAAATTCTCGCCGGGCCGGATCTGTTCTTCATCAAACCAGACGCGGTGTCCCCTGGTTTTCAGATCTGTAACGATGCGTCGAACGATGTCTTTGTACTCATCGGAATGTCCATAACTGATGAAAATGAACAATCCTTCGGTTTTCTGTTGTGATTCCATGGTAGCAGAATAGCTTAGCAAGATAAGAAATTTTGTAAGTTTGATGGATCAACAATCTTACCCACATGAAAACAACCGTTCAACTGCTGGTCTTTTTCTTTTGTGCCGTTTCGGTATGCGCTCAACCTGATAACACCATCTCTATCAGCCATGCCTGGAAATTTTTCCAGGGGGATGATGCGGCTTTTGCAAAGCTCGTTTTTCCTGATGCGGCGTGGAAAGAGATCCGAGTGGATCGCATCTGGGAAGAGCAGGGCTATGATCCTTACGACGGGTATGCCTGGTTCCGGATGCATGTCTTCATTCCGTCAACCATCATTGCCAACTCCTATCTGAAGGACAGTCTGCGGATATTCCTTGGAAAGATCAACAATTATGACCAGACATTTGTAAATGGTTTCCTGATCGGCATCAACGGAAACAACTACATTCACGGTCAATTCACGGATGATAGCTTCACAAAAGCGCCGGTCATCCTTTGGGACAAGGAGCGAAGGTACACGCTGGCGGCTGATGATCCGCGTATCCTGTGGGACGCGGTGAATGTGATCGCGGTGCGGGTCTTTGACCAGGGAGGACAAGGGGGGATGTACACCGGCAACCAGGAGGTGAGCATGACCAACATCAGGGAATATTTCAGGCTTGTGACTGACCGGGAGAACTTTGCATTTGTCGGGGATAACCTCACCAAGACCATCCGTACCACGAACGGTTCATCGTCGTTGACCATCACCGGCCGGTTGATCGTGACTGCTGTGAACAAGGTCACCCGGGTGGAGGTTTTTTATGCTGATCAGGAGTTGACCTTATTGCCGCTGACAAGCCAGGATTTCCTGATCGAGATCCCTGTTCAGGATGAATCTGCCGTTGTGAGCTATGAGTTCGATTTTTATGGGGCGGAAGAGATAGAGATCTTTGCCGAGGAGACCCCTTATGTGCTGACTCCGCTTCCGGCCCTGAAGCCGCGGATCAATGGTGCGCAGATCACCGGCGCCCGGCCGGAGCACCCGTTTCTTTACCAGATCACAGCGACGGGAAAGAAGCCGTTGCGCTATGAAGCCCGGAAGCTGCCGAAAGGGCTGCTTCTCGATCCCCTGACAGGCATCATCACCGGAAAGGTGAAAAAACCGGGGGATTATCCGGTGATGATCACGGTGAGCAACAGCGAGGGGAACGACCAGCGGGAACTGCTCATCCGGATCGGAGAACAGTTGGCGCTGACCCCGCCGATGGGCTGGAACAGTTGGAACTGCTGGGGACTTTCGGTGGATACGGACAAGATCATCGCCAGCGCCAGGGCTTTTGTGGATAAAGGCCTGAAAGACCACGGATGGACTTACATCAACATGGATGATGGATGGGAGATCCCGAAAGACCGGGAACCCAAACGGGATGCCGGCGGGAATATCCTTACCAATGAGAAGTTTCCTGACATGAAATCCCTGGGTGACAGCATCCACGCCATGGGTTTGAAATTTGGCATCTACAGCTCCCCGGGGCCATTGACTTGTGGTGCATATACAGGCAGCTACCTGCATGAGATCAACGATGCACAGTCCTATGCTGCCTGGGGGATTGATTACCTGAAATACGACTGGTGTTCATATGATAACATTGCAAAAGATACTTCCCTGGCAGAACGTAAAAAACCCTATTTCATCATGCGTGATGCCCTGGATCAGGTCGACAGGGACATTGTTTACAGCCTTTGCCAGTATGGCATGAGCAACGTGTGGGAATGGGGCGCTGAAGTGGGCGGAAACCTCTGGCGGACCACCGGAGATATCACCGATACCTGGGAGAGTATGCGGGAAATCGGCTTCAGCCAGACCCGGAACGCCCCCTTTGCAGGCCCCGGCCACTGGAACGACCCCGACATGCTGGTGGTGGGATGGGTTGGCTGGGGACCCAGTCTGCATCCAACCCGGCTGACTCCCGATGAGCAATACACCCACATCAGCTTGTGGAGTCTGTTATCAGCGCCTTTGCTGATCGGCTGCGACCTCACCCGCCTGGATCCATTTACCCTGAATCTGCTCACCAACGACGAAGTGCTGGCCATCAACCAGGATCCGTTGGGCAGGCAGGCCACCCGCGCCATCGACGACCATACCGTCCAGGTCTGGATCAAAGACCTCGACGATGGCAGCAAAGCCATTGGCATCTTCGCCCTCCACGAGATGAACCAAGAATACAACCTTGATCTCCGCAAACTTGGATTTACGGGGAATGAGCGGGTCAGGGACCTTTGGCGGCAGAAAGAGGTTACCATCACCGACGGCGTCTATTCCTCCATCATCCCGGGACATGGGGTGAGGTTGGTGAGGGTTATGGGAAATTAGAAATCAGAAATCAGAAATCAAAATGAAATATACCAAATACGGCATCACCTTCCGGCTGATGGACAAAGAAGACATCGAGATGGTCAGGAACTGGCGGAATGACCCGGTGGTGGTCAGAAACTATGAGTTCAGGGAATTCATCACCCCGGAGATGCAGGAAAAATGGTTCGCTTCAGTCAACAACATCCAAAACCTCTATTGTATCATTGAATATCAGAACGAGCCTGTGGGGGTGATCAACCTGAAGGATATTGACTGGGACAAGAAAACCTTTGAAGGGGGCATCTTCATTCCCTTTGAGAAATACCACAGCACGCCGCTGCCCATCATCATCTCGTTCATGACCACTGAATTCGCCTTCCGGTTCTATGACTGGAACGAAGGATATGCCCGGGTTCTCCGGGACCGGCCTTCCAACCAGACATTCGTCAAGGCGCTGGGATATACCCTTTGTCCGGGACAGGAAGGCGTTGCCAACCAGCGTTATGCCGTAACCAGAGAGTCATTTGAAAAAGCCGCAGGGAAGATCCGGAAAGCCCTTTCGGCCTTAACCGACCCCTCCGAGGAAGGAATACTTGAAGTGGTTAAAAGTGAACTCTCTGACCCGGTCAAAGCTTCCTGGGATGAGATCCTCATGAAAAGCAATAAAGCAAGAAAAATCGAAGACCTGCCGGAAGTAAAAAGGTACTATCTCTTCTGAAAATCGTGCCGCTTTTGTCCGGTCACCCATTGGTAGAAGCGCACCAGGATCAGCAGGCGCATGAACAGCCATCGTCCGGCTTTGTAAGGCATGTACGATCCTGCCTGCATAAACCTGAAGATCAGGTATCCATAGGTGATCATCGGAAGTGAACGGAGAAAAAGCAGGATATCAAAGCTCTTTTGAACCCTTTCATAGCTGAACTGATCCGCGTATGTTCCTGCAATATGATCGGCCAGACGTACCTGCCGGCCGGTCAGTTCCTGCTTCCAGATACCCATCCGGCTTTTGTTGATCGGGGAGAGGAGGCTTTTATGGAACTTTTCGATCAGCTCTTTCGGATAGATGCGCAACGTTTCTGCTGTTTTTTCTGAAAACCGGAATACCGAATCATCATAAGGAAGTCCCAGGAAAGTACAGAGTTCCTGATAAGATTGTTCCGGCTTATTCACCAGGTCTTCATAACGGATCAGATGGAAACGGTCGGTGTGCTTCTGTTGAAGTTTCAGAAACAGTTTCAGGGCAAACCGCCAGCGATAGACTTGTAGTGGCAAGATCGGGGCTTCAAGACCCAACTCCTTCAGGTTCAGGATGGAGATGAAATTGTCGCGGTAATCACGGATGATGCAGATAAACTTCGCATCGGGAAATATCTTCACCAGGCGGTGGGCATAGATGGAATACACCGGATTTTTATCTCCAACAGCCCGGATATCCTGCTTGGGAAAAACCGAAAAGGCATGCAGGTTGATCTGGGCCAGGAACTCCCTGATATCACCTTTTTCACCAATGGCCAGCAGGTCGGACGTAAACTGATCTGGGTCAATTTTCAGATTGTCAAGGGTGCGGATGTCGATGATGTTGTTATCCCATACCAGGTCCACAAAGGAGCGAATGGTTGACTCATCCCACTTTTTCACTTTCCTGAACTTCTGATATAGATTCAGGAAAACCGGGAATTCGGGCGGGATCTTCACATTCGGGTGGGCGTCGAACAGGGTCGAGAGGAGGGTGGTCCCTGACCGGGGTCTTCCCAGGATGAAGAACATGGGGAGTCCTGTCAGTTTGGCTGGTTCCATTTGATCAGTTTTTGGGGATGCCGGATGAAAGAGAAATCCTGCAGCCGGAAGTGGATCAATTCAGCCGGGGATATCCTGATGACACGGGTGTAAAACAGGAGAAAGATCGCGGTTCCGAAGGTATAGCTGATATTCGTTGCCCAGGCCGCACCTGTTGCGCCATACACGGGTATCCATAAATAATTCAGGATGACATTCAGGATCAGCGCCGGAATGAAAGCATACACGGCATACACAGGCTTCCATTTCCCGGCCAGCATCCTCAGGATGTCGTTCCCCGGTTTTCTCCTCTTCACAGTAAAAAAGCGTAATTTCGCCCACAAAAGTAAAACATTGTCAGGTTCATGACCATCCCGTTCAACAAGCCCCATTTTACCGGGAAAGAGATCCGTGCCGCACAAGCAGTCGCCAAAGCGGGAACCCTGGCAGGGAATGGGATATTTACGAAAAAATGTCACGCTTTTTTCGAAAAAAAGTATGGTTTCCACAAGGTTTTACTCACCACTTCGTGCTCCGATGCCCTGGAGATGGCAGCTGTTCTGGCCGGCATTCAACCGGGGGATGAGGTGATCATGCCTTCATTTACTTTTACCTCTACGGCCAATGCCTTCCTGTTACGGGGCGCCAAAGTGGTCTTTGCCGATGTGCTGACGGATGTTCCGAATATTGATCCCGCAGCGATTGAACGGCTGATCACCCCCCAAACGAAAGCCATTGTAGTAGTCCATTACAGCGGAATTGCCTGCGACATGGACCGGATCATGGAGCTCGCTAACCGTTATCGTCTGATTGTTGTGGAAGACGCCGCCCATGCGGTCGATTCCTTTTACAAGGATAAGCCGTTGGGATCCATTGGCCATCTCGGTGCTTTCTCATTCCATGAAACAAAGAATAT
>VGGL01000069.1 GCA_016868575.1 Bacteroidota bacterium
GACCTCAGTTAGAGACTCTGATGACAGATAACTTTGAACTGATTCAGGCATGATTTCTTGCAAACCTGTTTTCTTTGAGTATACATAAAGGTTTTACCCAAAAATCGGAAGAGCAAGTCATGTGCAGGTTTTTTTATCAAGATATCCTTGTAGATGTTATGTCTACCAGGGAAGTCGGTTGGGCGCCTGCCAATAAATGGTTCATGGAGGGATTTTTCCGTAGGGAAAAGGTTGATTTGGGTAATGGAATTTTCATCAATATTTTGCCAATGGCCTATTTCTTGGCAGCAAAATGGGATGCCTATCACTCTCGGGGAAATGATCCTAGAACCAGCCATGATTTTGAAGACATCATTTATCTTCTTGATAATACGCTTGACTTTGCTTCTGACATTATATCTTCACCTCAAACTGTCAAAGAATATTTGCAATTTGAATTGGCGTCCTTATTATCTTCGGAAATGTACGAAGCTGTTTTAGGCCATATGAATCCTTTTTCCAGGAAAGAGAGATTTCCAATGCTGCTTGAGAAACTGAATATGATCTTCACCTCAAGAAAATAAACCACAATAAGCAACCTTGTTTTTGCTCCTTGTACTTCTTGCCTGGGTAAGTTTCGGGTTAATTATTGACCTGAGCTTGATTGACAAAGGCGGTAAAATTTTTCTCCGGCTTCGGAAAAGATAATCAGGTTCATCTGGAATTGGCGTTTCCGGCAAAAAGTAAGGCCAATCTCATTGTGATCATTATATAACAATAATAATATGTATATTTGAATCGTGAAAACCTCCTGCCTCCTCAGTTTTTGTGTTTTCGTCTTCTCCCTGGTTCATGGGGGAAGTGTCGAAAAGGTCTATTATTTTGATCCCTGTGTGATCCGGTCAAAAGGGATCTATCAATCGGTCACCTTCGATCAGACTAAACTGTCGGGCATCCCGGGTGAACCGGAGTTGCCATATCGTGCGGTTTTTCTGATGCTGCCACCCGGCGAAGCCGCTGTTTCCATTGAGTTTCTCAATGAAGATGAAGTGGTGGTCGGGGAACCCATTGATCTTTTCCCCAGGCAACATGTCAGACCGGTTTCATCAACTGCTGCAGATGAATTTGTGAAAAACGAACAGTTGTATCAGCAGGATGCCAGTTACCCTTCCATACAGGATGGCAAACTGACAACCCAGCACCTGAATGGCTTTGGTTATGCGTTATCGACGTTTACCCCGGTGAAGTATAACCCGGCCGGAAAAAGACTCTCCTATTACCGGAAAGTAACGGTTAGGATCATTACCGCCCCGGAAGAAAAATCATTACAGGCTTTGAAGAACTTGCCTGCTTCATCTGCTATCCGTGAACGGGCTATTGCTGTTGCCCAGAACCCGGAAATGGCGCTGGCTTATCCTTTCCCGGCACCCACTAAAACCGCCTATGATATCCTGATCATTACCCCGCAAACGTTCCAGAATGAATTTCAGGCATTAACAACCATGTACGCAAATAGGGGACTGATCTCCCAGGTTTCTACGGTGGAAAGCATCAATACCGGGAGTTCGGGGTGGGATCTGAAAGAGAAGATCAGAAATCATATCCTTGGAGAATACCAGGACCATTTCATTTCTTTCGTCATCCTTGCTGGAAATCCGGCCCATGTGCCGTACCGGGGTTTTTACTGTGCAGTGCAATCCGATTACCTCTATACCGATTCAAATATTCCTGCCGACCTTTATTACTCGGGGCTTGACGGAACATACGATGACAATGGCAACCATGTGTATGGAGAAATTGCCGATAACCCAGATTTGCTGCCGGATATTTCCGTTGGCAGGTTTCCCTTTTCGACCCTCTCCGAGTTGCAAAAGATCATCCACAAATCGGTTTCATATCAAACCAATCCGGTCCTCGGCGAGTTAACCAATCCCTTGATGCTAGGAGAGTACCTCTACAATCCCCCGCTGACATTTGGCGGGCCATACATGGATCTACTCATCGACAACCATAGTGATAACGGGTACTTTACCTATGGAATACCTTCGGCAGAAAACAACATCGAGAAGCTTTATGATACCCTGATCTCCCTTCCCCTTAATATCTGGCAATGGAACAAGACTTTGCTTATTTCCAAACTCAACCAGGGGAAATCATTCATTCATCATCTCGGACACTCCAGTTCCGGCTACATGCTCCGTATGTATGTTTCCGACATTACCAATCTGAACTTCTCAAAAGTTGATGGCATCCGGCACAATTACCAGATCCTCTATACACAGGGTTGTTATTGCGGGTCTTTTGATGTCACAGGTTTTATCGCAGGGAAAGCGCTGATCATTGACAATTTTCTGGTAAGCGGCGTTTTCAACTCCCGCTATGGCTGGTTCAATCAGGGAACCACGGATGGTCCATCTGAACACCTGCAAAGAGAATTCACCAGCGCCCTTTACCACCCCATTACACCAGAGCATCACCTGGGAACCGCACATCTGATATCAAAAGTCATGACAGCTCCATGGATCGGTCTGCCCGGGGAGTTTGAACCCGGTGCCCAAAGATGGGTTCATTACTGCAGCAACGTACTTGGCGATCCGGTACTGGAGATATGGACCAAAGAGCCAACATCCTTCACCACCATCACGTGGACCGGCGCGATCGACAATGACTGGAATAAGCCCGGGAACTGGAATCCGGCGATGGTACCATCCTCTCTCAGCAACGTGATCATTCCAAACATCTCAATACTCCCTGATATCCCTTCATCCACACCCGTTTCTTGTCACGACCTGACCATCCAGGATGGATGCAACTTCATTGTTGGCAGCGGGAAAACGCTCATCATCCGAGGGGATCTGCGGCTGTCGGAGTAAATTTAATTATGAATTATGGGTCTTGAGTCTTGAATTATGATTCCACTCTGATCATTCCAGATCTGAATTTTGCCACTAAGTCATAAAGACACTAAAGCTCACAAAATCTTAATATATAAATATTTGGTCTTTGTGTTTCTTGGTGACTTGGAGCCTTTGTGGCGAAAAGTATATGATTTTGAACTAAAGTCCTGACTTTTGAGGCATACTCAATTCAAAGAACTGGTAAACAGGGATTTAGTTCAAAGCAAACCAAAAACATTGATATCTCGGAGTAGTCTTATAATTGGCGTTTTGTATGATGCTATCAAACAAGTTCGTTTCTTTGTATTGAAAAAGTAAGAAAAACCATGAAGCACCGGATCATTATTTGGTTTTTTGTCGCCATCCTTGCATTACCGGGAAAAGGCCAGGATTTCTACGACATCAATACCATTCAAACCATAGAGATATACTTTACGCAGTCGAATTGGGATTTTATCCTCGACAGTCTTGTGGCTGCAGGCGATGAGGGACGATTACTGGGAAACGCCGTCATCAATGGCCAGCAGTTCGACAGCGTCGGTGTCAGGTACAAAGGAAACAGCTCCTACAAACCCAACCAGATCAAGAATCCCCTCAACATCAAGCTCGATTATGTCATTGAAGGCCAAACCCTGGATGGATATGGAACAATCAAGCTCTCCAATCAGTTCAAGGATCCAAGCTTTGTCAGGGAGACCATGGGTTATGAGATTGCCCGTAAATACATGCCCGCCAGCAAGTCGAATTATGCAAACGTGTTGATCAACGGCCAACATCTGGGTCTATATACCAATAATCAGGATGTTGACAAATTTTTCCTGACCACCCATATTGGAAGCGGTGAAAACACCCGGATCAAGGGAGAAATGCAGGGAGCAGGGCCTGTCATAGGTGTTTGGCAGTATTGGGGAGCTGATTCCACCCAATACTTTAATTCCTATCAGGTTGAATCGGACTTTGGATGGAATAAGCTTGTTGGTTTCCTGGATACCCTTAACAATTTCAATCAGCAGGTAGAGGAGGTACTTTACCTGGATCGCCATCTCTGGATGCTGGCGTATGACAACCTGTTGGTGAACCTCGATTCGCCGATCAATATGCCTCAGAATTACTACATATTCACGGATGATGCAGGGAGATTCAATCCCATTGTCTGGGATCTTAATGAGACCTTTGGAGGATTCAATATGATTGCTGCCGGTCCACCGCTTAATATCTTCCAAATGCAGCATCTTGATCCCTATTTTAATGTTCCCAATCCCAATTATCCGATCCTGAACAAGATCCTGAATGATCCCAAACGCCGGAAGATGTATATCGCCCATATGAAAACCATGATGGAAGAGAATTTTTCCAACGACTGGTACTTATCCAGGGCGCTGGAGATTCAATCCATCATTGATACGGATGTACAGGCTGATCCAAACAAGTTTTACACGTATACTGATTTCATCAATAATGTCTATACACAGGTTGGAGGTGGACCACCCCCAAACATGCTGATCCCCGGTCTTGTTCAGCTGATGGACGTCAGGACAGATTTTCTTGCTTCCGGATCGATCTTCCTGGCACAGGGACCTGCGATTGACACGGTGACTTATTTGCCATCCCTCGTTAGTCCCAACACCGAAGTGTGGTTCAATGCCACTGTTACCAATGCAGATATTGTATTTCTGGGACACAGAACAGCATTTGGTTTTCCCTTTGAGAAGGTTCAGATGTTCGACGATGGCAACCACCATGACGGAGCTGCGGGAGATCATGTTTACGGAGCCATGCTTATAGCCGGATTGACGGATATTCAATATTACATCTATGCTGAAAATGTGGATGCTGCTTCTTTCTTACCTCACAGGGCTGAATTTGAATACTTTACGGTTGATGTCACTCAAACCCTTGTGATCAACGAGTTTATGGCCGATAATACATCCACCATGCCTGACCAGAATGGGGAATACGATGACTGGATCGAGCTGTACAACAATACATCAGGATTTATTGATCTTTCCGGTTTTCATCTTTCCGATGATCCCTCAGATCCCGGAAAATGGACATTTCCTGATACCGTAATAGCGCCGCAGGGATACCTGATTGTCTGGGCAGATAATGATGTAACCCAGGCCGGATTGCATGCGAATTTCAAGCTCTCTGCCACAGGGGAGTCCATACTTCTGTCTGATATCCAGGAGGGAACCCTTGATTTTATCACTTACGGACCACAGAAAACCGACACCACCACCGGCCGGTATCCCAATGGTACCGGTGATTTCATCCTGATGTGGCCGACTTTCAGCGCCGAGAATGTCAATGGATTTCCAACAGGGATTGAACAATATGATCACCTGAGTACGAACCTTCTTCTCCGCTTATACCCCAACCCCTCTTCCGGAGTTATAACTGTTGTGCTAGACCTTGATGGATCGGGGAATATCGCACTAAAGCTGGCAGATATGTCAGGGAGACCGGTTGGAACAATATATTCCGGATTTCACCCTGGCGGAGAGATCCGGTTTGATTGGAATGTCAGCTCTTATTCTCCCGGGACATACATTGTCAGCTTGTCAAACACTGAAAAAGTCCTGCAGACAGGAATGATTATCATCCGGTAATCATAATAGTCATACAAAGCGTAAAACCCTTCGTGCCTCCATGCCTTTGTGGCGAAAAGGGATTAAAAAAGACACTCATCCGGATCACTTTTCTTGTCCTAAACAGATGACCTTTTTCGAAAAATCGGATTAAGCTGTAAACGACAATCATGAAAAAAGAAACACATGCACAGGTTTATATTCATTTGATCCTGGCAGTAAGGACAAGCGAATATCCACTGGACAGGACGCTGAAAGGGGCTGTTGCAGAGATCGTTGGAAGTGTACTTGAAGGCAAGAACCAGGTTCCTATTGCCATCAATGGCAGCCCTGATCATCTGCACATCTTGTTTTCAGCCAATCCGGACTGTCCGCTTGCGGATACAATCCGCGACATCAAGCGGACAACCTCTTTCCTGATCAACAAGGAACGGTTATTCCCCGGGAAGTTTGGATGGCAAAAAGGATACGGCGCTTTTTCCTATGGACAATCAAACCTCCAGGCGATCACCCGGTACATCGAAAACCAGGAAGAGATCCACCGGAAAAAGACCTTCAGGGAGGAATTCATCCAATTCCTGAATGCATTTGGGATTGAATATGATGAACGAGAGCTCGCCTCTTTATAAGCGATTCACCAAGTATTACCTTCTGTTTATCGAATTTCTTTTGATCTTCCCCTGTTTGGGGTCATCTTTGTTTAATTTATTCATGTCATACCAATGTTGATTCCATGAAAACAATTACCATTCTTTCCGTATTTGTCTGGATGTTGTCAAGCCTTTCAGCATCATCGTAGGCCGGAGTCAGCAAAAGGCCACGCAAACACCATGGGTTTACCGGGGACCCTTCAATTCAACGATAGGGATCAATTCAGGAGAGGTTGGAGGCTCGGGACGAATTGACTGCATCGAGTTTCATCCTTCCAATCCCGATATCTTTTACGCAGGGGCTCCCTGCGGGGGATTATGGCGCACTAACGACGGAGGATCGGGATGGGAATGTCTTACTGACCAACTCCCCACGATGGGGATCAGTGATGTCGATCTCCACAGTGTTTATAATTGCATGGCAAAGGTTTACCGCTCACTGGATGTCGGAGCTTCATTTCAGACCCTGGTAACCGGTATTCCCGGCATCAATGTAAACCGCATCTCCATTGGGGTTACGCCAGCTGACCCGGAGGTGGTTTATGCCCTTGCCAGCAGATGTTCCGATGGCGGATTTGAAGGACTGTACAGATCAACCGACCATGGCACCACCTGGGTTAAAACCCCGTACTCCAATAACCTGAACCTCCTTGGATGGCAACCCAACGGACTGGATCCGGACGGTCAAGGATGGTTTACCCTCTCCCTGTCAGTCGACCCGTCAGATGCCAACCACGTTTTCGTGGGCGGAGTGAACATCTGGGAATCTTCTGACGGAGGAGATATCCGGACATTGAATGCCCAATATTATGGATCGGGGGCCGAATATGTCCATGCCGATATCCACACCCTTGCTTATAATCCTCTCAATGATGTCCATTACAATACCAATGACGGCGGGATCTATCGCTATGATGGCTCCCCCGATGGATGGGTCAACATCAGTGACGGATTACACATCATGCAGTTTTACCGGCTCGGAGCCTGCGATAATTTCTTTGATTACAACCAGCCCGACACCTGCTATTATGGTGGATATGCCGCCGGAATTCGCCGTTCGATAAACGGAGGCCAAACCTGGGTGAATATAAGCATGAACCTCCCCAACATGCCGGCCAATTGCCTCGCTTTTGAGCCCGGTTCCGACAATGCCATTTATGCAGGTACCGACGTTGGGGTTTTTTACACCAACGACAACCTCACCGGGTGGGTCGATTACAGCGAAGCGCTCCCCAGTGTCATCATTGATGAACTCGAAGTCCATCCTGTTTCAGGAAAGATCCTTGCAGCCACCTACGAACGGGGCATGTGGGAAACAACCTGGGTGATCCGGTGACTGTTGGGATTCACAAACCCATCGCCCTGGATTTTGCCGTTTATCCGAATCCGGCTTCAGCGAAAATATGGATCGAATTTACACCTCCGGAAGCTGGTTTGTATATGGTGACGATCATCAATACCGCCGGACAGGTTATCGGCAAGAAAGAGATCCGTTCAACCGGAATGATGGCCCGTGCCCAAATGGATGTTTCAGGTCTGCCGCAGGGATGCTACCACATCCGGATAATCGGTAAGGAGATCCTACTTAATCAGGTATTAATGGTTACATGTGACAGGTAATCAGCCATGAATCAGGGATCACGTGTTGAGATGAAAAAGAAATGGCAAAGCCTGCTGGCCATAGGAATCGGGATCATCCCATTCAATGTCCTGATGTTCGAAGTTCAGGCTTATGGATGATTGCTATGTTTCCTTCAGGCTAAAGGTGGATAGAAATGAATTGAAATTATCCTGATTTACCACCGTATACGTGAAGTTGGAGTAATTATTACTGAAGCTTATAGGAAGCCTGGGGGTTTTCAAAGGGTTCCATTTGAATTCATAAAGATGCAAATGATTGTCTTTCTCAAGGATCAAATCAATTTCCCTTTGCTCCGTGTTTCGCCAAAAATGGATATTGGCATAATATCGCTGATAGATGTTTTGTTTTCTTATTTCATTGATCATATGGTTTTCAAAAAGCCCACCTGCATCCGATCTTAACTCAACCGGTCTGAAATCATTGATCAATGCATTTCTAATCCCCAGATCATTAAAATAGATCTTTTTCGATTTTTTTAGTTCATTCCTGTGATTGGTATGATAGGCAGCCAGCTTATAAACAACAAAAGCTTGTTCGAGCATGGCTATATAGCTTTCTATGGTTTGATTGTCAATTTTTAATATTTGAGAAAGCTCATGGTAATTTACTTCAGAACCCAGTTGCCAGGCCAGGAGCTTTAACAGATCAAGCATTTTCTCGGGCTTTTTGATCCCTTTAAAAAGAAAAATATCTTTATAAAGATAACTCTCAGCTAAAAAGCGAAGCAAACGTTCGTTGTCTTCTGTTTTGGTTACTATCTCCGGATAGTAACCATATCTCAAGCGCTGATGGAGCTGGCGTTGTTCCTGTAAAAGATCAGTCGCCTGGACCATTTCTTCAAAAGACAAAGGAAATAGGTGATATTCAAACTTCCGGCCGGTTAAAGGCTCGTTTAATACATTCCTCAGTTCAAATGCGCTCGATCCACTTGCAACAACCTGAATATCTGAATGATAATCCGAATACATTTTCAGCACCGTGCCAATACTCTGTATCTTTTGGGCTTCATCAATGATCAGCACTTTATGATTTCCGGCAATATGTCTGGCTTTTTCGCTGTTCATATTTTGAAAAAGAAGCTGAACATCGGCATTCTCACCATCCAGCCATAGAACAGGCTCAGTTCGCTTTGAGACAATACTTTTTAACAGGGTAGTTTTCCCAACTTGTCTTGCCCCCAGGATGATAATAATCTTCCCTTTAAAAAAGTCATCAACGATCTGCGAGGTTATCTGTCTCTGGATATACATAAAACTCCATTTATTTTGAATATATTCGCAAATTTACTACTTTATTTTGGAATTGGTTCAAAATTTTCAGGGTTTACTCAAAATTTCCGATTCGGAGCAGGTTTGCAAATGAAAAGCTACTGATCCTTGAGTCTTTTTTTCCTCTGTAAAACGTTACCTACTAGAAAGAGGCTTTACAACTGTAGCCAAATTCTTCAGGTCAAAGGCTTTAGATAGAGTAACATTATAGTAGGGTTGTGCACGACTTACTTTTGTTCCGTGAACATCTCTGTATCCAAAGTAATTTGACACTTCGGCACCTAATGTTAATCCTGTCGTTGGTTCTGTTATCCATAGGCGTGCAAAGAAGAACCATCGCACTTGCTTATCATAAGTCGGATAAACTGGACTGACACCACTTGGATAATTGGTTTGCGATAAGGAGCCAATAGGGACATAATCTAAATTAAGTCCTACAGATGAACTAAGGCGTACACTTATGTCTTGGTTCTCATAACGAAATAATAGTCCCAATAAACCAAAGTATGCGTCATACACGTTGAATTCAATCTTTGTGTTTAACGGAGTAATTAGTGGAAGAGCAGTATTTGCCGGGTAAGTATTTCTACTCGTGTCCGTTCTAACCGTTTTATTATCCAAGTAAGAATTTTCAAGAGTTGTCTTTCTCCAAATAAATTCAAATTGAGGAGCGTAATATACTTCCAGCGGACCTTCATCACCTAAGAACTTCAAGGGGATTAGAGGCATGAAGTACGCACCAATATTGTCGGAAACTCGGTTTGTGACTTGACTGGCGCTGTCAAAAGAGCGGACGATTGTAGTATCGTTCAATCTGGCAATTCGTGACTGGAAACTTACCTCTCGTGACGTGTCCGTTCTTGTGAAGCTTCGATTGCCGTATAGACCTAAACTAAAGCCCCAATGTTTCTTTTCAGGAATGAATATATTTGTTGCGAAGAAAAGATTTTTCACTTTAGGTTTCCCTTCTACTAAGTCAAAGTTTGTCCCTAAATAACCTAAGTACTTGTATGTAGTTACAAAAGGTTCTTTTGCTGGCATAACAGTCAATTCAATTTCTTTTAGTTCGCCTTGATTATTTTTGGGATCATCATCAACAGCTACGCCATTACTTCCCTTCGGCTTTTTTATTTTAATCTTCAAAACAAGTTTCAATGATTTTATCTGATTGAAAGCGTCGCTCTCTTTTTTGATTACAACTCTAACAGGATTAGAAGATGATAGCTCTTCAAGTTTTTTGCCATTTAAGTTACTTATGATATCATATTGGTCTGAGGGGAGAGTTGATTTGTTTTCATCCACAGACAGCTCAATAGTATTTATATTGTTCTTAATAGAATCTCCTTTGTTATCTGACGCCATGATTTCAATGCTCCAAAGAACTTCTTTGTCTTTGCTTCTTCGTAGCGTGTCGTTTTTATTGCCTTTCTTAAAGGAAATATTGTACTTCGAAGCGCTATCCGCATGCGAAAACACTTCAATGCATGCAAGCAGTAGAAAGCTGATGATTGCAATTGGTTTCATTGTTTTTTCTTTTTTAGTTTTGGAATTATTGGTTCTGCAAATGTGTATGCTGGAATTGTAGCATAGCGTACAAAGTCAGTTCGTGAGAAAACCTGTTCTGAAGTTGGTTTGGAGGAGGTGCAGGAAGAAAAAGTAGTTTTGAATGAAAACAATGAGCCTTTCGGAACCGGTTTTGGCGTTTCCCATGCACAAAGATAGTTCAAAACAGTGCTTTCTGCAAATTTTCTTCATTTTCCCGGATAAGGGCAAACTCCTCTCGTAATTTGTCATTCGTAATTCGTAATTTCATCCGTGAATCCGTCATTCGGCTATTCTTGTCATTTACCTTCGCTAAGTCTGTGCAACACAGAATCATGGCGTGTCTCGTTCCTCGACCACACGAAGCCTTATTTATTACCGCCTGGTGTTCTGTCTTCCAGTCTTGTAAACCATTGTCATTATTCAGTTTCCGTGTCATTGTCATTTTGCTTTCTTGTCTTTCTGTGTCGGCTCGTGTGTCAGCGTTTTTTATTTTTTTAGTGTTGACAAATCCGCCTTTGGCGGACAATTTCTCTCGGTGCGTTGGCTTTGCAAGCTCTTTGACAATGCTTTGGTCGGAGAGCTGGCTCGTGGGGCTTTGGCAATGTGCTTGCAAATAAATGGTTTATACTGAAAAATCAAATTTATAAACTCCCTCTCCAATCGTAACCCTCCGGCCTGCTACATCTTGTGCAATAGCGAAAAATGTTTATTGAAGGTTCCCGGGCAGAAGCTCATCCAGTCGCTGGATGGAGTGGTCGGGTAGTCTGGTAAGGGCTTTGGTAAGCCATTCAAAAGGCTCTACCTGGTTGATTTTGCATGTTGCCAGGAAGGAATACATCATGGCAGCACGCTGGGCAGCTTCGTGTGAGCCGGCAAACATATAGTTCTTCCTTCCCAGTGCAACCGGACGAATAGCGTTTTCTATCAGATTATTGTCGATTTCATAAACGGGATGCTGGATATAGCGCTCAAGTCTTGGCCAGAGATGAAGGGTATAGGCAATGGCCTGTCCGATGGCGCTTTTCGGAAGCACCTGGTTGATGTTCTCTTTCAGCCAGAGATGTATCTGGGAAAGTATCTCTGGAGCCCTTTCATTCCGCAGGACATGACGCTGCTGCTTGTCCATAGATGCTTCCCTGGCCATTCGCTCAATGTCATACAGCTTCTGGATCATGGTCAGCGCCTGCTCTGACCTGGCTTTATCATTGCTTTTGGCTTCATCGAACTTCCTTCTTGCATGTGCCATGCAGGCAAGCAAGGTAATATCAGGTTGTTGTTCGAAGATGTTGTAAACAGTGTACCCATCGGTTTGCAACGCCCCTTTGTATTCATGGAGCATTTTTTTTGCCCCTTCCTGCCCTCGACCTTTCTGATACTCAAAAAGTATTAGCCGTTCCACGGGACTATAATACACCCAATGAAATCCTTTGTGTGTGGAGCCTGGTTTGTCTTCCGTCAATACGGCAATAGGTGTCTCATCAGCCATCAGATAGCTGCTTTTGACCACTTTTTTTCTTAAGCACTCGTATAAGGGAAACAACAGATTGCAACTGGAGCGGAACCAGTCATTGATGGTGCTTTCCGCCAGATGAATGCCATTTCTTTTGAACATCTGAACCTGACGATAAAAAGGCAGATGATCCACAAACTTGCTGATCAAAAGATGGGAAAGCAGGCTGGCTCCCGCATTGCCACGGGGTATGGGCAGAGAGGGAAGTTGTCCGATGACAATACCCTTTTCTTCCGGTAATGCATATTTTATCCGGATATACTTTGTCACATAAAGATTCCCGGGAATATAGTTCAATACTTCTGTTATCACCTCTCCGATCTTTTTTGCTCCGGTAATATCTTCCTCAGGTTCAATCATCACAATCTCCCGGCGAAGATGTGAGGGAAGTTCCAGGCGGGCATGACCGTTTTTGTTTTCTCCCTTTTTCCGGGTATAGCTGATCTGTTCCGTTTCAGGTGCAGGTGCAGGTTGAGCCGCTGGAAGGATATCCAGGGACAACTGGTTTGGATCACTTGGGAT
>VGGL01000070.1 GCA_016868575.1 Bacteroidota bacterium
TATCGGGGGTTCTGTGAGAGGCTTGGGGGTGAAACTCCCCCTTGCCTACTCGACTTCTATTTTTATTTTTCTTTCAGTCAGTTTGTAACCATTGTCATACTCCGCACACATTATATCAAGGTAATCAGTGTCAGGAGTATTAATTTCAAATAATAAAATAGGCTTATTATTTTTTAAAATAGGAAGCACAAAAACCTTCCTTAAAATATAAGTGTCCGTAAGATTCAATATCACTGACTCTGTGTTTCCTGATTTAAAAATTAGCTTCGTTTCATATAAATTTTCCCCTTCTTTCAAACTTGCAGACGCATAATTTATTAAAGCTAATTTAAAGTCTTTACCTTGTATTGAATAGCCTTTGTAGTCAGAAGTTATAAATTCCTTGTCTTTATAATTTCCGATTGATTTGAATTCATTTATGCTTGAACTTATTAACCTCAATGAATCGTTGATAAACTTTTTATTTGATTCATATAACGAGAAAGTACAGTCTGATAAATCCGATTTTTTTCCAATCAATTTGTAATGAGCATAAAACTGACTTTCAATCATATCTTCATAGTATTCGAAGCTTTTAAATTTTGCTTTTCCTATTAATTGATTTTTACTATTAAAAATTAGTAAAACTTCATTTATATCGACATCAAAATATTTAAGTCCTAAATTAATATCCAAATATTTACGTTTAGTCTCAGATTCATCGTCTTCAAAAATTACAGAATCACATTTTTCAACTAAGCTGGTGAAAGCTTCAGTCGATGTTTTTGCTTTCCAAACAATTGGTGCAAATATTTGTTGCTCATCGTCTATATATGGCTGATTAATATTAATGTATTTCTGAGATAAGAGATCATTCCCAGTAAAAATGATAAGCAATATTGCGATTAGTTTTTTGTTGTTCATTTCGATTTTTTCAAATTGACCATAATGGATGGCCTGTAAATGCTGCAAAGGTCGATCGCCGAATCGAAGATATGGTGCTGATGTTGTAGCATTTACAGGCATGTTAGCAACCGTGAATTCTATTTTTCCGTTAGGATTATTTTCTCCTTAAATCTTTTTTTCAAGATTTTTCGAAGATATAATACTTCCGCTTCTTCAATATTCAATCCTAATTCAACCTTATCACCAGACCATTGGATTTTTATATTATCCTTACTCAAGTCGATAAGAATTTTATCTGAGTAGCCCAGCTCTGTGCTTGATTCACTCGATTCTATATGATAAAAATCATTTTCATAAAGCTCCTCCGGATAGCTCCTTTGAATTAAGAAATATTTTTCTTTTAAATTAATGATCTCATCTGTTGTCTGATTTTCATCATATTCATTATCCTTTGTATCTGAAAACTGGATAATGCATCCAAAACCAGGATCATCCGTTATTCTAAGTTCTATACACGAAAAATTCATTTATACTGTTTTTATTTCATGGTTGCTAACGACTTTAAAGCAGCCATATGGCGGCTACAGGCCATATAATATTATTTCTGTTTTTTATCATAGATTATTACCTTTTCTGCATCAACGAAAGGCCGAATGTACTTCGATAATCCATTTTCGCTTACCAGATCAACCTTTTGATCTAATAATCCCTCGAGATCCAACTGCATCTGAATGAATTCTAGTCCAATAGGTTTTGAGTAATCCAGCTCAACCAATAGATCGATGTCACTGTCCTTCCGGGCTTTTCCACGGGCATACGAACCAAATAAAAATGCCTTTTGAACCGGCTTTCCTTTGAAATAGTCGGAAATGATGCCTATTTGCTTATGATTCAAATGCATATTCAGATGGTTACAGTGTTTTCAAAAGCATTCAAGATGATGCATTTTCTTGAGAAGCAAAGATATAATATTTTTCCGAAAAACAAAAAATGTTAAGTTTTTTTGGAAAGAAAATCAGCCATGTATGGATCAATTCGCGCTCCTGCCTACAATTCCAAATGATCCAGTGGGCTCTTCAACCTGTCAAGCCCTTTGGTGGTGATATCGGGAGATGAAAGTACGAAGCCAGAAGCCAGAAAGACGAATGAAAGTACGACGTACGATGTACGAGGTATGAACGAAAGTGCGAAGACAGAGGTTTGAAGCTGCCTGGCACTTGGCACTTGCTCGGTCTGCGGAAATCTGCGCTAAGGGTCTGCGGAAATCTGCGCTAAGGGTCTGCGGAAATCTGCGGGAAACATATTTTTTCTATCTCCCGCAGATTCTCGCAGATTAAGAGCGCGGATTGTCGCGGAGGAGACGAGGGACGGTCGTGACGGACAACGAACAACGAACAACGAGCAACGAATTGATATCCGATTGTCGAGACCCGATTTCCGATATTCGAAGTGATGTACGACGTACGATGTACGAAGGACGAATGAATGGAGGCTGAAGTTTTCTGGCACTTGGCACCTGGCACCTGGCACTTGGCACTTGACGGGCAACAACAATACTATTCATTTTTCTTTATTCTCTTTTCCCTGCCAATTATAGTGTTTTCACTTTACATTGAATGAAAATGCAGCCTGTGACGCAGTGTACAGTGAAAATGGCAGAGCGGAAAGTGAATGATGAACAGATAAAAGAGAAAAGTGCTCTGTGACTCCGGAAAGTACGAAGCCAGAAGCCAGAAAGACGAATGAAAGTACGACGTACGAGGTACGAAGCACGATCATATTTCAAACCTCCTTGATCGATATTCAATATTTGGTTCAGCCGTTCACAGTTTTGGGAACAGAATCATAAAAACGCTGAAGTAATGAACCCAACAGAGGAATATTGATCAACGAAGTATGAAATCAGAGCAAGCTCCACTCTCTGACTCTGACTCTGTGACGAACAACGAGCAACGAACAACGAGCAACGAGCACCTTCTTCCCCAAAATCATCGTACCTTTATTCCGAAACTGTAACATTCAAAATCGGGTGGAGTCTTTGGATCAAAATAACAGGGAATTGGAACTGCGGATCAAACACCATATTGATGACCTCGTGGAGGCTTGCAGGAAGAATGACCGGAGTGCACAGATAGCAGTGTATAAGATGTATTACAAGTCGATGTTCAACACCTCTTACCGGATCGTGAACGACCTCTTCGAAGCGGAAGATATCATGCAGGAGGCGTTTCTCGATGCATTCCGGAAGTTGGATCAGTTTCATGGACAGAGCACGTTTGGTGCCTGGCTCAAGCGGATCGTGGTGAACCGCTCGCTCGACGCTCTCCGTGCCAGACGGGATGAGGTGTCGCTGGATGACCTGAACGTTGACCTGCCGGAGGAACAAAACGATGACCGTGCCGATGAAATACAGTTCCAGTTGCTCGAGGTGAAAAGCGCCCTCGCCGAACTCCCCTATGACTTCCGGGTCATCCTCTCCCTTTATCTCCTGGAGGGATATGACCATGAAGAGATCAGTGATATCCTCAAGATATCCTACAATTTGTCGCGTACCCGCTACTCCCGGGCCAGGAAAAAACTGGTGGAGGTGATTGAGACGCGGCGCAGAAATCAGCAAGTGAAAATGAATTAAATGATACGATATGTCAAAGTTTGATGAACATATAAGGGAAAACCGCCAGTTCTTCGACGACCTGGAGCCCCCGCAGGGGCATTTCGAGCGGTTTGAACAGAGACTGACACAAGGAGCGGAGAAAAAATCCCGGCGCAACGCTTTCTTTTTCCTGAAAGTAGCCGCTTCCCTGGCAGTCGTGGTCACCATCCTCTTCTTTCTGCTGAAAGGGACGGTGAAAGATGTGGGGGAGATGATTTCCGGAGAACTCACCCCAGCCGACCTCCCGCAAGAGGTTCAGGAAGCCATGGCCTATTACCAACACAAGACCTATCACGAGTCGGGCATGATCGACAGCCTGGCCATCTCTTCCGAAGAAGCGGAAGGCATCCGGTCGGTCTACCTGCGCGAGATCAAGACGCTGGATGCCAACAACCTTGAATTGCGCAAAGCCTATAATGAAAATCCAAACGATGAACGGATCCTTGCCGCCATCATCAGCAATGAAAAAATGAAGGAGACAGTACTTGAAACCATTATCCGTCAAATGGGTCAACCTAAATAACATCAATTATCACAACATGAAAACCTACATGATCAAAACGGCAATCCTGCTTTTCGTTTCCCTGTTCATGCTTCCTGCCTTCAGCAAGGCAGACTTTCTGCGAACCATTAAAAAAGATTTCAGCGTCAATCCTGATGCGCAGCTTGTCATCGATAATAAATATGGCAAGGTGCAGTGCATTTCGTGGGATAAGCTGCAGGTCACCATCGAAGTGACAATCACGGTCAGCTCTCCCTCTGAAAAGGCGGCCAAGGATATACTGGAAGACGTGCAGATCGACATCTCCGGGTCACCATCACAAGTGAAAGCCATCACTAATCTGGAACAGGTGAAACTTCCCAGGAACGGAAAACTGACCATTGATTACCAGGTGAATATGCCTGCCGGCGTCAGCCTGGATGTGAGGAATAAGTTCGGCGATACTTTTATCGGAGAGGTCAAAGGCAAATCGCTGCTTGACATCAGTTATGGCAAACTGATCGCTGAAAAACTCCTGCACCCTGACAATGAAGTGACTGTGAAGTTTGGTTCTGGAAGGATCACCCAGATGCAGGGAAAAGACCTGGAAGTCAAGTACTCCACTTTTGAGGTGGTGAATGCCGGCACCCTTGCAATCAATGCCAAGTATTCCGACATTGTGGCGATGGAAATTCAGTCTGCCAATATTGACAGTGAAGGGGGGTCGATGAAGATCACCAAGTCCGGTCAGTTGAATATCACCTCCAAATTCTCCGATTTTAAAATCGGAACCATCTCCAAGGGGGTCATCCTGAAAAATCAATACGGAACCTTTGACGTGGGCAAGTTCGCCAGTGGCTTTGAGTCCATTAACATTGATAACAAGTTCGGCAGTATCAACCTGATATTAAATCCGGAAGCCAGTTACCGGCTGGATGCGACCATGAAGTTCTGCGACCTGGATTATCCTTCCGATGGCGCTTCTGTGAACGTGAGCAATGTCTCTCATACTGAAAAGCAATTCAAAGGACGTATCGGGAAGAACCGTGACTCGGCTTCAAAGGTGACAATCATGAGCGAATTTGGCAACGTGAATCTGAAACATTAAACCTCATTAAAATCAATGAACATCATGAAAACATCAAAATTCTTAGCAGCTATTATCATTATGCTGCTGTTTGTTGTTGCCTCGTCCATCATCCCCGGGTGTAATATGTTCGGGGTCTATGGGAACGGCAATATCATCCTTCAGGAGCGATCCGTAACACCCTTTCATTCCATTGATGTATCCGGCTATTTTGAAGTTGAGATCAAGCAGGGGGAGAAGGAGGCGGTGGTGGTGGAAGCGGATGAAAACCTCACGGAGCATATCATTACGAAAGTGAAAGGAGATGTACTGGAAATCTATTCTGACAAGAACATCCGGAAATCCAAAGCCTTGCGGGTTTATATCACTTTTGTGACGTTGAAGTCGATCGATATGAGTGGAGCGGTGCAATTGAACAGTACCGAAAGGGTTCGTTTTGATGATTTTTCGCTGGATGCCAGCGGCGCATCGGAGACCCATCTGGACATGACAGCCAGGCATGTTGGCATCGACCTGAGTGGTGGTAGCAAGATCACCATGGAAGGGGAGTGCGTCGAACTCAGCATCGATGCCTCAGGTGCATCCAATATTTATGCTTACGATCTGTTGGCCAATAAGGTTGATATTTCGATGAGCGGTGCCGGGGAAGCGGGTGTTTATGCCAAAGAAAAACTCAATGCAACCGTTTCCGGCGCCGGAAAAGTGGTCTATAAGGGGAAACCGGTAGTCAGTCAGAATGTTTCCGGAGCTGCCAGCATATACCCGGCCGGGGAGGAATAGCTTATCCTTCTGATCCTGAAATCCCGATCATGTCGAGGAACGTTTGTTCAGAGATGACCGGGATTTTTAATTCTCCGGCTTTCTTTCGCTTTTCGGGACCCATATTTTCTCCGGCAAGGAGATAATCTGTTCTCGATGAAACCGATGAGAGGTTTTTCCCACCATGTGCTTCGATCAGGTTTTTGATCTCTTCACGTGAAAACCTGGTAAAAACGCCACTCACCACAAATGATTTACCCTGAAGTATTCCGGATTTATATTGGGGTTCTTGTATTTGCATGATAATGCCTTTATTCCGGAGTCTTTCGATCATCTCCCTGTTTTCCGGTTTGCTGAAGAAGGCGATGATGCTGACGGCGATCTTTTCCCCGATCTCTTCTGCACGGGTCAGTTCTTCCATTCCGGCATTCATGATGTTGTCGATAGTCAGGAAATGGCGGGCGGTCTTTTTGGCTACTGTTTCGCCCACGTAGCGGATGCCCAGGGCGAATAAAACCCGTTCAAAGGGAACCGACAGCGATGACTGGATTCCTTGCAATATCTTTTCGACCGACTTTTCCCGGAAACGGACCACCCGGTCACCATAATCTTTTTCGATGCTAAGCAGTTGCTCTCCAGTCAGATCGTACAGATCAGCCGGGTTGTTGATCAGGTGGTGATCGTAAAGCATGCCGATACGGCCTTCTCCAAGGCTTTCGATGTTCATCGCCTTGCGGCTGATATAATGTTCCAGTCTTCCCTTGATCTGTGGCGGGCAGCCGGTATCGTTGGGGCAGAACCATCCTGCTTCACCGGAAGTACGGATGAGGGCTGTTCCGCAATCGGGACAATACCGAATAAATGCCACCGGCCGGCTGTCTGGCTTTCTTGCATTCAGATCAATCCCAACAATTTTGGGGATGATCTCGCCCCCTTTCTCCACCAATACCACGTCATCATGGTGAAGGTCGAGTTCTTCCATGATGTCTGCATTATGCAACGAAGCCCTTTTTACGATGGTCCCGGCGAGTTCAACAGGTTCAAGGTTGGCTACCGGAGTCACGATGCCGGTACGGCCTACCTGGAACGAGACCGAGCGGAGCAGGGTGGCCGCTTGTTTCGCTTTGTATTTATAGGCGATCGCCCATCGCGGAGATTTAGCGGTAAAGCCAAGCTGTTGTTGCTGCTGAAGGGAGTTGACTTTGATCACCACCCCGTCGATATCGTATGGCAGTGTTTCCCGCCCTTTATCCCAGTCGTTGATAAACTCCATGACTTCTTCGAGGCTGCTGCATTTGACGAGGTGTTCGGAGACCTTGAATCCCCACTTTCTAGCGGCAGCAAGCGATTCGTAATGAGTCTGGAAAGGGATGTCTTCTCCCGGCAGATAATAGAGATAGCAATCAAGTTTTCGTCGGGCAACCTCGGCGGAATCCAACAGCTTCATGCTGCCGGCGGCGGCATTCCTGGGATTGGCAAAAGGCATCTCGCCGGCTTCTTCCCGGTCGGCATTGATCAGTTCAAATTGTTTACGGGTGAGGATCACCTCTCCACGGATCTCAAATTCTTCCGGGAAGTTGCCGCCAAATAAGCGGAGCGGGATACTCCGGATCGTTTTTACATTGGCTGTAATGTCATCGCCACGGGTACCATCGCCACGGGTGACAGCATAGGCTAACTGTCCATTCACATAGGTAAGTCCGATGGCAATGCCATCGAATTTCAATTCACATACATACTCAACCTCCTGTCCGATGGTTTTCCGAACACGTGAATCGAAATCCTGAAGTTCTTCCGGAGAATATGTATTCCCTAAGGAAAGCATGGGGTAACGGTGATCGACCTGCTTGAACTCTTTGGTGACTTCTCCACCTACTTGTTGAGTAGGGGAATCGGGTGTAAGGTATTCCGGATGAGCTTTTTCCAATCGGACCAACTCCTCCATCATCCGGTCGAAGACCAGGTCGGAGATCACCGGGCGGGCCAGAACATAATAGGCGTGGTTGTGCCGCCGGATCTCTTCCCGGAGGCGTTGTATTCTTTCTATGACCGATTGATTCGTTTCCATGATCACATCAACACTTCGAACCCGTTACAATCCCAGAAATACCATTCCAATCCCGCACAGAAAGATAGTTCCTCCAGCCAGGACATGGGTATAACGATCCAGTGATTTCATGGGAAGTAGTTTGAATCCCCACAACGAAAGGAGTACCAGCGAGAGCATGGTGATGATGGTTACCAGGCTGAAAACGCCTGTTACAATGATCAGTTGCATGATGTTGTTCTGTGCAGCAGGATACATCACGATGGGGATCAATGGTTCGCAAGGGCCAAAAACAAAGATGGTGAAAAGGATCCAGGGGGTGATGCTCTTCTTGTCGTGATCATGTACATGCATATGATCATTCAGGTGATTGTGTTCATGGAGATGCATCTGACCATCAGCGTGGTAGTGTACATGGTGGTGTTTCCGTTTCCGCATCAGCCGGTAAATTCCCCATACCAGGTAAACCAAGCCAAAGGCGGTGAAAATCCATGAGATGATGGTTCCCCTCATCCCCTCAAAAAACTCCAGCCGGTGGAGTGCGAGACCAAAGATAATTCCAATGAGCCCAAGCAGAATGCTGCTTCCCACATGGCCCAGCCCACAGGCAATGGTAAACCAGACCGTTTTACGGATTGACCAGTTCCTGGCTTTAGCGATCACGATGAAGGGCAGATAATGGTCAGGCCCGGTGACGGTATGCAGGAAGGCGAGCGAAACTGCCGTCAGCAGCAGAAGGGAAAACTCTGGGCTCATGATAATTTTCCGAGGTTTTGTACAAATATATGGAAAACCTCATTATCAGAAAAAAATATCCACCATTCACATTTAGTTTCTCAATAAATCTCCATATTTTTGTTGAAATCCAATTTAAATTTATGGAACCGACGCTTTTTGGGCTATCATACAGCCGTCTGTTGTCGATCTTTTTATGGCTGGTGGCCATCCATTCCATTCTTGTTGGTCTGGGATTAATGTTCCTTCCAATCTCCGTGCTGGAGTGGTTTGGCTTTGTCATTGAAGAGAAATTTTTTACCGTCCAGGGGGGGGTATTTCACATCGTCGTCAGTGTGGCATACATCATGGCGGCGTTGAATATTCCGAACTCGCCCAGGCTGATCATGTTTTCATTTACCGCCAAGTTTATTGCCACCGTTTTCCTGTTTACCTATTTCTTCCTGGTGAATCCGATCATCACGGTGCTTTTATCAGGCGTAGGAGACTTTCTGATGGGTGTGGTAATTTTTATTTTATATTGCATTTTGCGAAAACAAAGGGTTTTAAATCTCTGATTACATAAAATCATTACAGTATGAAAAGCGAATTGCCCTCCATCATCATCACCGGCGCTTCCGGTTTCATTGGGAGGTATTTTCTGGACCACATCAAGGAGCAGTATAAGGTTTTTGCGATTGCCCGGCGATCAGCCACTGAAGCAGGGATCCCGTATCATGCCAATGTTCATTGGATCCAGTGGGATATCGGCAACCCTGCACCGCTCGAAAAAGTTTTTGACACCATACATCAGAAAGGGGGAGCTGATTTTGTGCTCCACCTGGCTGCTTTTTATGATTTTGACTATACCGATAACTCGGCCTATCAGCGAACCAATATCGAAGGGACTGTTCATATAATCGAACTCGCTAAAAGGCTGAAGGTCAAACGGCTTATCTTTGCAAGCTCTTTGGCTGCATGTAACTTTCCGGAGACAGGTCAGGTGGTTAGTGAGAAATCGCCTCCTGATGCCGATTTTGCTTATGCCAAGACCAAGAAATACGGCGAGGAGAAGTTAAAGACCTGTACTTCCGATTTTGCCGTCAGCATTGTCCGTTTTGCGGCGGTTTTCAGCGACTGGTGTGAATATCCGCCGGTTTACAAATTTCTTCAGACCTGGCTTTCTGGAAAATATGACCACCGGATGCTTGGGGGCAAGGGAGAATCAGCAGTTTCTTATATTCACCTCCATGACCTTGCCAAGCTCCTGACGATCATCCTGAATAAAAGTGATGCTCTTCCAGATTATGATATCTATGCTGCCAGTCCAGACGGGAGCACTTCCCATAAGGAACTTTTTGAGATTGCCACCCGAGACTTCCTGGGTGAAGCGGTAAAGCCTATCTATATTCCCAAAGCCATCGCTTATCCCGGCATACTTTTCAGAATTTTTATGGGTAAGTTGAAACTTACCCCGGAACCCTTTGAGCGGTTCTGGATGTTGAAATACCTGGATAGAAAGCTGTATGTTGATTCCTCATACACCCGTAATGCTTTGAACTGGGAACCCTCACCCCGGTATAATATCTCCAGAAGGCTTCTCTTCCTGCCGGCCAAGATGAAAAGCAATCCGATGATCACCTCCTGCTCTTCTGCATGGATCAAGTTTGTTGAACATGCTTTCCCGGATCAGTTGGAACACCTTTCAACCTGTAAATCGCCTCAACAGATGTTTGGCGTATTGTCGAAGACCTATTATGCGAACAGGATCGGTGTGAATCCTGAAAAGATCGTCACTGTTTCTGTCATGCCGTGTACTGCCAAGAAATTCGAAGCTGACCGGCAGGAGATGCGGGACAGCGGATTCAAGGATGTGGATTATGTCTTGACAACCCGGGAGTTGGCAATGCGAGGGAGATCATGAAGCTTATCCGTGAGGGGAAAGCCGATTATCATTTTATCGAGGTGATGGCTTGTCCCGGCGGATGTCTGGGTGGGGGTGGGCAGCCTATTCCGACGAACCCGGAAATCCGGCTCAAACGGATCAAAGCGCTCTATGCGGAAGAGATGGGACTGGAAATCCGCAAAGCACATGAGAATCCTGAAGTCGTTGAATTATACCAGGAATTTATCGGTGAGCCGCTGGGAGAAAAAGCGCATGATCTGCTTCATACGCACTATCACCAGCGGGTGATCTGTTGATTGGCGGAACTTCTGCCAGCAGCTTCTTATTTCAATTCCAGGATATCATGGACAATCCCAATGATCTCCTCTTTGATTTGCGGGTAGGAGCCCTGGATAGCAGGTGAGAAATCGCGGCTAAAAACCTCATCTTCCACAATCTCAACGGCGATGATGTGAATGTCTCCGGGAAGTTGGTATCCCAACTTCTTCCCAAGTTCCATGGCCATCAGGAAATTGACGTCATGGAGGTTGGAAAGATGCAATGTTTCCTTGAAATCTTCCGGGGTAAAGTAGTAGACATCTCCGGGGCTTCCATCCCTCGTTTTAATGGCATCAATGATGATGACGGTTTCGTAACCTGCGAAAAGCTCAATGGTCTCCAGTCCGCCGACTGTGGCTGACTGAAAGGTTATCTGGCGATTAAAGGAGAGATGGGATAATTCCTCAACCAGTCTGGGTCCGATACCGTCGTCTGTCAGGATATCATTGCCGATTCCCAGCAACAGGATGCGGTGGTCAATCCCGTTTGGTCGACCGGATGAGGTTGCCATCTTTGTCAAGGACGTTCAGGATCATCTTCATTTGCCCAGGGAGCGAATGGGTGGCGCAACTAAAGCAGGGATCGTACGCCCTGAATGCCATCTCGATCATATTGAGTGTGCCTTCCGTGACCTCCGTATTCTTCTTGATCAGCCCCTGGGCGGCTTTCTTGATCGACATGCAAATGGCGGCGTTATTGTTAGTGGTTCCGACGATCAGGTTTGCCTTGGTTACCATCCCTTTGCTATCTGTCCAGTAATGGTGTGTAAGTGTACCACGCTGGGCTTCCACGATGCCAACGCCTTCTCCGACGATCCTGTTGAGCGGTGCACGAAGCTCCTTCCCGATGATATCAGGATCTTTGGCAAGTTCAAGGCAGCGCTCGGCAGAATAGATCAGTTCGATCAACCGGGCCCAGTGCATGGCCAGGGTGGCATGAACCGGTTTGCCACCAAGGGTTTTGTACATGAACTCGTATTCCTGCTGGGCGATGGGAGTGGCCATTCCATCGGCAGCATTCAGTCTGGAGAGTGGTGTTGCCTGATAGACGCCGGATTCCTGGCCATCGACAAAGCCTTTCCATCCAATTTTCTTCAGGTAAGGGAATTTCAGGTAGCTCCAGGGTTCCACCCGCTCTTCTACAAATTCACGGTATTCATTGGGAGTATATTTGCAGAGTTCCTTGCCTATGGTGTCTACCACCCTGACCTTTCCTTCATAGAAATTCACTTTATTATTTTCATCCACCAGTCCCATGGAGTGTAAATTCAAGGAATAGGGGCCGTTAAGGATGATGTCGACATAGTCTTTATTGCCCAGCACGACATCTTTGAAAAGTTGGATGGAAAATTTGGAAAACTCCACGAAATCTTCTGATTTCTTGACGATATCGTCGCGTTGTTCAGGGGTGAGTCCTTTTTTTACCCCGCCGGGGGTATTCATGATCACGTGGGTTTGATGACCGCCGATGAGTGCCTGTATCTCCTGGGCGATACGGCGCTGCTTGATCACTTCTCCGCCAATTTCCAGTCCAACTTTGGCGATCACGCCCAGGATATTCCTTTCCGCTGCGGGAGCGGTGGGTCCGCAGACAAAATCCGGGGCTGCCAGGGCATAGAAGTGA
>VGGL01000071.1 GCA_016868575.1 Bacteroidota bacterium
CATAACTGTATGGGGAAAACGCCGGGTCGAACCTGGGGCTCAGCTCCTGGTGGATCGCCTGCCGGATCATCCGGTCGAAGGTCGTAGGTATGCCAAGCATCCGTTCTCCCCCGCTGCGTTTGGGTATTGATACCCCAAGCACTGCCTGGGGATGATAATGTCCGCTCAGCAGTTCTTCCTTCAGCGTATGGGTTACCCCAAGCCGCCTTGTGACTTGCTAACGGTTCGGGTCGTTACCCCCGCCCGTAAGGGACCCCTCCCTTCGGTTCGGGGCAGGCTTCTCACCCTCTGGAGAATAAAAACACATCCACCGTTTGGCTATATCAAAAAGATTTGTATTTTTGGTCTTTTTATAGAGCTTGAGGCGGGTTGGTGGCAAGCGTAAAAGACATCACTGACTCAAATGAAAATATCGTATGGACAAACAAAAAACAGAACAACAAAAGCAAAATATTCTTGACCTTGTTAGAGAGTTTTGTGCAAAAAAACTTGACGAAGAATATTTTGAACTAGCCGAACGACTGACACAAAAACTTGGACGCAAACGAAATGTTCCTTTCATAACCGGACAACCAAAAATTTGGGCTGCCGTAATCATTCACGCACTTGGGACAATGAATTTTCAACCAAGAGAATGCAAGACAGCAACCCTTTTGCAAATCTTGTAATGGTTGACGGACTTATTGTTCCACTGGACACATTACCTGAACAATATCAACAAGCAGTAAGACAAGCACGAGCAGGAGGTAAAGATATTTCATTCACGACAAGATGAGAACGCCAGCCACCAATCGAGTAGGCTGCCCCGGCCGGAGATAAGGTGTGAAGGGTAAAATGTAGTGCAAAATTACGTCTTGGTAATTCGTAATGGGTTTATATTCATTCCTGGCAGGTTTGAGAAAGCAAAAGTGTTTAGTTGGGAGTATACACAGGTTCTGAAGTATTGTTACCTTGCGGATAGAAATGGTTATGAAACGTCCAGCAATTACGGAAGTTGATCCTCCTTTAGGCTCAGCCTGCGCGGGAGATGACCTTGCATCAGGTAGCTTTTCATTACATAGCAGGTTCAGTCAGGTTGTCAATTTTGTCAATGATCAGAAGGAGCTGGTTTATCTTACATCCAATCCGGAATTTATGGCATCGAATGGAATATTTTTTCCCTACATCCCACTGGAAAAAATATCAGCATTAACCATACTGGAAGAGGTGATCAGTCTGAACGGGTGTGTATATCAGCGGAAAGATTTGCTGGTCATCGATACGCATTTGAGTTTTCCTGAATCAAGCAGGACGGCATTTGAAAATTCGCTGTTCAGTATTCCGGAAGTTTATCTCAGCCTGTTCCCTGAGAAAAGTCTGGTTTTCCTGCTGAATCCAGGCATTGAAGTACAATTTACCAGCGATTTCGACAGGCAATTCAGGTTAAATGCATGTGAGAGCGCTCATTTGATCCGGGAAGGAAAAATTCTGGACGGGTTGCTCAGGATCAAAGGAACCGGTTATGGACTATCCCCTTCCGGGGATGATTTCATTGCCGGTTTCCTGCTCGGACTTCATGTTCTCGGAGGGTTCGGTGGTCATGACTTTTTATTCCTGAGAGATAAAATCTTTGATCAGACCGTTGGGGATAACCTGTTGACAGTCAGTTTCCTTAAAAATGCCAAAAAGGGTTCGTATTTCCTTCCATTGAAAAAAGTCTTATTTTTGCTTGTTCACGATGACAAGGAATCGCTGGAGATTGCATTGAAACAACTTTTGGCTATTGGAGCAACCTCAGGGGCTGATCTGCTGACAGGCTTGATATTCTCCGTAAAATATATGCGTGATTTATGATCATCAGAGGCTTGATTAAAAAGGGGGTATATTTCGATTCGGTCTCTCTCATGAGGGTAGCCAGAGAACTCAATGATCTGGATGGAGTCATTGATTCCTCGGTGGTAATGGGAACATCGGAAAATAAAGCCATTCTCGGGGCCGTTGGTTTGAATCTTCCTCATTTTGAAGGCAGCACCGAGACGGATGTCCTGATCGGGATCAAGGCCAGAAATGAAACGGCTGCTGAATCGGCATTGCAACACGTGGAACAACTTTTCAACGACCTGCTTAAAAAGAAGGATGCCAATAAAGACGCTGGCGCTTATGACCTCGAGGATGCCTTGACCCGCCTACCCGGAGCCAATCTTTCCCTGATTTCCATCGCCGGAAGATATGCTGCTGGTGAAGCTATGAAAGCGTTGAAAAAGGGATTGCATGTCATGATATTTTCCGATAATGTTGGTATTGAAGAAGAGGCAGAACTTAAGACCTATGCACATTCCCAAAGATTGCTGATGATGGGCCCGGATTGTGGGACCGCTATCCTTAACGGCATTCCCCTTGGATTTGCCAATGCGGTCATTCCGGGGGATATCGGGATTGTGGCAGCTTCCGGTACCGGATTACAGGAAGTCAGTTCTGTGATCAGCAACAACGGGGGAGGCATCTCCCAGGCCATTGGAACGGGCGGAAGGGATATAAAGGAAGCAATTGGAGGGATCATGTTCCTGGATGCCTTGCAAGCCCTCCGGGAAGATGATAATACCCGGGTCATTGTCCTGATCAGCAAACCTCCCCATCCTTCTGTCCAGCTCAAGATCGCTGCCGCTATCCGCAATTTCAGCAAACCTGTTATCTGCATACTTTTGGGCGGAGATCCGGAAATCATGAAGGAAGCCGGAGCTATTTCAGTAAAAAACCTGGAAGAAGCGGGTTTGATGGCTGTCGCTGTCAGCAAGGGAGGCAACCCTGAAGGCATTGGTTCACAACTTGCTGCCCGATCCTTTGAAATACAAAGAACGGCGGATCAACTGTCTCTGCAATGCAAGGGAAAATATGTGCGCGGACTTTTCAGCGGAGGTACTCTTTGCGATGAGGCACAACTGCTATTGAAGCATATGATAGGGGACGTTTACAGCAATGTCCCCCTGAACCCGGAATTCAAACTGGCTGATATGTGGAAAAGCAGGAAAAACAGCATCATCGACCTGGGAGAAGATGAGTTCACCGTTGGCAGGCCTCATCCCATGATCGACTATACGCTCCGAAACAAACGAATCCTGGAAGAAGCCTCGGATCATGAAACAGCTATCATTCTCCTGGATGTGGTTCTCGGCTTTGGAAGCCACCCTGATCCTGCTTCGGAACTCGTTCCCGTTATAATGAAAGCAAGGGAAACCCGGCCGGAAATCCTGTTCATCGCCTCTGTGACTGGCACCGAAAAGGATCCACAGAACCGGAAGGTGATCATTCAAAAGCTTGAAAATGCGCGGGTAATTGTCATGCCTTCCAATGTAGCTGCTGCAGAACTTTGTGGGCAGATCATTCTTCGCCTTTCGCAGATCATCCAAAAATAATTATTTGACTTTTTAAATCATGTCCATCAACGATATATTCAAACAACCTATAAAAGTTGTCAACACCGGCCTCGCTTCTTTTCAAACCAATCTGGAAACTGCAGGAGCGGAATCCATTCAGGTAAATTGGAGGCCTCCGGCTGAGGTCAGCAAGGAATCCATCCTCCTGATGGAGCAATTCCGTGAGAGAACAGACCGGGCGAATGCCGAAGCCATGCGGATCATTCTGAGCGGGAAGCCGGTTCTTATTGGGATGGGCAAAGCATTGGATTATATCCCGGGAATGCGCGGGGACCTGATCCTCCACTCCGGCTCACCGGTTACCTGGGATCGCATGTGCGGTCCGACCCGGGGAGCCATCATGGGTGCACTCATCTATGAAGGATTGGCCGGCAGCATCGAAGAAGCTGAAGTACTGGCTGCTTCCGGAAAGATCAGCTTTGCACCCTGCCATGAACATGCCTCTGTTGGTCCTATGGCAGGAATCATCTCCGCTTCCATGCCAGTGTTTATCATTCAGAATGAAACCTATGGGAATCTTGCATACTGTACATTGAACGAAGGGCTTGGGAAAGTGCTTCGATATGGAGCCTTCAGCCCTGAAGTTATCGAGAAACTGAAATGGATGGAGCAGGTGATGTACCCCATCCTGAAAACTGCTATTGAAAAACTCGGAAAAATCGATCTCCGAAACATCATTTCCCAGGCGCTTCATATGGGGGATGAGGTTCACAACCGTAACCGGGCAGCCACATCTCTCTTCTACCGCATCATTACCCCAGCCATTGTCGAAACCTGTGAGAATAAACCGGATGCCATCAAAGTACTCAACTTTATCAATGGCAATGATCATTTTTTCCTGAACCTGTCGATGCCGGCCTCTAAAGCTTGTCTGGATGCAGCCAGGGATATACCCTGGAGCAGCATTGCTGTGGTCATGGCTCGCAATGGTACCGATTTCGGAGTTCAGCTTGCCGGGACAGGTGATCAATGGTTCACGGGTAAGTCACCGGTGCCTGATGCCCTCTTTTTCCCAGGTTATACAAAGGAAGATGCCAACCCGGATATTGGTGACAGTGCCATTACCGAAACCCTTGGATTGGGAGGCTTTGCAATTGCTGCTGCTCCCGCCATCGCCCAGTTTGTAGGCGGAACAGCTCAAGATGCTGTACGTTATACCCTTGATATGTACCAGATCACTGCTGCAGAAAACCCGTTATTCCAAATCCCATCCTTGAATTTCCGCGGAGCTCCGGCCGGTATTGATATCAGAAAAGTCATAGAAAAAAACATTACTCCATTTATTGACACCGGTGTTGCTCACAAGAACCCGGGAGTCGGACAGGTAGGCGCCGGTGTACTGAGTGCGCCCATCGAACCTTTCAGAAAAGCATACGAAGGACTTGCCAAGACCATGAAGGCCGGTTAAACCGGAATATTTATAAATCAGTGAAACATTAACCTTAAAAATAATACAGTATGAGTCCACAAGATGTCTTCAAATTCATGGGTGCAGTTAAGATTCACGACCTCACACAAAGATTGAGCATACATACCCCGCCCTGGCCAAGCTACATGCCGTTGCAAATCCAATATTTCAAACGGATTGCAGGAGCCCATATGGGGCAAGGTGCAAATGGCCAGATCATCAAGACGAGCAACCATGTCGGTACCCATATTGATGGCGAGATCCATTTTCATTCGAGTGGCAAAACCATTGGCGATACCCCTCTTGATTTCTGGGTTGGACCGGGCGTGGTTGTAGATATTTCAGATGAAGTATCCGATTATAGCTTGTATTCACCAGAATTGCTGATGAAAAAAGCAGAGATCAAAAAAGGTGACATTCTTCTGATCAATACCGGATATAATAAATACGCCTGGGATCAGCCTGAGTCGGACGAGATGCGTTACTTTGTCAAACACCCTGGTCCAAGTTCTGATTTCCATCAGTGGGCTTTGGATATGAAGATCAAATGGATAGGGGTGGATTGTGGCAGCGCTGACCACCCTATGAATACGATCATCCGCGACTGGCATCCCAAGCGGTTCAAGGAAGCAGAAGCCAAGCTGATCGCCGAATACGGGAAGACCTGGGATGAGATGTTTCCTCCCGAGGTGTATTATCAGGTCATGCACCTGAAGTTATTTCCGAAAGGACTGGTTCATGCTGAAAACCTTGGTGGTGACATCAACAAGGTAAGTAACAAACGAGTCTGGATAGGATTATTCCCATTGAGAGGCATCGAACTGGAATCCTCTATGTGCCGAGTTATTGCAATAGAAGGGTAGCATCCAAGAATATTTAACCGATCAAGATGGCAATTCCGTATGAATTCGCTTATGAGAAGCCCCAGAATCTGGAAATGGCGGTAAAACTCCTTGGCAAGTATGGGAAAAAAGCCCGTCTGCTTGCCGGAGGTACCGACCTGGCCAACCAGATGAAGCAGGGATTTCGGGTACCTGGTATCATCATTGATATCAAGGGCATTCATGAAATGGAAGAGATCAAAATGGATGGAAATGAACTCCACATTGGTTCTCTTGCCACCTTTAACGATTTATTGTCCTCCAGGCTGATCAAGGAAAACGTCAATATCCTGCATGAAGCGGCAGGGTTGGTGGCTTCCAACGGAGTCAGAAACAGGGCGACCATGGTGGGAAACATTTGCTCTGCGGTTGCCTGTATGGACAGCGCCACACCGCTGATGGTGCATGAAGCCGTGATTCATACTCTCAGTACAAGGGGAGGAAACAGTTATCGGATTCAGGATTGGTTTGTGGACAATCGGAAAACTGCCATACAAGACGATGAGATCGTTACCCATGTTTCAATTCCTCTTCCGGCTGCCCGGTATGCCGGTGCATATCAGAAACTCATGCGTTATTCCGGTGAAGATTTGTCACAAGCTAACGTGAGTGTACTTATGCTGGGGGAAAAACAGTTCAGCGTAGCGTTTGGTTCGGTAGGACCTATCCCCAAACGATCCCTTAAGATTGAACATCTTCTGAATGAGGAAGGCATCTCGGAAGGATCCATCAGCAGGGCCAAGAATATGATAGATTCCGTTATTGCTCCCATTACCGATGTCAGGGCAACAAAAGAGTACCGGATGCATATGTCGAAGGTTATGTTTGAAAGAGCCCTTCTTGCTGCCCGCGAAAGGTATAATAAACCTCGTGTGTTCTTTAAATGAAAGTAAGTATGAAGAAGATTTCCTTTATATTGAATGGAGAGAAGCGGTTTATACATGTTGAACCGAATGAAATCCTGCTGGATGTACTTCGTGACCGGATGGGTACCAAAAGTCCAAAATGTGGTTGCGATAGTGGTGATTGTGGCGCTTGTACCGTTATGTTGAACAGCAAGACGGCAAGGAGCTGCATGATCTTCGCCATCGAAACCGATGGACAGGAAATTGTGACCCTGGAAGGAATCTCAAAAAGCGGACTGACGCCCTTGCAGAAAATCTTTCTGGAACAAAATGTCTTTCAATGTGGATATTGTGCCCCGGGAATGATCCTTTCCGCGACTGAACTCCTTGGCAAGAATCCCCATCCTTCCCGGTATGAGGTACAGGAAGCCCTTGCAGGGAACCTATGCCGGTGCACCGGTTATACTCCTATCATTGATGCTGTTCTTGAATTAACTAAAAAACAAGTCTGATGGATGCATTTCAATACATTGGAAAATCCGTTGTAAAGGTTGATGGAAGGGAGAAAGTTTCTGGAGCAGCCTTGTTTACGGAGGATATTGAATTTGGTTCTGACCTGTTGTACGCGGAAGTGGTGGAAGGCTCTCATGCCCATGCCATGATCAACAGCATTGATATTTCGGAAGCGATGAAAGTTCCCGAGGTATTATCCATAGTTACGGGCAAGGATTTTCCTTACAATTTCGGTCTATACATGAATGACCGCTACATCTTTGCACAGGATCGTATTCGTTTCTTTGGTGAACAGATAGCGGTTGTGATTGCGCGGACTCCTCAGGCAGCCAAGAAGGCAGCACAGCTTGTCAGGGTCAATTATACCCCTCTCCCGAAAGTACTAAACCCCCTTGATGCCATTGCAGCGGGCGCAGAAATCATCCATCCCGACCTGGGACAATATGCTCATGTTCCCTGGTTTTTCCCGGAAGCGGGCACCAATATTGCACATCACCGCAAGATCAGAAAAGGAGAAGTGGATAAAGGTTTTGAAGATGCTGATTACATCCTCGAAGACACTTACGAAGTTCCCCGTTATTCACATTGTGCGATAGAATATCACGCCGCTGTTGCCAAATATGACCATTCCGGCAGGCTCACCGTCTGGGCTTCTTCTCAATCTCCCAATACACAACGTAACCTCTTTGCAAAGGCATTGGCTCCTTTGGGTATTCGTCATAATGATATTCGGGTGATTGCTCCTCATGTGGGAGGAGGATTCGGGTCGAAGGCCGGAGTGACCATGGAAATTATGGCCGCTGCAATTGCCATAAAGGTGCAGGGGCATCCCGTGAAGATCATGTGGAACCGGGAGAGGGAATTTTACAACACCTACCAGCGCCTTGGAGTGGTAGCAAAACTGAAGATCGGAGTAAAAAAAGACGGAACCATTACCGCCCTGAAACACGATCTCTACTGGGATGCCGGCGCCTATGTGGAATATGCCGCCAATGTGGTGAACGCAGTTGGCCTGTCTGCCATTGGCCCCTATAACATCAGAAATGTCTCCATCGATTCTTACTGCATCTATACCAACCTGCCTCCCGGTGGTCCTTACCGGGGATTTGGTTACTCGGAATTCCTGTTCGGACTGGAGTCGCACATTACCCGCATCGCCAGCCACCTTGGAATAGATGCCGTGGAGATGCGTAAGAAGAATATGATTAAAGAAGGGGACCTCACTGCCTATGGCGCTCATATGAATCCGAACGGTTTATCGGAAGCCATTACAAAGGTGGCTAAAGAGATCCAGTGGAATAAGAAAGACAGGAGCAGTGATCCGAACCTGGCTGTCGGAAAAGGCTTTGCTCTTTTCTGGAAAGCTCCGGCTATGCCTCCGAATGCATCTTCCTCCTGTTTTTTAAAATTCAATGAAGATGCCAGCATCAACCTGCTGGTTTCAGGTGTGGACATCGGTCAGGGATTTCTCACGGTGATGGCACAGATTGCGGCTGAAATCCTTACAGTACCAACTTCCAAAATAAGAACAGAGAACCCGGATACGGACCGGAATCCCTACGAATGGCAGACGGTTGCCTCTCATGTTACCTGGGGTTGCGGAAATGCCGTTCGGAATGCAGCCATTGATGCCAGGGATCAAATTTTCTCCCTGGTTTCCCGAAGTAAGTTTCTTCCAATAGAGGATCTTTTTCTGGAAGATGAAAAGGTGAAATGCAAAACCCAGCCTTCTTTTGAGCTTCGCCTGAGAGATTTTATCATCCAGGGTATTCAGATGGGCGACGGAACTTTCAGAGGGGGTCCTATCATTGGCAGAGGAATTTTCATGCCTGAGTTCACCTCAACCAATGCCGACCCGGATACCAGCCAGGGTGGTCATCCAAACGTACATTATACGGTGGGCGCCGCTGCTGTTACCATCCAGATCGACAAACAAACCGGCAGGATGAATATCCTCAAGGTTGTGGAAGCCGTCGATGTTGGGAAAGCCATCAACCCCGACCTTATCAAAGGCCAGATCATTGGCGGACTGTTGCAGGGGATATCAACAGTTCTTTATGAGGAAATGAAATTCGATCACCGGGGTAAGATGCTTAACCCGAATTTTACAGATTATAAAATCCCGACAGCCCTTGACATTCCGGATGAGATCGTTCCCATTATCATCGAGGTGAATCAACCTGACGGACCCTTTGGTGCGCGTGGAATGGGCGAGCACCCGATGATCCCGGTTGCACCCATGATCGCCAATGCCATTGAGGATGCCCTTGGGATCCGCATCAAATCTATGCCCATTACCGCCGAAAAACTTTGTCTTGAAATTCTGAAAACCAATCCTAAAACACCACAATAACGTTTTGTTTTACTGATGCTACCCCTTGAAAATATCAAAATTCTCGACCTTAGCCGGGTACTGGCTGGTCCTTATTGCACCATGATTCTCAGCGATCTGGGAGCGGAAGTCATCAAAGTGGAAATCCCGGAAACCGGGGATGATTCTCGTTCTTTTGGTCCTTTTCTAAATGGTCAGAGTCTTTATTTTCTCAGCATAAACCGTGAGAAAAAGAGCATTTCCCTTAATCTGAAGACCGAAAGAGGAAAGGAACTTCTGAAGGAACTGGTAAAAAAAGTGGATGTACTCGTGGAAAATTACCGCCCGGGCACCATGGAAAAACTCGGACTTGGCTATGAAGAACTCAAAAAAATCAATCCCAGCTTGATTTATGCTGCTTCTTCGGGTTACGGACATACAGGGCCAAGCTCACAAAAAGCATCTTATGATATTCTTGCTCAGGCCATGGGCGGGGTCATGAGCATCACAGGCTGGCCGGATGCGCCTCCAACCCGGGTTGGGATGTCTCTGGGTGACATTACGGCATCCCTGTATACTGCTATCGGCATTTTGGCTGCGATACATCAGCGGACTACCACAGGACTGGGACAAAAAGTCGACATTGCCATGCTCGACTGTCAGGTATCCATTCTCGAAAACGCCATAACCCGCTATCAGGTAGAAGGTTCATCTCCTCAACCCCTTGGAAATCGCCATCCTACCATCACTCCTTTTCAGGCTTTCAAAGCCAGCGACGGATATTTTGTGATCGCTGCCGGTAACGACGGACTCTGGGCAAAGCTATGTGAGGTACTGGGAAGAAATGAGCTGATCAACGATCCCCGGTTTTCAACGAATAAGCTTAGAACCCAGAACATCGAACCGTTGAATGCTGAATTGGGCGTTACGTTCGCAACCCGCAGTGCAACCGAATGGATAGAAGCCATAGACCAGGCCGGCATTCCCTGCGGACCCATCAACACCATTGATGAGGTGATGGCCGACAAACAGGTACTTTCACGCAATATGATCGTTGATGTTGACGATCCAAAAGCCGGGAAGGTCAAGATTGCGGGAAATCCCATCAAGATGAGCTACCTGTTGGAAAAACCATACCGCGATCCGGCCCCGGATATCGGAGAGCATAATGACGATATTTATTCAGGGCTTCTTTACCTTTCTTCTTCAGAAATAGACTTGCTCAGAGAAAACAAGGTGATTTGATGGAAAAGGTTTCCCTGCTGTCGCTTTCACGAACCATAGAAGAACTGAGGAACGGAACTCTGCTTCCTGAGGCCTTTATTCACAGCCTGTGTGACCGGATTGAACAGCTGGATCCAGTAATTCATTCGCTGCTCCCTGAAAATAACCGCAGGGAAAGGCTCATCCGGGAAGCCTGTGAACTGGATCAAAAGTACCCCTCTCCTTCCAACCGCCCTGAACTGTTCTGTATCCCGGTTGGTGTGAAAGACATGTTCCGTGCTGATGGATTTCATACCAAAGCCGGTTCAGACCTTCCGGATTCACTCTTCACCGGGACGGAGTCTTCAGCGGTCTCCATCCTGAAGAGAGCAGGAGCTTTGGTTTTGGGGAAGACGATAACCACAGAGTTTGCTTATTTCGAGTCCGGCTCAACATGCAACCCGCATAAGCTGACCCATACGCCCGGCGGATCGAGCAGTGGGTCGGCAGCCGCTGTTGCTGCCGGCTTTACGCCCCTGGCGCTCGGCACCCAGACCATTGGCTCCATTACCCGTCCGGCTTCATTTTGCGGGGTATATGGGTTCAAACCCAGCATGGCACGTGTACCCGCTGATGGAGTCATCCCCTTTTCTCCTTCAGCCGATCACATTGGTTTTTTTACCAACGACTTGCAAGGGATCATCATCGCTGCAGGCCTCTTGTGTTACGACTGGAAACTGGCATCATCACTGCCCTCCCGGAAGCCTGTTCTGGGTATTCCCACGGGGACTTACCTTCAGCAAGCCGATGAAACCGTGTTGAATTTCTTTGAGGAACAGATAGATCTGATGGAACAGAAAGGATGTACCATTATACGACTTGATGCCTTCAGAGATATTGAAGCCATCAACCGGGCCCATCGCAGCATTGTTTCGAAGGAGTTTGCTGCGGTTCATAAAGAATGGTATGCATCATATGAGAGTTTATACCGCAAAGCCAGCAGGGATCTCATACTGGAAGGGATGATGGTTGCTCCCGCAGCTTATAAAACAGCCCTGGAAGGTATGAAATCCCTGAGGGCACATCTTTGGATACTTAAATTGCAGCATCACATCGACCTCTGGCTTAGTCCCTCCTCCTGTACTGCCGCTCCTGAAGGATTGGATTCTACCGGCAGTCCATTGATGAATTTACCCTGGACCTACATGGGTCTGCCCACCCTTTCGGTACCATCCGGCAAAACCACATCACAGCTCCCTCTCGGACTGCAGTTCGCAACCTCATTCATGGAAGATGAGATGTTGCTGAAGTGGGTGAATGGATTAGGGTTGGAATCGGTGTGACCGCCCCAGCCAATGTTGCTTATGCGGGGAGTAGTGATTTATTACAATGAGTAATTCTGTCATTCAGAACTCCTTACCTCTCGTAGTTTAGATTAGCGGTAGTTTCAAGGATCATTTTCAAATCTGTCCCGGGGAAAATGGTTTCTGTCTGATTAAGTAATTTGGTTAGCTCGGAGGTCGCATAATTGTACCTTCTTTAAGTCGTGGTTTTATTTCGGATCGTAGATCAAGGAGTTCCGCCTCGTGTTTTTTGAGAAAGTCTATTTTCTCTTTGTACTCCATTTGCTTATTGGTTATCACGGGTAAATCATCAAGCTCCCGATCCATAATTGTCTTTAATAACCCCTGTGCCAATAAAGCCGGTAAAATAAATAATACTCCCCCGCCATCAAGCGCCTGGCCTTCTTCAAATTGAATCTTTGGTGTTCCTTGA
>VGGL01000072.1 GCA_016868575.1 Bacteroidota bacterium
GTACATTTCCATGCCGTTTGTTCTCCTGCAACAAAACCCATGGAAGCTGCTGTCTTCAGACCCCCTGGCATCGCTGCTGCTGAATCCCTATTTCCTGGTCATACTTATCGTCGTTTTCAGTCTGTTGATGGTGTCCAACCTTCCACTCATGGCGATGAAATTCAAATCACTTCGTTGGCAGGAAAACAGGATAAGGTTTATTTTCGCCGGCTTCGCAATGATCATTTTCCTGCTTTTCCTGTTTACTTCCATCCTTTTCCTGTTGATCCTCTACATCATTTTTTCATTGCTGGACAATAAAAAGGAAAATTCCAGGTTTAACATATAACTTTATGAACATATTTAAAAGAAGTTTTCTGTCAATTATCCCACTAACACACAAAAACTCAAAGAAACACAAAAAACTGGTAATCAATTAAATATCTATGCAACTTTGTGATTCCGTGCATTCGTGGCCTAATAGAATTTTTTTTAGCAGCTTATAATTACAAACCAAAACCCTATTACAATGAAAACAACAAGAATTCTGATTCTCAGCACTTTATTCATTTTTATCCTTGGCGGCATGAGCTTGCACGCCAGTGCACAAAAAGGGCAGACCAAGGAGATCAAGATCAAGACCGAGTTCCGTTGCAACAGCGGTAAAACAGCCATCGAGAAAGAACTGATGAACCTGGATGGTGTAAAGAAAGCCGAAGCCAACCTGGAAAACAAGGTGGTGACCATCACTTATGATCCTTCAAAGTTGAACAAAGACAAGCTTGTTGCCGCTATTGAGAAGACCGGCTACCGTACCGAGTATACTCCGAAAGACAAGCAGATCAAGGAATCATGCGGTCATCAAAGCAAGGCGCCGCAGCGTGAAGGAGGTTGTGAACACGAGAAAAAATAAGGACTACCGCAGTTCGAAGTTCTCTCCCAGGTACACTTTTCTAACATATTCATCTTCTGCCAGTTCACGGGATGTTCCTGATTTCAGGATGGTTCCTTCAAACAACAGGTAGGATCGGTCGGTGATGGATAACGTTTCGTGCACATTATGATCGGTGATGAGTACACCGATGTTCTTCTCTTTGAGTTTTGTTACGATGTTCTGGATATCTTCCACGGCGATGGGATCGATACCGGCAAAAGGTTCATCGAGCAGAATGAAATGAGGATCTACGGCCAGACAGCGTGCGATCTCCGTCCGGCGACGTTCTCCGCCACTCAGCGTGATCCCCTTGCTGGTACGCACATGCTCCAGGCCGAATTCATCGATCAGTGATTCCAGTTTTTCTTTTTGTTGATTTTTAGTCAGATTGGTGAATTCCAGGATGGCTTTGATATTGTCTTCAACCGATAATTGGCGGAAGATGGAAGCCTCCTGGGGCAGGTAGGCAATGCCCCGCTGCGCTCGCTTGTACATGGGCTCCCGGGTGATATCGGCATCATCCAGGAATACTTGTCCGGCCAAGGGTTTGATCAGCCCCACGATGATATAAAAAGAGGTTGTCTTCCCGGCACCATTGGGCCCAAGCAGTCCGACGATCTCTCCCTGCTCCACTTTTACAGAGACCTCTTTCACTACCATCCGTTGCCGGTATTTTTTGCAGATATTTTCAGTTTGCAGGATCATCTTGTATTGTTGAAAGTTCAAACATACATATAAATCTCAAAATGAAAACTGGAAGGAGATCAGGATGCCGAAATTATCTGTATGGGGATTACCGGCATCGTTCCTGTGTGATAATCTCCAGATAGCATCGATCCGTCCAACTTTAAAGATATTTTCGATACCAACTCCTGCCTCATAATAGGGCCGTTGTCCAAAGCTGCCGAGCGGACGGGGAAACTCAGAATAGTTTTTGTTCTCCTTGCTGATGTTCCCGATCACCCCCTTGGCATGTACCACCTCCCGCCACTTCAACTTCCGCAAGAGCGGGATTTTATTGAACAGCAGCCCTTCAAAATGATGCGTAAAGGATGTACTGATATATTCGTCGCTGGCAAACTCATAATAGTCCACCAGATTATAGGCATATTCATCATTGAAAAAGGTTTGGTTCCCTTCATGGATTTTTAACAAAGGATAGGGTACTCTGCCCCACATCTTTCCGGTTTCGAGGGTGTATTTTGACCAGCCGATGGTGGAAAAGTTAAACCATTGCTGGATATTGAGGGTGAGCTTATGGTACTCATAATCACTTGAAAGGAAATTCGGGATGCCATACATATAGCGCGCTTCAACGATCGGGTAGCGGCTTCCAAGGCTGTAGGAGAGGAACTGTCCGCGGACGATTTTCTCTTTCCAGGCGAAACGGGTGTCAAAGCGGATTTCGGAAGTGAAGATGTTATTCCGCTCAATGCCAAAATCGGGTGTGCCATTCGGATAGATAATGAATTCCGTGCCCCCGATCGGATAGATCTCCCGATGGATGAAATGCAGCGTGTTGGAAAAACCGCTGAACCACTCATGTTCATAAACGGCTTTATATTCCCGGATCATGGTCAGTTTATTCGAAGGGCTTCGCCGAAAAAGGGAGGAGAGAATATTATCCTCCGTGAAAGCATTGGGGCTGAGCCCCAGTTGTTCGACATCGTATTTATAGTTCAACTCGACGGACTTTCTGGGATTCTTGACCGGCACATAGAACACCCCGGCACCATATTTAAAAACCTTGTCATTCGTTCCATATGCAACATGTCCGAAAAGCATGATCTTATTGCTGAAATCATTGCTCGTCCGCCCACCGATGCGGAACCTTGCTCCTTCCACGTCATTGTAGCTGAATATCTTGAAATAAGGACCTATTTCCACCGGGCCCAGGGTATAATATCCATTGGTGACCATGAATACGATATCAAGGTACGTTTTAAAAACGGGAATGTTCTTGATCGAGTCGACCATCGCGTAGATATTCTTTTCCCGGATGGTTAGGTCTTCATGTCTGGAGTCATTCCAGTAATCATCCGGCAGTTCCTGAGCGTTTTTCTGGACGAAAATATCGGTTGGGATCGAATAGATTTTTTTATCTGCCGGCATATTGATGACGAAATCCTTATAGGAAGTGGTCTTGTGGGCAAAGAAGCCGAGTGTTCTCCGGGCATTATCTACCACATTGAAATCGATGATCAGGTAATCTTTGGTAAGCATCCAGTACTGGCGGTCGACAAAGACAAATTCCTGCTGCAGGGCCAGGTCATTGACAAAATTAAGATTGGCATCGTTGGCTATGCGCATATCTATCTTGCGGATAGCCCAGGTGGTGTCGTTAACCCAAAAATTGCCGGCAAAAGTGAGTTCCTGCGGTCTTCTGGGTTTGAAAGAGATGTGATAGCACCGGTTATGATCGATGAAAGCGCTATCAACAAGATAGTAGCGATAGTAGGATAAGCCAAAATTTGCGATTGGGCTCACGAAGTTCTTTTTAAACAGGGAGATATAATTTCCATAGATGTTGACATTCTGGTAAAGGTCGCCCAGCAGTTGGGATACGCTCTCATTTTCAACACCGGAAATCCGGGAAGCCTTGATCACTTCTTTTTTAGCTTTCGGGTTTTTACGGTAGTAGAGATCGGAGAGGTTTTCAGAGATAAATACCGGCAGGTATGCTTTTCCATTGATGGTAGAGGTATCCATGTATTGAAAGATAAAGTTGAAAGGACGCAGGATGCGTCTTTTCTTCAACCTTTCGGAAATATTATTGGCATCGATCTCGATTTTCGAATAAACCTCGTATTGATAGTAGTCGAAATCCCGCATGCTGTTTTGATCTTTTCGTTCGATGATCTTTCGCAGGATGGTCTCGGCCGGATTGCCGGAATAGGTGATAGTAACTTCGCCGAGTGTCAAGTCAGTTGGTTCCAGGATAAAATTCACCACCTGGAATTTATTGCGAATGATCCCGGCAGACATCGTTTGATAGCCAACGTAAGAAACAACGAGAGAATCTTCCGGTTTTCTGGTTTCAATCGCATATTTGCCCTCAAAATCGGTGATGGTTCCTATCGTAGTCCCCTTAAATGCTACATTTACGAAAGGGATGGGTTCTTTCGTTCCAGCGTCTGTGATGGTTCCCATGATTTTGGTAACCTGGGCTTCAGACAGGAGCCCGGATAACAGTCCGATCAGAAACAGGAGACCCTTCAGGGTATTTTGCCTGAGAAATATTTTCAATATAACACCGATTTTATTTGTTTTTAACAAAGTATGTTATATTTGCGCGATTTGTACGTTTTTAAAAAGTATTCAGCATGTAAGAAGAAGATGAATATACCGATGGGAAGACATAGAAATAAAAAAATGCAATTTTTTTTCTAAACGTTTGTTTAATTGAGGGGATTTTATACTTACATTTGTATATATAGCAGTTAACCCATCATAACGAACACCTGCAAAATTAATTATTTAACCAACAGCGAAAGGAAATGGCAAAGAAGGTGGCGGCTGACCCACTGCACGATCTGCTGAAAAAATTTTTCGGTTTTACGAGTTTCAAGGGGAATCAGGAAGTGATCATCCGCAATTTACTGGCGGGGAAAGATACCTTCGTGATCATGCCCACCGGTGGCGGGAAATCGTTGTGTTATCAACTGCCGGCGCTGATGATGAAGGGGACAGCGATCGTGATCTCTCCGCTCATCGCCTTGATGAAGAACCAGGTTGACTCCATCCGACAGTTTGGCACGGAAGAAGGCGTTGCCCATTTTCTCAATTCGTCCCTGTCGCGTCAGGAGATCGTGGCGGTGAAGGAAGATATCACGCGGGGCAAAACGAAGTTGCTATATGTTGCTCCTGAGTCACTGACCAAGGAAGAAAACGTTGAATTTCTCAGGGGAATCAAGATCGCTTTTTACGCTATTGATGAAGCGCATTGCATTTCCGAATGGGGACATGATTTCAGGCCGGAATACCGTAGGATCAGACCCATCATCAAGAGCATCGGCCAGGAAGTCCCGGTGATGGCACTGACTGCGACTGCTACCCCGAAGGTGCAAGCCGATATCCAGAAAAATATGGCCATGGCGAAAGCCGTCATCTATAAGGCCTCTTTCAATCGCCCCAACCTCTACTATGAAGTACGGCCCAAAACCAAGAATGTTTTAAAGGACATCATACGGTTCATCAAATCCAATCCGAATAAGTCAGGTATTGTTTACTGCATGAGCCGAAAAAAGGTGGATGACCTTGCTGAAACCCTGGTGGTTAACGGGATCAAAGCCTTACCGTACCATGCAGGACTGGATGCCATCACCCGCCGCACGAATCAGGATAAATTCCTCATGGAAGAGGTGGATGTGATCGTGGCGACCATTGCCTTTGGGATGGGGATCGACAAACCGGACGTAAGGTATGTGATCCATCACGACATGCCCAAGAGTGTTGAAGGCTATTACCAGGAAACAGGCCGTTCGGGAAGAGATGATGGAGAAGGAAACTGTGTTTCTTTCTATGCTTATGAAGACGTAAGCAAACTGGAGAAATTCCTCAAAGGCAAGCCGGTAGCTGAACAGGAAATTGCCAAACAACTGTTGATGGAGGTGATCGCCTATGCCGAGTCCTCTGTTTGCCGCCGCCGCCAGCTCATGCACTATTTCGGGGAAGTTGCCAAAGAAGAGAATTGCAACAACTGTGATAATTGCCTTCATCCGAAAAAAAGATTTGAAGGGAAGGACTATGTGAAGCTTGTCCTTGAAGCCGTGGTTGCCACCAAACAGCAAGTCAAACCCAAGCATATCGCACATCTTCTCCTCGGAAAAGCCAGCACCGTGATCAAGTCCTACAAGCATAATAAGCTGGAAGTCTTTGGGAAGGGTGCCGACAAGGACGAGAAATTCTGGAATGCGGTCATCCGCCAAACCCTTATTGAAAGACTGCTGGTTAAGGATATAGAGAATTACGGTATCCTGAAGATAAGTCCCGAAGGACAAAAATTCCTCAAGAAGCCAACCTCCATCATGCTTGCCCATGACCATGATTTTGAGAGCCCGGATGAAGAGGAATTCATGGGTGCGATGGGGCCTAAGACCATGACGGCCGATAAGGAGCTGTTCTCTCTGCTGAAAGACCTCCGCAAGGAGATCTCCCGGAAAGAGAAGCTTCCACCATTCGTGATCTTCCAGGATCCCTCACTCGAGGACATGTCGATCCAATATCCCATCACCCTGGAGGAATTGAAGCAATGTACGGGCGTTGGTGCAGGAAAAGCGCAACGTTACGGAAAGCCTTTCGTTCAGCTCATCAAGAACTACGTGGAGGAAAATGAGATCATCCGGCCAATGGATATGGTGGTCAAATCGGTGATCAACAAATCGGGACTGAAAGTCTTTATTATCCAGAGCATCGACAGGAAAATCGATCTCGAAGACATCGCCACGGCGAAAAACCTTTCCTTTGATGAGCTCCTGACCGAAATTGAGAGTATCGTTTCATCCGGCACAAAAATAGACCTTAGCTATTACCTTGAAGAATATATTGACCCCTATCACCAGGAAGAGATCTTTGAGTATTTCCGATCAGCCGAATCTGACTCTGTCCCGGAAGCTTTACGTGAATTAGGGGAAGATGAGTTTTCGGAAGAGGAGATCCGCCTCATCCGCATCAAGTTTATGTCGGAATTGGGTAACTAAACATCTTTTTATTTTCATTATGGAAGAACAACAACCCCCCTGGGAAGAACCCATCCCTGCAAGTGAATCCTTGCCGGAAGAGATTACTCAAAAGTCCCCGGAAAATACGCCTTCGACCTGGCTGAGAGCGCCGGTCATCCTGAATGTTGTTTTCCTGATCGGATTGATTGTCTTGTATATCCTCCATTTTACAAGGCCCGTTAGCCAACCGGTAGCTGCCGCGGTCAAGATGAGTAAAAATGCCCCACTCAAGATCGTATACGTGAATTCCGATACGATCATGGAAAAATATGAGTTGGTGAGCGAAATGATGGAAGAACTGGAGGGGACCATGAAAAAGCTTGAAAACGATATTAAAACCCGGCAGGTTCAGGTCGAAGAAGAAGCTGCTGTCTTCCAGGAACAGGTCAACAACCGGCAGATTTCGGAAGAAAAGGCACAGGCCCGCTACCAGGAGCTGATGGAAAAACAACAAACAATCGTCGAGCTGAAGGAAAAATACTCCCAGCAGATGTCGGAGAAGGAATATGACCTGAATGTACTGCTGGTTGACAGCGTCAATAATTTTTTAAGACGTTTCAACAAGCAACATGGCTACGACTACATCATGCAATACAAATTCGCCGGAAGTATCTTCCTGGCCAACGACAGTCTTGACATCACCAGTGAGGTGATCGAGGCACTGAATGGGGAGTACCGGAAATCAGGGAAAAAGAAATGAAGCTTCCGCCGTTCTTATTTTTGAAATTGATCGCCTTATCTGGTATTTCGCTCTTCTCCCGGTGCACTCCGAGCGCCCCTCCTGATCTTGGAAAAACAGGGAATGATACGATCATCCAACGTGATACGATGGTGAGGGTGCTGGCCGGGATGCACCTGGCAGAGGCAGCGTTGATCCATATGCGTAACCAGGGAGTCCGGCCGGAAGACTCAGCCTTTACCTATTATCAAAGGATATATGCGAAGTTTGATGTGACCCCGGAGAAAGTTGAAAAGAGCCTGAAATACTACCAGTCCGATCAAACTGCCTTTATCAAAATGTACGATGAAGCGCTGACGGAGTTGAGTAAAATGCAAAGCCGGGAGGAAAACCGTTAAGATGCTGACTTGAACCGTCTGAAAATCAGCCACGTATACGTACTAATTACCACCAACAGGATCGTTTGAATATACAGTGGCGTTGAAACCACCGGCCCTTCAAGATAGCCACCGGAGATCACAAAGAATTTCAGCAGATAGTACACCCCTTTACTTATCGCAATGCTCAATGCCATCCGCAAGAATGGATGACCGATCCATTTCACCAGCACAAAGAATAATCCGGCATTCAGAAGTAGCTCGGTGATGAGCAGCAACATCTTGGAGAAATGGGGGTGACCGCCGATGGTAAACATAAATACCGGAAGCGCCACAGCCATCAGCAATGTATTTATCCTTGTCGTATGCACCAGGATCAGGATAAGCATCAGCCTGGCGGGCTCCAGGAGGTAGAAAGGGATTTGGGTGATCCTGGAAATATCCGGGATCAGCCAGATGAATAGTAGCGCTGCCAGGTCGATGAGAACGATCACACCAGGCCTGGCAGGTTTTTGTTTTACATTCATGAAATGGCTATTTCATCTTCATGTCCAGGTTGTAGAAGACAAAGGACCAGAGATCGGTGGCTTCATCGATCAGCTTGGCAGTGGGTGTTCCGGCGCCATGCCCTGCTTTGGTCTCTATCCTCACCAGAACCGGATTACCGCATTTTTGCTTTTCCTGGAGGGTAGCCATGAACTTGAAGGTATGGGCGGGAACCACCCGGTCGTCATGATCAGCAGTAAAAGCAATGGTAGCAGGATAACAGGTGCCTTCTTTCAGGGTGTGGAGCGGTGAGTACTTGATCAGGTAGTTGAATCCTGCACTGTCTTCACTGGTTCCATAATCGGTAGCCCAGGCCCAGCCGATGGTAAATTTGTGGTACCGGAGCATGTCCATCACCCCTACCTGTGGTATGGCCACCTTGAACAATTCAGGGCGCTGGGTCATGACCGCACCAACGAGTAAACCCCCATTGGATCCACCCATCATGGCAAGCTTTTCCGAAGTGGTGTATTTTTCGCCGATAAGAAACTCGGCAGCGGCGATGAAGTCATCAAATACGTTCTGCTTTTTCTCTTTGATCCCGGCCTTGTGCCAGTCTTCCCCATATTCTCCGCCGCCACGGATGTTGGCAAGGGCGTAAACACCACCATTTTCCAGGAAGACAATGCGGCTGGTACTGAAAGATGGCGTGAGACTTACATTGAATCCACCGTATCCATAGAGCAATGTTGGATTTTTACCGTTCATTTTGATGTCTTTTTTATGGACAATGAACATGGGGATCTTCGTGCCATCCTTGCTGTTGTAGAATACTTGTTTCACCTCGTACTGATCCGGTTGAAATTCGATTTCAGGAGTGAAATAGATTTCTGAGGCATTCTTAGCGATATCATATTTGAAAATGGTATTGGGATAGATAAAAGAGGTAAAGCTGTAAAAGGCCAGTGTGTCTTCCTGCTTGCAGCTGAAACCGGAGAGGGAGCCGATACCCGGCAGTGTGAGTTCGTGATCCGGCTTTCCGTCGAAATCGTAGATGTATGCACGGGAACTGGCGTCTTTCTGATATTCCGCAATGATCTTGCCTCCCGCAATGGTGACCGTTTCAAGAACGTCGGCCTGTTCAGGCAGAATATCTTTCCAGTTTTGCGCATCGGGATTGGCAGGATCAACCAGCACCAGCTTCTTTTTCGGGGCATTGAAGTTGGTAACCATCAGGAAGCCGGCAGGGATATTATCCACGACACTGTAATCATTTTCAAATCCGGGAGCAATCAGCTTAAAAGGTGCATTCTTTTTGTCTGCTTCGCGGAAATAGAGGGCATTGCCACTGGTGGATTCTGATTCGGAGAGGAAAAGATATTTCTCATCTTCAGATACACCAAGGCCATAGTTTCGTAAGGGGTATTGACGGTTCTCATAGACCAACAGGTCGGCCGACTGGGAGGTGCCAATCTTATGAAAATAGACTTTGTGGTATTCATTCTTTCCGGACAGCTTGCTCCCCTTTTTAGGTTCGTCGTAGCGGCTGTAGTAAAATCCGTCGCCCTGCCAGGAAATACCCGAGAACTTGACCCATTTCAGCAGGTCGTCATATTTTTTGCCCGTTTCGATCTCCATCACCTGGATTTCGTTCCAGTCGGATCCGCCACTTGCTGTGGCATAGGCAAGGTATTTGCCATCCTTTGAAACAGCCAGGTCAGCGAGCGCAACAGTACCATCTTCTGATAGTGTGTTGGGATCCAGCAATACCCGAGGTTCTCCTTCCAATCCTTCCCTGACATACAACACCGCCTGGTTCTGCATCCCCGTATTCTTGAAAAAGAAATAATTCTTTCCCTCCCTGAATGGCAGTCCATACCGGGGGTAATCCCAAATTTTGGTAAGTCTTTCCTTGATTTTCGGGCGGAACGGGATCTGCGACAGGTAATCATTCGTCACCTGATTCTGTGCTTTGACCCATTCAGCGGTTTCCGCGGAGGTATCGTTCTCAAGCCACCGGTAAGGATCGGCGATGGAGGTTCCGAAATAATCATCAACCTGGTCAACCTTCTGGGTAACCGGGTACTGAACTTTGATCTCCTGCTTGCAGGAGGCCAGTGCAAATAATGAAATCAACACGACTGGAAATAATTTGTTCATGGTTTGTGGAATTGAAGTTTCCTGAAAATTTGGTGTAAAATTATGCATATTTTTGATGGGCGGTTTTTTCCTCATCAACAGTTTTTCCGATGATATCAAGGAAAAGCGGCATTTCACAGAAAATCTGCCAAAGGAGTGGTTGCCATGGAAGAGAAAAAGGTAAAAATGACGAAGATCATCCGGAAAGATATCATCCCTGATCCCGAGGGAAATATCCGGATTGGAGAGCCTGTTGTGCAACATGAGTCGTTTTACGATGCGGTTGGAAACCTGGTTGAAGAGCGATCGTACGATCGGGAAGGGATCTTGGTGGAGCATTACCATCACACCTATGATGAGCACGGTCGTCATATGATGAAAAGCTCCATGGATGAAGAAGGCAACCGCATAGAGGTCAGGGAAATCGCATGGATGGGTGATAAGCCGGGTGAAGAAAGGATCGAATACATGGATGGATCGGTTAACCTGGTCAGATACAGTTACAGTGAACAAGGAGAATTGACGGGTAAAGAGATCATCGACCCCGAGGATGGCTTTGAAGGGAAAGAGGTATTCATCTGGGAAAATGGCCACCTGGTTTCAGAAGAGCATTACAACTGGGAGAAGGAGAAGACCTTTTACCGGCACATGCAGGTGGATGAAGCAGGCAGGATGCTCCGGCAGGAGGAGGTCAATGGAGAAGGCGAACTGATCGCTTGGGTTGAGCGGAGTTACCCTGAAACTGGTGATCTTTGTGAAGCGACCATTTTCCGGTCTGGAATGGGCATGCGTCCTGATCAGCATTACCGGCTCGAGTATGAATATCAATATCAATAAATCAATACCTATGAAACCACTGGTGAGTATTTTAATGGGCAGCACTTCTGATCTGCCGGTCATGGAAGATGCGTTGAAGTTTTTGGAAGAGATGAAGATCCCTTTTGAAGTCAACGCCCTCTCAGCGCACCGCACACCGGATGAGGTGATGCTTTTTGCCCGCTCTGCGCCAGAGCGAGGCGTGAAGGTTTTCATTGCCGGCGCCGGGATGGCCGCCCACCTCCCCGGGGTTGTAGCGGCACTGACGCCACTGCCGGTGATTGGTGTTCCCATCAAAGGCAGCTTCGACGGGCTGGATGCCGTTCTTTCCATCCTGCAGATGCCGCCGGGAATCCCGGTTGCGACCGTTGCGGTGAACGGCGCCCGCAACGCCGCCATACTGGCACTGCAGATCCTCTCCACCGGCGACGATCAGCTAATGAAAAAAATGATCCGGTTTAAAGCCGAACTCAAGGACAAGATCGTTAAGGCAAACAAAGAGCTGGAGAAGCTGCAGTACAAGTACCGGGTGGTGTAATGATCGTGCGAACAATAACAACATTTTTCTCTATTCTCTTTCGTCTTTTCCCTGCCAGTTTTAGTGTTTTCACTTTACACTGAATGAAATACCAGCCGGGAACTCAGTGTACAGTGAAAAAGGCATAATGGTTAGTGAACGGTGAATATATAAGAGAGAAAAATGTGGAGCGGTTAATTATCAA
>VGGL01000073.1 GCA_016868575.1 Bacteroidota bacterium
TTCACGGGCAGCTTTTTCTTCAGCGCTTGGTCCGCAGGCAAATATAGCTACCAAGCCTGCAACCATCATAAATGACAGAACTTTTTTCATATCTCAATAGGTTTTTAAATTTGGTGCAAAGGTAAAATAAATTTTAACATTTATTAACAAATCTATAAAAGAATATTGAACCATCTGTTTGGTTCAATTACTTTTTGCCTTCCTCAACTTTCGTTGCACCGGGTCTGGTTTTCTTTTGTTCCTGTTTCTTTTCCATTTCGGTTTTTACAGGTTCGGGTTTGGGTTGCGGTTTCACCGTCTTCTTTTTGTTTTTCGGAAGGTTGGCAATGCTGTCGGCGATCCGGGTGGAGTCGGCAACAAATTTTGCACGGGCTGCGGCTTCTACTTGAGCAATGCTGTCGGCCACAACCTTTGCGATGGAATCTTTTACTGCTTGTTCACGGGCAGCTTTTTCTTCAGCGCTCGGCCCGCAGGCAAACATGGCTACCAAACCGGCAACCAGAATGAATGACAAAACTTTCTTCATAGGTTGATGTTTTAAAATTTGGTGCAAAGGTAATACAATTTTAACATTTATTAACAAATCAACTTCTTTTTAGCTATGCAAGTTTATCTGTCATGCTCAGCGAAGCGAATAATCTCATGGAATTACCAGGACAGTTTTTTTATATCTTTGCACTTTCTTATTTAAAACCATTTATATCAACAAAAAATGAAAAAAGGATTATTAATCATCACCTCCATCCTGATGGCCGGTATGTTTATTTTTACCAGCTGCACGGATGATGAAGACACAACTCCCCCTGTAATCATTCTGACGGGCGGTAACACAATGGACGTTGTCATCAAGAGCGCTGCCGAATGGACTGATCCCGGCTTCACAGCCACTGATAATGAAGATGGAACCATTACCATCAGGGTGTTGGTAACCGGTACGGTTGACATCACCAAACTTGGCGTCTACACGATTACCTATAAGGTATCAGATAACGCTGGCAATAGCACCACGGTTACCCGTACTGTGAATATTGTTGTGGACCGTGCCGTGTATCTCCATACTTACGCTGTGGCTGATACCGTTAACGGCGTTGCCGGAAACAATGTTGTTTTCCTCTACAATGTTACGATCACTGCCGGATCAACACCTGAAAAACTGCTGTTACAGAACTTTGCCGGATTTGGCGCAGCGGTTTTTGCAACCGTCAATTGGGAGAAATCAGGTACGCTCACCATTCCCGATCAGCATCTGACCGGATCTCCGGGATTTGAAGGTCAACTGACCGGAAGTGGAACGACTGATGCCGATGGTAATGGAATGCACATCATTTATTCGATCGAGTACGATGATGGTAGCGGAATTGACAACGGAAAAGCCTACTACCGCGTAATGAAGTAATTCAGAATACTATTTCTAAGAAAAAGGCTGCTTCTAAAGGCAGCCTTTTTTTATTTCAGGAGGTTGTTGTTCCTGTACCATTCAAGCGTAACAGGTAATCCGGAATCAATCGTAAAATCAGGCTGAAAACCAAGCTCATCCTTTAGCGGAGAAACATCGCACAGCCAGTTTTTCCGGCTGATGATGGCATATTTATCCTTCGACAGCAGCGGAGTAGCATGAAATAATCGGGATTGAAGTTCACCAAATGTCACTAACATCCTGGCAATCAATCCAGGAACTGTGAATGATATCGTCCGGGCACCTAAGGCGCTTTTCACTGCTGTTGAAAACTGTCTTGATGAATAAGTGTTCCCGTCAGATACCAGGTAAACAGCATTTTCGATCTGTGATTCCAAAGCCAGAAAGACAACTTTAACCAGATCTTCAATATAAATCAGGCTCATTTGCTGGTCGGGTGTGATCAGATAAGGCTCAACCCCCCTGCTGATCATCCGATAAAGGTTATAATAGTCTTTTTCATGGGGTCCATAAACCCCGGTGGGTCTTAAGATGATCCAGGGAAAACGGGCGGTTTCACGGATGATCTGCTCGGCTGCCAGTTTGCTTTTACCGTAATTCTCCACAGGGCTGGGCGGATCGGTAATCCGTATTGGCACCTGCGTCTGCTCATTCCCAGGACCAGAGGCCGCCAGACTGCTCATGAACAGAAACTTCCGGAGTTTCAAATCGCATTTCTCTATTGCCTGAACCAGGTTCCCGGTGAATTCGGCATTGACATGAAAAAAATCCTCTCTCCGGCGGGCACGGGTAATGCCGGCATTGTGGATGAGGAAGTCAGGAGATAATCCGGTACTTTGCAGGCCGGACAGGGTTGTGGTCAGGCTTTCAACCGAAGAGAAATCCATCTCCAGAAGATGCATTCGGGGGTCGGCGAGGTATTGACGATTGGATGTCGGCCTGATCCCGGCGATCACACGGTAACCCCGTTTCAGTGCTCCTTCAGTCAGGAAACTGCCGATGAAACCACTGGCGCCTGTGATCAGAACTTTTTTATCCATGATCTATGAGAAATGTCTGATCCAACACCTGCGCCGGATATGCTGCCGGTATTCGAAATTTTTCCAGATGGTCAGCGCTTTGGTGTTATCCATCAACTGCGGACTGGAAATGGCTTTCCGGATCCCATACCGGATATAAGCCTGATGCATTTCGTTGAAGAATAAGGCCGCCACCCCTTTCCCCTGATATTCCGGATGAACGCCCAACAGGTACATATCGATGATATCGTTTTTCCGGATAGCCCGTAACAGGTGAAGAAATCCAAAGGGAAAAAGATACCCATTGCATTTCTGTAGCGCCCTGGTGAGGTTAGGCAGAGAAATGCCGAACCCAACCACCTCATCGTGCTGATCAATGACGAATGAGACAAATTCAGGCCGGATAAACCCGAAATATTGCTCCGTATACATATTCATCAGTTTCTCCGACAATGGGACGAAGCCATAGAGATCTTCGTAAGCCGTGTTCATCATCAGGAACATCTTCCGGGCATACGGAAGCAATTCCTTTGTTTTCCGAACTTTCAGGGTATGTAACCCATAACGCTTTTTGACTATCTCTGCAGCTTTCAGAACTTTTTCCGGGATATCATAAGGAATTGGTAGCTCATACTGGACCCAGTCGGCTGCTTTCCGAAAGCCAAGCTGTTCCATATGAGCCGGATAGTAATCGAAATTATACAGGGCGGAAAGAATGGACAACTCCTCGAATCCCCGGATGAGCATCCCTTCGTTGTCCATGTCGGTAAAACCCAAAGGTCCATGGATTCCGGTCATCCCTTTTTCCCTTCCCCACGATTCAACGGTATTAATAAGCGCCGCAGAAACTTCCGGATCGTCAATAAAATCAATCCAACCAAAACGAACCAGCTTTTCGTTCCACCGTTCATTGGCCTTATGATTGAGAATACCTGCAATCCGGCCAACAGGATGGTTGTTCTTGTACGCCATCCAGTACCTGGCTCCGCAATACTCGAAAGCAGGATTGGATTCCGGATCCAATGTTTTCATTTCATCCCTTCGCAGTGGCGGGCACCAGAAAGTATTCCCCCGGTAAAGTTGAAACTGAAAATCGATGAACTGTTTCAGCTCTTTTTTGGATCGCATTTCCCGGATTTCGAGATCCATTGTCTGGATTATTTGTTCAACATGCCCATTTTCCGGGCCATGCCGGTCATTTTATCAATAGCCTGATCAATTTGGTTGAAGGAATGGGTGGACATCAGTGAGAAGCGGATCAGGGCGGCATCCCGGCTCACGGCAGGGGGGACAACCGGGTTCACAAATATTCCTTCTTCCAGGAGTAACCGGGTCATTTGAAGGGTTTTCATCACATCCCGCAGGTAAACCGGGATGATGGGGGTAGCTGTCTGTCCAATGTCAAAACCGGCATCGCGGAATCGCCGGATCGCATGATGGGTATTTTGCCAAAGTTTTTCGATCCGTTCCGGTTCCCGGCGGATAATATCCAGGGCGGCAATGACGCTGGCTGCTGACGCGGGCGTAATGCTTGCGCTGAAGATCAGGGAGCGGCTGTGGTGCTTGATATATTTGACGGTATTTTTATCACTGGCGATAAATCCTCCCACGGCAGCCAACGATTTACTGAAAGTCCCCATGATCAGGTCGATATCTTTCGTTACCCCGAAATGAGCTGACGTTCCGGCCCCTTTGTCGCCAAGTACACCAATTCCATGGGCATCATCCACCATGACAGAAGCCTGGTATTTTTTCGCCAGCCGGATGATATCGGGCAGAGGGGCAATGTCACCATCCATGCTGAATACCCCGTCGACCACGATCAGCTTGAGCCGTTCCAGATCACATCGACGGAGGATCAATTCAAGGGAAGCGGGATCGGCGTGTTTAAACTTGTAAACCTTCCCAAATGCAAGCCGGGTGGCTTCGATGATCGAGGCATGATCAAGCGAATCGATGATCACATAATCGTTGCGTCCGGTCACCGCAGGGATCACGCCAATATTCACCTGAAAGCCGGTGCTGAAAACCAGCGCGGCTTCTTTTCCCACAAACCTGGCAAGCTTGTCCTCAAGTTCCAGGTGAATGTCGAGGGTTCCGTTGAGGAATCTGGATCCTGCACAGCCGGTACCGTATTTGTCGATGGCTTTCTTGGCGGCTTCCTTGATCTCCGGGTGATTGGTGAGCCCGAGGTAACTGTTTGATCCGAACATCAGCACCTTTTTGCCATTCATAATCACCTCGGTATCCTGATCCGATTCGATGACCCTGAAATATGGGTAAAGCCCTAACTTCTGGACTTTTTCGGGTTCGCGGTAGCCGTTTGTTTTATTTCGCAAATGGTTCATGCACAAAAAAGTAGAGCAATAAAAGCGGATAAAAGTAGTAAAAACCCGTTACATTTGTCTGAACGGATGCTTCTGTTCGTAAGGTTACTCTTTAAAGTCTCTGCCAGCCTGCAATGCTTTCAGGTTGGCTTCGATGATCTCAGTGCCCTTTTTCGCAAAAATAGCCCGGATGGCTTGCTGGAGTTTCTCATAAGGAATTTCCAGAAAAGGAGAGGCGGCGCCCAGGATTACCATATTGGCTGATTTCGGCGATCCCAGATCTTTTGCCATCCCTTCGGCATCCAGGGCAACATGGTTTGGTAAAGACCGGATCTTATCCAGAATGGTCTCAATGGGAGGATAATTCGGAATATTTTTGAAAGGTGTGATGCTGGTAATGAGCCAGGCGTTGGGACCAAGCATCGGCAAATAACGCAATGACTCAAGAGGTTCCACTGAGATGATGATGTCGGCCTGGCCAAACGGGATCAGGTCGGAATGGATGACCTTATCGGAAAGCCGGAGGTTCGATTGGACGTCGCCACCCCGCTGGCTCATGCCATGTACTTCTGATTGCTTCAGGTGAAGCCCCATGTCAATGGCTGCGTATCCGATGACCGTCGCGATGGAAATGATCCCTTGTCCGCCAACTCCTGCAAGAATGATATCTTTTTTCATGGATGGATGTTTTATTCGTTAGACTTTCCGGCAAATTTGGCCCGCATCTTTTTATTCAGTTCGACGACACATTCCCGGCGGGGGATGATCACAGAAACCCCATCATAGGCAAGTTCTTCGTTGATGATGCGGACGTTTTCCTCCCGGTTTTTCCGCAAGGGTTTGATGACCCGGATGTGCGCCGGATCAACCCCGACACCGGCGCAAATGGATTCAATCCTGCCGGTTGCAGCGGATTTCTGGCCACCGGTCATGGCGGTGGTCCCGTTATCAAGGATGAAGACTTTCACATTGGCCTTGTCATTAACGGCATCGAGCAACCCGGTGATACCCGAATGGGTGAAGGTAGAGTCGCCAATCACGGCAATGGCCGGGGTCAGGCCTGCATCTGCAGCCCCTTTGGCCATGGTGATCGAAGCGCCCATGTCGACACACGAGTTGATGGCTTCAAATGGAGCAAGTGCGCCGAGTGTGTAACAGCCGATATCAGAGAATACCCTGCCTTTGCTATATTGTTCGAGCGTTTCCAGCAATGCCACGTAAGTATCAATATGCGGGCAGCCGGCGCAGAGCGAAGGGGGCCGGCCAACCATAAAGTCGGGTACTTCGGGCCCCCGGGTATCGGGAAATCCCAGACCTACTGCCACGATATTCGGATTCAACTCTCCGTCACGCGGGATGGTTCCGTCCATGCGGCCATGGATTGTGACCCCGGTGTTGAGATAACCCCTCAACAATTCTTCGATCATGGGATATCCGTCTTCCAGAATGAGGATCTCCTTACAGTCACTGCAGATCTTCTCGATCATCTTCCTGGGAATGGGATATTGTGAGATCTTTAAAATCGGATAAGAAACATCTTTGCCGGCCAGGTTTTCCATCAGGTAGTTGTACGCCAGTCCGCAAGCGATGATCCCTTTACTCTTGTCCTTTCCTTCGAAGTATAGGTTATAGGACGACTTTTCAGATTCTGCCACCAGGTCGTAGTGGGTTTTCAGCAGTTGTTTATAGCGTCTTCTGGCAATGGCAGGCAGCAAAACGAACTGCCGCATATCTTCAGGCAGGTTGCCTTTGCGTTGCGGAAGCGCCGGCCGGCGTGCAACACCTGCGCGAGAGTGAGCCAATCTTGTTGTGATCCGGATCATGACCGGAAGCTTATATTTTTCAGAGAAAGCAAAGGCATCATAGGTCATGTCATAGGCTTCCTGCTGATTGGATGGTTCGAAGATTGGAACCAGGGCAAACTTCCCGTAGAACCTTGAGTCCTGTTCATTCTGGGAAGAGTGCATGGATGGGTCATCAGCAGCAACTACGACCAGTGCACCGTTGGCACCGGTGATGGCAGCGTTGATAAATGCGTCAGCAGCAACATTGAGTCCAACGTGTTTCATGCATGTCATTGCCCGCTTTCCGGCATAGCTCATCCCGATGGCGCCTTCCATAGCAGTCTTTTCGTTTGCTGCCCAGGAATATTTTACCCCGGTTTCTCTGGCTTGCCTGCTGTGTTCCACATATTCGGTGATCTCGGTCGAAGGGGTGCCGGGATAGGCGTATATCCCTGACAATCCGGCGTCGAGCGCCCCCTGCGCAATGGCCTCATCCCCAAGTAGTAATTGCTTCTCCATTTTGTTTTTGTTTGATTATGCCGCTGAACGAACAGGTCAGGAACCTGATTGATTTTCCGGACAAACCTACAGATATTTTTCAAGAGTACAAAAAAATCATAATCCCATCAGGTGTATCTTTGACAAAAATTCAAGCATGAAATTCAATGTAGGAGATCGTGTCAAATTTCTTGACACCCATGGCGGAGGAATCATCGTTAAAATACTTAATAGCAAAATGGTACGTGTGGCCATTGAGGATGGATTCGAAATCCCTACCCTGGTCAGCAACCTGATCCCGGATGACTATGGTTCCCCGCGTCAGGATGAAGATCGACAGGCCAACATGCAAAGACAACAACCCGTGGTCATCATCCAGGAACACCAGGAAGACGAAAGGGTAAGCGCTATCCGGACAGCCGGCACCAAGCAAGGATTCAACACAGGTATTTACCTCGCTTTCCTCCCGCATGAACAGCGCTGGTTGCTCACCGGGATGGTAGATGTACTGCTGGTAAACAATTCGTCGTATGACATTTTATTCAGCGTTGTCCTTGAAAAAACCAGCAAGGCATTTTCCGGAAAGGATTATGGATCCGTACCTCCGATGTCCAAAGTTCTGATTACCACCATCAACCGGGAAGAGATCGAGACGTGGGGAAAAGGATACCTGCAGGTGCTGTTCCATGCCGAATCGCTTGATCAGCCGGTCATGCCGCTTCATGCTTCATTCCATATAAAAGGTTCAAAATTTTTCCAGGAGAATGCTTACGTGGATGTTCCGGCCCTGGAGGGGAAGTCCATTATCTATTTCATTGGAGCACCCCAGGGTGGAGGCATCAGCCAGGTGGAAAAGAAAGACCAGGTTGAGGAAGAACCATCCATCCAAAGCCATAAGGCTATTCTCAAACAAGAGCCTCCCCTGATCGAAAAATACAAATCATCCCCGGGTGTGGCAGTGGTTGACCTGCATATCGAAAAGATCCTGGACGCTCCTTCTTCTCAGGATCCTGCTTCCTATTTGGGTATTCAATTAGACCGATTCAGCCGCTGTTTGGAAAGCGCCATAAAGGAAGGATACAGAAAGGTGACCTTCATCCATGGGATTGGTGAAGGGGTATTGAAAACCTCCATCATTGCTGTTCTGCGTGATTACGAAGGTCTCGACTACCAGGAAGCGTCCCTGCTGAAATATGGAAATGGCGCAATCGAAGTTCTCATGCGCCATTCCAAAATGTAAAATGAATCTATTTATTCTAAAACGGAAAAACGAAGGACTTTTTTCGTGTTTCCTGCTTTCACGGTCATGAGGTAAATCCCGGGTTTCAGTGATGTAACATCGATGGGCAAGGTGTGTATTCCATCTCCCAGGAATGTATTCATGGGTCTTGCAACGACTTTTCCATACATGTCGTGGATGGTTAATTCAACCTGGTTGCCTTTTGATAAGCCCAGTTCAACTGTTGCCTCTCCGGATACAGGATTGGGATAAAGATGAATGAATGAGACCATCTCAGGATCATTAACAGATGTAATAAGAGTTGAGAATTCATGGTGTTCCGAAAAGCCAAATTGGCCTCCCTGGTAGATCATCTGGCCGTTGTCATCTGCAAGATAATAGAAGCCATTGCCATGATCGCAGCAAACGCCATTTCCACCGGCATCGAAGATGGAAAAATGGTAGCACTGGTTAATGTTTAATTCAAAAGTATCTTTATAAACGGTGTTGGCGTTTGGATAAGGTCCGCCAGAATATATCACGGTATTGGTGGAATCCCGGAGTTCATAGGTTACCTGTCCGGGGTTGAGGTCAGTACGAACAGCAAAGATAACCTTGGTGCTGGTGATCTTGGCACCGGTAAAAGTGAACAAAAGGGTGTCGTTTTTGGGGTATTCATCGGCAACCCCATTGGGTTGTGTTGAAAAAACTTTCAGGACGTTATTGGCCTCAGGTGTAAAGGTGATTTCGGGAAGCGTGATAAGGGTTTTTTTTAAGAGATTCAGATTGCCGATCCAATTCATGGTTTGAACTGCACCACCGTTGACCTGGTAATTGATGGTGGCCTCGGTGAGGGGTTGATTTCCATTGTTACGAAGCTGGATGACCGGCATCACTTTGCCCATGCAGTTGGACAGAGGTACCTCCTTGATAGACAGCACTTCAGCGTCATTATCATACAGGGGAACCACTGCGTTGGTGCTGCTGTTGGTCGACTGGTACACCTCCTTGCCGGAATTATTCTGGACAAATCCAACACCGGCGATTTCGCTCACCGTGTAGACATTGGCGAAAGGCCAGGAGGTTTCGATGATCATGTAATCGCCGAGATCTAAACCGGCAGGGATGGCAGTGCCGTTCTTACCGGGCAGCATTTTCTTCATGACATTGTAGAAGTCCTTTTCACCATTCGATCCGGGGGGTGTATTGTAGTGAATATGCTTTTCTATCACTACACTGTGAGCCACCAGGCTACCCGTTATTGGAAGGGAGGGTTTTAGGAGCATTGTCAGATAAACTGAATCCTGTCCTGCCGAGATGGTGTGCTGCATGTCGATGGCCAGCGGAGAAGGCATGGCATATCGGGCATTCACGGTATTGATGTTCCATCCGGATGCTGATCCGGAGTAATAGTTTCCATCCAGCACCGACCAGGGAACATAGGTTACACCATAATAACTCACCCGCGCATTGACGTCAATGGGATTGTGGTTGTACATCGGGTCATAACCAGGCCAGCTCGTATGATAATACACAGAGGTGATCTTGGTGGGATTATTAACGAGCAGATTGTGGATCGTCGGGTTTATTCCGGCACAAGGTCCACAGGAGGCTTGGGTGAAATGTTCCAGCAAAACCAGCCGCTGATCTTGGGCCGATCCCGAAATTACACTGACCAGAACACCTGCCAACAAAAGGAAAATGTTTCTCATAATCAATAATTTAAGGGTGATGATGATTGTTTTTTTTGCCGGCCGAAGTTACAAAACATTTTTGGATATAAATGAGTTAATGGTTTTTGTAATTTTGCACAATCTTAACCCATTAACAGATAATTCAATGAAAAGAAATTTACTCCTTTTATCAGTTATGTTATTCGCAGGGACTGTGTTTTCCCAGATGACCTTAAGCCTATCCGACAGCTCAGGTTCAATGGCCAATGACGACACCCGTACCTACCAGTTACCCGCCAGCACCGAAACCATCTATGCTTATGCCTTCATAACCAACAACGGGGCAACGACTATGACTGTGAAAGTAAAAAAAGTGGAACTTTCCCTTGCCAACGGTTCGACAAACACTTTTTGCTGGGGCGCCTGCTTCCCGCCTGATGTGTATGTATCTCCCATCAGCATTGATATTCCTGCCGGAGGCACCAATTATTTTGATTTCCTTACCGAGTACTACCCTAACGCAACGGTCGGACAGTCATTAATCCGTTACGTATTCTTTGATGTCAACAACCCGACGGATACGGTTTGCTTCAAAGTCCTGTATAGCACATTCCCAATGGGTATCGGCGGTGAAACGGCCGGAAGGGCGCAACTCTCCGCTCCTTATCCTAATCCTTCTTCAGAAGTTGTACATTTCAATTATCAGTCAGAAATGGCAGATGCCAGGCTCGTCGTTGTGAATATGCTCGGAACAAAGGTGGCCGACCTGATGTTCACGGTAAAAGAGGGAAAAATCACACTGCCGGTGGCTAAACTTCCCCAGGGAGTTTATTTTGCATCTTTGATCAGTGGAACTGAACGCTTGCAAACCCAAAGATTTGTAGTTAGATAGGGTATTCGTTCTCTCCGAAAAGTCCTTTTTTGTCACTAATACACTAAATCACCAAACTTCACAGATATTATCGGTTGACTAACTGCGTTTTGTGTTGCTTTGTGACTTAGTGTTTCCGTGGCAGAAATTGAAGATTGCATTATCGGAGAAAATACAAATAATGATTTTTACAGCCCGAATCCTTTCTTCAGGAGGGGCACAAAGTCGGTTTTTTCCCAAGCGAAGAAATCGGCTTTTTTTGTCAAAATCGTTTTCCCTTTGACCTTCTTTTCCTTCACCTCTTTTCCTTTATAGAACACTTCCACTTCTTGGGTAAAAGGATCCCTTCCAAAGTGGCCGTACGTTGCCGTAGGGAGGAAAATGGGGTTTTTCAGGCCAAAGCGTTCGATGATGGCATAAGGTCGGAGGTCAAAGATCTTTCCAACCTTCAGGGCGATCTCTGCATCGGTGAGTTTCCGGCCTTTTTTATCTTTCATCTTACCTGTTCCGAAAGTATTGACAAAGAATCCCACCGGCTCGGCCACGCCTATGGCATAGGCAACCTGCACCAGCACCTCGTCGGCGATACCGGCCGCCACCAGGTTCTTGGCCACATGACGGGTGGCATATGCGGCTGAACGGTCCACCTTCGAGGCATCTTTGCCGGAGAAAGCGCCACCGCCATGCGGGGCACGACCGCCATAAGTGTCCACGATGATCTTGCGGCCGGTGAGCCCGGTATCTCCGTGTGGACCTCCGATCACGAACTTGCCGGTAGGATTGATGAACAGCCGGAAATGGTTGTCTTTGAAAAGAGCCTTCACATTCTCCGGAAGGTCTTTTTTAACCATCGGAAGCAGGATATTCAGCACATCCTGGCGGATCTGTTCCTGCATGGCTTTCTCGGCCACCTTGATGGCGGCGGTAGAAGCATTCTTCGGC
>VGGL01000074.1 GCA_016868575.1 Bacteroidota bacterium
TTCAGCGGTGAGGCACAGTCGCTTGGAGAGACTGAATTTAACCCCGATACCAAAGGGTATGGCGGCACTGATAGTTGAGTAGGCCTTACGTCCGTCAAACCCAACATTTTGCCCTTCCGTCCCAAGCGATCTGAGCGCAGTCCCGCCGGAAGTGGGATTGAAATATATCAACGACAATCCGGCAAAAATAAAGGGCGAGATGCTATTCCGTTTGCTACCCGTGAAATAGGAAAGAAAGTTAAACTCAGCATGGGCTCCGGCTTCCAGCACCGTTGACTCGAAACTCAAACCTCGATCGGGTTGGAACCCGGACGTTTGATCCGATCCCTTGACCTTGGCATAAAGGACATTGAATTTGAAAGCCCAACGGGTATTCTGATTATACCTTGCCACTGCCCCAAAAGCAAAATCAGTTCCCAGGAAATGTTTGCTGGGATTCAGATCTCCAATGTAATACGAGCCTCCGCCGGTCAACCCAACTTCAATGGATTGACCAATTACGGAAAATGGAACCAGGAAAAGGATGAAGGCAACGAGCTTCCTTTTGACCATGCAACAAGCTTTACAATGCAACCAATCCACTAACGCAAATATTTCGGATTTATTGGAAAAGGCTTTCGTTTTATCAGTTCCGGATATCAAGACCCCATTTCAGTTTTTCCCGGATGGTTTTCAGAAAACCTTTCTGCTCCATCTGAAGCAGATTGATCTTGAAATCCTCCTTTTGAATGATGATCTCAACAGGTTTGTCCAACGATTGGATTCGTGAATCAAGTGTGATGTAATAGTGAGGATCACGGCCTTCCACATGAATCCGGATGATGGCATCATCAGGGATCACGAGGGGTCTCACGGTAAGGTTATGAGAGGCGATTGGTGTAATGACAAAATTGGCGCTTTGTGGAGTCAGAATTGGACCTGTGCAACTTAGGGAATACGCGGTTGAACCGGTTGGGGTGGAGATGATCAAACCATCGGCCCAATATGAGTTCAGGAACTCATCATTGATATAGGCGCTGATCGTCAACATCGAACGGGGCGCCTTTTTGTAAATGGTGAGTTCATTGAGTGCATAGTTGTGCGGGGTAAAAAGATTTGCAGGTTCAACCAACCGTAGGAGGGTTCGCTGATCCAGCGTATAATGACCCGAAAGTATATCATCTATTGAAGGTAGTATCTCCTCTTTAGAGATAGCAGAAAGAAATCCCAGTTTCCCGGTGTTGATACCCAAAATAGGGATGCCGGAATTCCCGACCAGTGTCGCGGTATCCAGCAATGTACCATCTCCCCCGATCGATAGTAAAAACTTGATCTTGTCACGGATCTCTTCTTGACGGGTGAAGGTGATCGGTTCCTGCTTAAATCTGATCCTGTCGCGGATAATCTGGTAAAAGGATTGAAAAACCACCATCCTGCAGGACTCTTTTTCCAGCCTGTCGACCAGTGACTGAAGGTAGACTACCGTATCATCTGCAAGAACCTTCCCGAAGATGGCGATGTTGGTCATCAGAGCTTTTAATTTGGGTGCAAAGGTACTAAATAGGCGCAATAAAATGGAGGTATAGTCCCGGTTTGCCCATTTTATTCAAGGAACCATCCAGCCTGAGAACAATATCATAATAGGTGACCATATCGAGACCAGCGCCAAAGCCTGCCAGTAGTTGGTTCTCCAGGTCATTCTTCTTTCTGCTGGCAACGGAAAAATTATCTACGTAAGCCAGGTCTGTAAAGAAGTTCAGGTATATAGCAAGAAAGGCTTTTCCAAACCGCTCGTTACGAAGAAAGGGCAAAAGGATCGTTCGCTGCGGAAAAAGGGCAAATTTCAGGTTACTCTTGATCAGCCCGAAATTGTTGCCATCCACAACATAATACTCATATCCCCTGGCGAACTCCCTCCCGTACCCAAGTCCTTTGTTCAGGAAGTATGGTTGCGGCGTCTGCGGACTGATCTTACCAGTGAAACCTGCTGCAAAATACCAACGCGATGATACCTTCCAGAATTTCCGGGCATTCATTTTCAGCGTCATGATCTTGAGTTTGTCTGGGCTGAACAGATCAAGACCCTGCTGACTGATCTCAAAATCAACATAATACCCTGTGAGTGGATAGAAATGGATATCCCGGTGGTCAGATTTGAACTGGTAATAGAGATGGAAATAATTGAGGTGCTTGTCCTGGGAAAAGGAGTAATCGGGGTTCTGCATCAGCAATGAATCACTGAAAGAGCTACTGGTGTAAGTTAAGCGTAAAGTATGGGTATTGTAGATATCTCCGCGGTATTTCAGTTCAGCATACACATTCCATGACTGAAAAGGAGGATGTTTTTTATCAAACAAGTATAGTTGCTTGTTGTTGTTAGTTTGATAGGCGATCTGCCTGTTTCTCGTGTAGAATAAACCAAAACCAAATCCAATGGTCTGTTTCCGGTTCAGGTAAGGAAAGCGATAACCAAACCCGATTTTCTCATTGTATCCAAGATGGAGAGGTATCACCAGAGATTCATTTCTCCCCCTGACATTGCTAACCTCCAGGTCGATACCATAACTTAACCGGGAAAGGTTTTTCGTTTCCCACCAGGTGTTGAAGTTCCGGTCGGAGAGCTCGAAAAAAGGAATTGGCCAAATATACCATCGTTCGATCACAGTAACTTCAATATCCAGAAAATGGGAGGAAGAATCAGCAATAACCGGCGTTACCGCAACAAAGTTGAACAGGGAAGTGTTGAAAATATTTTCCTGACACTGATGAATAAACGCACTCAGATGTTGCGGATAGATGGTATCTCCTGGTTTAGCTTTAACCTCCCGGAGGATGATCTTGTCTCTTGTTTGCTTGTTACCCGAAATAGAAATTTGATGAAGGATGAAATAATCAGTGTGCAGGTTCTTCTGGCTTGGGGTTAATCCACCTTTTACGTCTTGCCCTACCACAGGAGGAATGATGATCAGAAGAAAGCAACAAATCAGGATTCGCATGTGTCAGATATTCAAGTAGTTCATCAATGATTCATAACGTTCCAGGAGGTAGTCATTGAATTCATTCTCTGTAAATGTTGCCTTGATGAGATAATTATACCGCGTGAATGTCTGGATCACCGGCCGGATGTCCATCTTATTGATCTTAAGCGTCACTTCCAGTTTCGTGGAGTCAGCATGAGAATTGACGTACAAGCTCAGGACTTTGGCATCATTGGACTCAACGATCTGGGCAATTTCTGTCAGGATATAATCTTTATCGTTAACCTCCAGGACGATTATTCCACCGGGGTTTTGCAACGATGCAAGGTGCGGGATCTGGTTCATCAGGTCATAAACCGTGATCACCCCCATATAGTGTTGTTTTTCATCAAGGACAGGCAATACGGTAAGTTTATGCTCCACCATGGCTTCAATTACATCATAAATATGCTGGGCTGCGTGGATAAAGGGTTTTGGACAAACTGACCGGAGATCGTTGAGGGTGTTGTCATCGGCTGTGTGATTGTAAAGATCGGCCTCGGCAATGATACCCAGGTATTCATCCTGTTCAATAAGCGGAAGATGTTGAATATGATGATCTTCCATATAGGTGACCAGGGTCAAAAAGGTGTCCGACGGTTTAGCGGGAAGAATCAGGGGTGAAATAAGGTCTCTGGCAATCATCGTTGTTATCTTTTACCATTGCTTTGAATAGTCATCATTTAAAATGTTCAGGTACCCCTGGTAACGCTCCTCGCTGATCCATCCATTTTCCAGCGCTTTTCTAATCCCACATTGAGGCTCGTGTGTATGGGTGCAATTGTTGTATTGACAAAGATGCATGTATTTTCTCATTTCAGGGAAACGTTCTGCCACTTCTTCTTTTTTAAAATCGATCAGTCCAAACTCCCGGATTCCCGGTGTGTCGATAATAAAGCCACCGAAAGGTAATACGAACAACTCTGCATAGGTCGTTGTATGAATCCCTTTTTGATGATAGGCGGAGATTTTCCCGGTCCGCAGGTTCATCCCCGGGGCCATGGCGTTGATCAGTGCGGATTTGCCAACACCTGAATTACCGGTAAACAAAGATGTTTTGTTTGCCATCCGGTCAATCAGCATATCCAGGTTGGTAAATTCTATTGCCGATACTTCCAGCACTTCATAATCAGCCATCCCGTAGATTCGCTTCAACTTTTCAACGGATTCCCGCTCTTTCTTGCCATACAGATCTATTTTATTGATTACCAACAAAGATGGAATATGGTAAGCTTCGGATGTAACCAGTACCCGATCGATAAAACCCTGAGGTGTGACAGGCGATGCGACTGCGATTACAACAATGTTCTGATCGATATTGGCTGCCAGGATGTGGCTCTCCTTTGATAACTTCTTTGATTTCCGGATGATGTGGTTGAATCTTGGGTGGATTTCCACGATCCACCACCAACTTCCTTCACTGCTGGGCTCGCAGGTTACTTTGTCTCCAATAACAACGGGATTGGTCGACCGGATGCCCCGGATTCGAAAATTTCCTTTCAACTTACCCAAGACCTTTTCGCCAGATTCAAGGAGAACGGAATAACTGCTCCCGGTAGATCGAATGACAGTGCCTTCCAAATGATTTGCTTATTGACCTTTGGAAAAAAGATTTCTAAATGTTTGGTAAAAGTACAAAAAATGTTATTTTTGGGTCATCATTTGGTTTATCCATCGAGTTCTCACAAATACCTTGACAACCATGAGACCTGCTCAATACATTGCTTTGTTTATTGCTCCTGTCGTTGCCCTGATCGTGTTGCTTTATCTGAGGAATGTCTACGACCGGAAATCATACTCCCTGCTGGTAAAATCTTATTTCCTTGGGATGTTTGGTGTCATCCTGGTGCTTCTGGCTAAATACATTTCCGATGAGATCGGCATCTCTGACCTCCGGAATCTGAAACGCACCTTGTTTTTTGCTTTCGTAACCACCGGTTTTGCCTCGGAGTTGGGAAAATTTATCATGCTGCGTTTCTTCATCATGCCCCGGAGAAAACTCGATTCAAGCATCTATACCATTGTCCTTTCGATTATTAGCTCCCTGGGATTTGCAACCGTTGCCATAATCGTGCTGATGCTTGATTTTCTGGGCATCAGGGAGATTTATCCTTCCATCCTCTTCGATCTGTCGTATGTGCCTGCATCCGTTATTTTCGCTATCATCATGGGCTTTTTCCTGGGTACAGCCAAATTTTATAACAGCCGGTTTTTCTTCTTCCTCACTGGTCTTGCTGCTGCAGCTATTTTTCATGGGATCTATAAGTTCTGCATACTGACTAGCGACTGGAAACTCTTAAGCCTCTTTGCCTTTGGCTCTGTTATCATTGTGTTTGTTATGACCATCAAAGCCATCCTGCAAAAAGATACCTCAAAAGAAGAACCCTGATCACCTTACGCCGGTGCATACAGATTCCCTGGCATTGCTTTTACAAGTCCTTCAAATTCAAGATGTAGTAAAGGAGCTGCCACCTTGCCGGGTGGAAGTTGTATAGCTGAACACAAATCATCAATATGTGCAGGGGAGTGGTCATTTAAAAATGAGATGATACGCTCCTCCTCAGCGGTCAGTTCAAGCATCAATTGCCGCTGCGGAGGCCCTTGCCGGGTTTTATCCTTGTTCCATCCCATGATGTTCAGCAGGTCTTCAGCCGTTTGTATCAGTGCTGCCTGATTCCTTGTAATCAATCGGTTGCATCCTGCCGAAAACCTGTCACCCACCCGGCCCGGAATGGCCAGAACATCCCTGTTATAAGAATTGGCGATATCAGCCGTAATCAATGCTCCGCCCGTCTCAGCTGCCTCAACCACAACCAGGGTATCACACAGACCTGCGATGATCCGGTTCCGCTTAGGAAAATTTTCTCTGTCAGGCTTGGTTTCACTCAGAAAATCGGTAAGCAACCCACCTGTTGCCAGCATCTTTTGAGCAAGCCCCCGGTTCGCATATGGATAGATCCTGTCCAGTCCATGACCCAACACACCAATGGTGGGTAACCCCGATAAAAGTGCAGAACGGTGGGCTGCGCTGTCAATACCATAGGCTAACCCACTGACTATCGTGACCCCGGTTTCCTTGATCCCCTCCATCAGTGTTTGACAGATAAACTTTCCATAATGGGTCGCGCTTCTTGTGCCAACGACGGAAAGAATCCGGGGGTGGTTCAAATCTGCCACACCTTTATAATATAGTATCATGGGACCATCTGAACATTGCTTCAGCCGCATGGGATATTCCTCCTGCAGGTAATGAAGGATCCTGATCTGGAACTTCTGAACAAACTCAAGTTCCTTCTCACTCCTGGATAAAACATCCTTTTCGTTTATGGCCGAAGATATCGTTGTTCCAATACGCGGAATCTTCTGGAGCTTTCGCCTGCTTTCACGAAAGACCGCCTCCGCACTGCCGCAATAGGCGATCAGCTTTTTTCCAAGCTTGTCCCCAATGCCGGGAACAAGGGTTAGGGCAATTTCGTATAACACCTTTTTTTTCTCTTAATCGGAAATCGGGCAAAAGGTTATCATGAAACCTGAAATTTCTTTTCATGAATTTTCAGAATTTCTGCCTACTTTCGAACCCGCATCGCTTGCCATGAAAAAAAAGATTCTGATTTGCCCGCTCGACTGGGGGATCGGTCATGCCACCCGCTCCATGCCGCTCATTCGTGCATTTCTTTCACATGCATGGGAGGTGATCATCGGGGGAAGCGGACAATCTTTTTTTCTGCTTAAACAAGAGTTTCCCCAGCTGACATTCGTTTCACTCCCGGGTCATCCTATCCGCTATTCCCTGAGTAATGGGATGAGTTGGACTATGATTCGCCAGCTTCCCGCAATGGCTGCAGGTTATTTCAGGGAAAACCAATTGGCCGGATCCATCACAGAAGAATATGCCGTTGATGTTATACTCTCCGATAACCGGTATGGCGTTTTCGCACCAGGTTGCTTCAATATTATTTTATCTCACCAACTTAATCCCATCCTTCCGGGGTGGCTCAATGTCTTCCATAAACCTTTCGGGTGGTGCGTACATCAATTGATCCGCCGATTTGATCTTTGTTGGATTCCCGACCGGGAATCAGAACCCAGCTTGTCCGGTAAACTCTCACACCCACCAGGTCAAAACATACCTTACCGGTTCATTGGTACCCTATCCAGATTCTCAGGTGTTCAGGTGGACAACATATCAGAAAAAATTTCACTTCTGATCCTTCTGTCAGGTCCGGAACCTCAACGAACCTTATTGGAAAATAAAATGCTTGATCAATTAAAAGAATTTTCTGAGAGATCCATTGTTCTTCTTGGTGTTCCCGCTTCTCCAGTGCATTATTGGCTAAATGAACAGGTGGAAGTATTTTCTCATTTGGAATCATCCCGTTTACTGCCTTTGATTTGCAGTGCTGAAACAGTGATCTCCAGGCCAGGATATTCCTCCATCATGGATTATTTGACGCTGGGATGCCGGGCCATCCTGGTACCTACTCCCGGGCAAACAGAACAAGCGTATCTTGCACGCAAACTTCATGATCTTGGTATCTGTTTTTCCATGCCCCAGGAGACATTCGATTTGACTTACGCATTGGATCAATCCGCATTATTTCAGGGTTTTAATATTGAATGGAATGCATCTTCACCGGATGGATTTATCGAAGAAGTTGAAAATATGCTACTTTTGAAACATCAAAAACCATGACCGGAATTCTTGCTTACATAACCTGGGATGCTGACCCGGTGATCTTTCACCTGCTTGGCCTCGGCGTACGCTGGTACGGATTGCTCTTTGCCCTCTCTTTTGTGGCTGGTTACTTGATTATCCTGCAAATGTTTAAAAAGGAGGGAATCCCCATCCCGTTGCTTGACAAGCTGACAATCTACATGGTAGTCTCAACAGTGATCGGCGCACGTCTGGGGCATTGCCTGTTTTATGAACCCGACCTTTACCTGGCTAACCCCATCTCCATTCTTTATATCTGGGAGGGAGGCCTGGCAAGTCATGGAGCCGGGATCGGGATCATCGTCGGACTTTGGATATTTTCCAGGAAGACCCAAAGACCATTCCTCTGGATAATCGACCGGATTGCGGTAGTTGTTGCGCTGGCCGGAACATTCATCCGAACCGGCAACCTGATGAATTCAGAAATCTTCGGCAATATAACAACCTTGCCATGGGGTTTCCGCTTTCTCAGGGCATCCAATCCCCTTGAGCAGGCCGATCCAAGGCATCCTACCCAGATCTATGAAGCATTGAGTTACCTGCTTATCTTTTTCTTTCTCCTGTTCTATTATTACCGGAAGGATGGAAAACCTCGCCAGGGTATACTGATCGGCTGGTTCTTGGTGCTTGTTTTCGGAATGCGATTCCTGATCGAATTTATCAAAGAACCTCAGGTCGATTTTGAGCGATCCATGACCCTGAATATGGGTCAGCTGCTCAGCATCCCTTTTATAATGATTGGGGTATTGCTGATCTTTTTGCCTGCCCTTTCAATCAGGAAGGCCGGAGAAAAAAGATAATCCTTCCCTGATTACAGGAAGAGTTATACAGTAGAATTTTACTTTGGTGCTTCACCATAAAAGGCATGCAAATGCCTGTTGTAGGCTTCCTCGGCCTTTTGCAGAAGGTCATCCTGCTTGTTTTCCTTGGCAAGGGTTTTAAGACGTTGCAGAATGGCCATTCCTTCTCCGATATCTTCTTTGTAATGTTCCATATATGCTGTGCCGCACCTATAGTAGTAAGTTAGATTTTCATCATATACCTCCAGCAGTCTTTTCACTATAGCATTTCCTTTTTCAATAGCTCCGGCACTATAGTAGATGTCGGCATAAGGGATCATGTACAGGTCGAAGGTGATCTTTTCATCAGGGAAATACTTAATAAAGGTATCACACATCACCACAGCGCTATCCTTCTTTCCCTGCATAAGTAGGCTTTGAGCTGTTCTCATGAAAGCATTCTTGGGTCTGATGGAGTTATTCAAGCTCTCAGGATCAATATACACATGGGGATCGTTCAAATTTCCCCATTTACACTTGTTGAGCAGAATGTCATAGGAAGCATCGGCGAAGATCCCTCCCATCCCGGGGATATAATCATTGGCATCGGCTCTAACCGGCAGGAACCGGTAGACAAACCCTTCCTGGTGGAAGAATTCCCCCAGATTCAGTACATCCTTCACACTGGTAGGTGAAGCAAAATAGATCGGTCGCTCCCAATTGTTGGATGCAATCAGATCAAGCAACATCAAGTCGTTTTTAAAGAAGTGATTGGTCCGTATCCGCCAGTACAGCACTGGAACCATCTTTTTCCGCATCTCTTTGGGAACGATTCCCCGCTCAACGAGTGAAGCCGTATCAATGGTCAGTTTCAGGTTCTTGACCGGATAGTATGAGATGAGTGAACCATTGCTCATCCGGTATTTTGAGTTTGGATTCTCCGAAGCGATGAATTGGATGAGGTCCTTAAGCTCAATGGTATCATTTTTAAATTCAGGCCTTTCAATGAATGGCACATAGTCATTCACGCCTTTTTCGTACTGTGGAGGTTTGAGCGTGAATGGCAAGGGCTCCGAATCATATATTTTCCTTCCCAGCTGATGAACATACCAGGTTCCGGAAGAAAGCATATAATTGACTACCCGGCAATCCGTTCGAACCCCCTCAACTTCCTGGACATACCAGAGGGGGAAGGTGTCGTTGTCTCCATTGGTAAACAGGATGGCGTTAGGTGCACAGGAAGCCATGTAATTGCTCGCGAAGTCCCTGGCCGCATATTTTCCCGAACGGTCATGATCGTCCCATTCTTCAACTGCCATCAACACCGGGACACAGCAAAGGGTGACGAGAAAGACGGCAATAACTGACAACCGTGGGTTAACTGCTTTCGATAACCAGTCAAACAATGCCATGACACCGAGGCCAATCCATATGGCAAAAGCGTAAAAGGATCCGGCATAAGCATAGTCCCGTTCACGGGGTTCAAAAGGCTGCTGGTTCAGGTAAAAAACGATCGCCAGTCCGGTCATCAGGAACAACATGAGGATGGTCAGGCCATCCGCTGAATTTTTCTTGAAATGATAATAAAAACCGATCAGACCAAGGATCAGGGGAAGCAGGTAGAGCTTGTTTTGAGCCCTGTTCTGCATGCTCTCCGGCAGGTTGTCCTGAGTCCCTAACCTTGGTTTGTCAAGAAATGGAATACCGCTCAGCCAATTCCCATCATTTATATTCCCAAAACCCTGCACATCATTTTGTCTTCCGGCAAAATTCCACATGAAGTACCTGAAATACATCCAACCTACCTGGTACGTGATTAGAAATTGCAGGTTGTTTGAAAAAGATGGTTTTATCAGGGTTTCCGTTTCACCATCCCGACCGGTAACGGCGATTGGCGTGCCGCTGGCTCCTCCCCAGTTCTGATAAAACTCAGCAGCACCTTTTCGCTGGTCGCTCCACATCCTCGGAAATATGGTAGTAAACCTGGGGTCATAGATCGGAATCGTACCCTTGCGGTCATCAGTGATCACATACTTGCCTTTCTTAATATCTTTTATATACACCGGATTGCCATCCCCGTATTCGACAACCGGTGCATTGTAGTACTGACCTTTGAATATGGGCCATGATCCATACTGTTCACGGTTCAGATAAGACAACATACTGATGGCATCGCGCGGATCATTCTCATTGATCGGGGTGTTGGCATTGGCCCTGATGATAAGCACGAAAAACGACGAATACCCAATGAGGATAAAAACAAACACCAGGATGGCTGTATTCAGAATCACCCGGTTGTTTTTTCTGGAGTGCCACAACCCAAAAATGATAGCTCCGATCAGCAGAAGAAAGAAGATAATGGTGCCGGAATTGAATGGCATGCCGAGGGAATTCACAAAGAACAGCTCGAAGTTTCCGATCATCTCAACAGTGTAAGGAATGATCACGTACATGATAAATGACAGGATGAGGATGGAGATGGTCAGCGTAAGAATCATTCCTTTCCTTGAGGGCTTGAACTTCTTGTAGTAGAAAACAAGGGTAATGGCCGGAATGGCAAGGAGGTTCAACATATGAACCCCAATCGATAATCCGATCATGAAAGCAATGAAAATCAGCCACCGGTAGGCATGTTTTTGATCAGCCACTGCTTCCCATTTCAGGATAGCCCAGAAGACCAATGCCGTGAAAAATGAAGACATGGCATAAACTTCTCCTTCTACCGCAGAGAACCAAAATGAATCGGAGAAAGTATATGCCAGGGCGCCCACAACTCCACTGGCCAGAACTGCATACATCCTGATTGGGTTTGATTCACCTTCACCGGCTGGAATAAGTTTCCTTCCCAACATCGTTATTGTCCAGAAAAGGAAGAGGATCGTAAAGGAGCTACTCAATGCCGACATAACGTTGATCATCATGGCAACATGCGTAACATCCC
>VGGL01000075.1 GCA_016868575.1 Bacteroidota bacterium
AACATAGATTTTCACGTCCTTATTAGCCGTATTTAAGCATTCTCCCTCTTTCCGGTAACTTTTCATATTAATTGATACTCAAATACATGTGTTATGCCCTTTTGGCACCGCTAATGACCATTGTGGCTAAATTTTATCGAATTTCGTAATGTACGAATTTGTAAAATGGTATGTTGTACAATTAGATTTACCTCAAATAATTGTTAATCATTTTGTTAATAACTTTTCTGATGTTGCGGTGTCATTTTTATAATATTTGTATTATCTTTATCACGGTAATAATATACAGTATTATGGACGACATTTCTTCTTTCTTTATGACCCCAAAAACGGTTGCTCAAAAGCAGTATGAGGCCCTGCGGATGTATTTCATCGAAAAAAAAACAGCGAAAGAGGTTGCCGAACGGTTTGGTTATACATACCGGGCGTTTACCTCCCTGATCACCCTTTTTCTGGAAAAACTTGCCAAAAACCCATCAGGCACCTTTTTCTTTGCCGAACATTCCCCGGGTCGAAAAACTTCCCCCGAAACCGACGAATCGAGATCCATCATCATCGACATGCGAAAGAAATATTACGCTGTTGCCGACATCAAGGTTGCCCTGGACGGATTGGGCTTTTCGATTTCCGAGAAAAACATTTACAATGTCTTAGCTTCGGAAGGGTTTGCACGGTTGCCACGCCGGACCAAACTTGTGAGGAGCCAACTGGAAAGGGTCCAAATCCCGGCTGAAAAATCTCTCCCCCTATCCTTTGAAAACGAAGCCTTTAAGAGTTCCAACGCCGGAATACTGGTTTTTCTGTCATTGATCCGTCAATATGAAATCGACACTGCAATCATGTGCTCAAACTACCCTGGCACAACCGTTATTGATACAACCTCCTCCATTCTTAGTTTTCTGGCGCTCAAACTGGCAAACCGTCGCCGGTATTCGAGTGATGACACCTGGTGCATGGACAGGGGAATGGGCCTTTTTGCCGGCCTGAATGTGTTGCCTAAAACTGCCTGGTACACCTCTTATGCCGATCGTGTAACCCCTGATATGAACCACCGCTTTCTGAAAGAACTGCACACAATCTGGCTGAAGAACGGATTACTCGAAGATACGGCAAACCTTGATTTTACGACCATTCCTTACTGGGGCGATGACAGTCATCTTGAAAACAATTGGTCAGGGAAAAGGGGCAAAGCGCTGGCAAGTATGCTGGCTGTTTTGGCCCACGACCCTGACAGTGGGTTGATCGAATTTGGCAATGCCGACATTTTACAGCATACCGAGGCTGATGTGGTACTTGAGTTCCTTGACTTTTACTGTAAAGACAACAAAAAGAAAGACAATACGTTGCGATATGTCGTTTTTGACAGCAAATTCACAAACTATGAGAATCTCCGGCGTCTGGACAAAGATGGCGTGATGTTCATTACCATCCGGCGAAGAGGAAAACTAATCCTTGACCGCATTGCAAAATTGCCGGAAAAAGGCTGGTACAATGTCAAGGTGGAGTGTGCCGGAAATAAGCGCCGGACACTGCGGGTGTATGACGAAGTTGTACATCTTGCCATCTACGATAAGCATATCCGGCAGATAACCATCACCGGAAATGGTAAAATCAAGCCCGCAATTATCATAACCAACGATTTTGACCTGCCCGTCGAACAAATCATCCGAAAATATGCCAGACGATGGCTGATCGAAAAAACCATCTCCGAACAGATTGAATTCTTTCACCTCAACCTGGTCTCCTCTTCAATGGTCATCAAAGTCGATTTTGACTTCACAATGTCAATCCTGGCCTACAACCTTTACCGCTTATTAGCGCTAAAACTTGAAAGGTTCAGCAACATGACGGCCCAGCGGCTGTATGACAAATTTATCCTCAACAGCGCCGATATCGATATAGAGGATAACACAATTATTGTAAATTTGAAAAAGAAAAGAGAGCTGCCGCTTATCCTTGAAGTAATGTCACAGTTTTCAAAACTGAAATTCCCCTGGCTCGATAAAAAAACCATTCAGTTCCGCGGCGCTTCCTATTCCTGAAATTATACGGTGGAAATAATACCGTGAAAATCTATGTTCAATGTAACTTGAAAGAGGATGATTTTCTATTCCGTTTGTGATATTCTGGATTGGCATGTTGGGTCTCTCAATTTCGTTTGATATGAGGAAGCCACGATCCGATGCAATCGCCCATACCGGAAAGCTCAATCTAATTGTGTTTTGGTATAATAGTGTCAAATAAAAGTCGGTTTATTTCAGAAAGACGATATTGTCTTGTAGTTTTCTTACCTTTACCCATGGAAAGTACTTTTGTTTTTTCGACATCAAAATAATGAATACCAATAACATAGCTCACGTTCCTTTTTTTATAAATAGTTCAGGGTAGATACAAACATCCATTAACTTTGCATATCGTTAAAAAACATACACATACTCTATAGTTGTATGTTTAAGCATAATAGACTACATTCAGAAAGATTAAAAAGAAAGGTATGATTATCAGCAGAATTAAACTTACAAACTGGAAGAATTTTCAGGATGTTGATGTCGATCTTGCCAGTCGCGTATTTGTAGTTGGAGCTAATGCTTCTGGGAAGTCAAATTTTCTTGATGTAATTCGCTTCATGCGTGATATTGTTAAACAAGCAGGAGGACTTCAATATGCAGTCGGGCAAAGAGGAGGCGTTTCCAAGATTAGATGTTTATCAGCAAGAGCAAAACCTGGTGTTGCGATTGAATTGTTCCTCGCAGAAAATGAGAACTCATCCAAACCAACGTGGAGATATTTCCTTTCTTTTAAGCATTCAGGAGGTGGTATATTTGAAAAACATGCTACAATCCTTGAGGAAAAAGTGATTGATTTAAAAGGAGTTGTTGTTGCCTACCGCAAAGAAGGAAACAAAGAAGAAGATAATGAGACATTAAAATTTACTTTACTCGAACAACCGAACTCTAACCAGAAATTCAGGGATATTTATCATTTTCTACAGGAAACTCAATATTTGCATATTGTCCCTCAATTAGTTAGGGACTCCGAATCATATCTCTTGACTGCAAACAAAGAGGATTTTTATGGTCGGAATTTACTTGACAGAATGAATCGGACTAATAAAATAACAAGAGATTCCTACCTTAGAAGAATTAATGAAGTTTTACAACTTGCTGTTCCTCAATTAAAAAACATTGACTTCATCATCGATAAAAAAACAGGTGTGCCCCATTTGGAAGCTATCTATGAACACTGGAGAGCGAAAGGAGCCAAACAGCAAGAATCACAGTTTTCAGATGGTACTTTAAGACTTATCGGTTTCATTTGGGCTTTGTTGGATGGTCAAGAAACTATTCTGCTTGAAGAACCAGAATTGTATTTACATACGGCAATTGTGACACAATTACCGGAATTTATTTATAAACTTCAACGGAGAAAAGGAAGAGTAAGACAAGTCATCATTTCTACGCACAGTTATGATATTTTGAACGATAAAGGAATTGGTGGAAAAGAGACTTTAATTCTTATTCCTTCCAAAGAGGGGACTAAAATCAAGACAGCTCTAAATTTTAAAGAGGTAAAAGCATATCTTGATCAAGGATTTACAATGGCCGAAGCGGTTATTCCAAAAGTTGCTCCCTCCAATATTCAGCAAATGCTTGAACTAAATCAAGAATGATATGTTTGTTGATGTTGTTGGAGAAGATCTAGTCACTCAAACTATTATTGAAAGGCTAATTCGTCAGTATCGACAGGATCTTAAAGTAAGAAACTTTTTACCTGCACGCGGGGGTCAAATCAAAAATCTGGCTCCAATGTATAACAAACTTGGTCATCCGATCATTCTCTTAACTGATCTGGATACTTATGAATGTCCTCCTGAATTAATTTCAGATTGGTTCGGTGAAGATGACCTTAATAAGCATTTCTTGTTCCGTATAGCATACGGGGAAGCTGAGTCCTGGCTTATGGCAGATAGAGAAGGCTTTGCTAAATGGTCTAGCGTAAACGTCGATTTAATCCCACATTCAAAAATAATAGATAGAAGAAAGATGATCTCTGAACTTGAATTTCCATATAAACCCAGCTTATATATGATGCGTGAAATTATCCCACACTCAATAAATAAAGAGTTTCTTGAAAATTTAATGCCTAAAGAAGGCGCTAAAAAAGGACCGGCTTACAATTCAACAATGATTCCTTTTGTGAAACAGGACTGGAACATTGAAAATGCCGCACAACATTCGACAAGTCTTTGCAGGACAATCGAGAAACTGAAACAGTATTAGGTATACAACCATAGAGCATCAGACTAAATTTGAAAATTCAAGTTTACTGATCAAACTGATGGCTAAGTTCTTCATGTAGTGAAACGTGAATGGTAATACTATCAAAAGGGAAATCGAAGACTGTTAAAGATATGACCAATGATGCTCAGTAAAAATTCATTAAACATAGATTTTCACGTCCTTATTAGCCGTATTTAAGCATTCTCCCTCTTTCCGGTAACTTTTCATATTAATTGATACTCAAATACATGTGTTATGCCCTTTTGGCACCGCTAATGACCATTGTGGCTAAATTTTATCGAATTTCGTAATGTACGAATTTGTAAAATGGTATGTTGTACAATTAGATTTACCTCAAATAATTGTTAATCATTTTGTTAATAACTTTTCTGATGTTGCGGTGTCATTTTTATAATATTTGTATTATCTTTATCACGGTAATAATATACAGTATTATGGACGACATTTCTTCTTTCTTTATGACCCCAAAAACGGTTGCTCAAAAGCAGTATGAGGCCCTGCGGATGTATTTCATCGAAAAAAAAACAGCGAAAGAGGTTGCCGAACGGTTTGGTTATACATACCGGGCGTTTACCTCCCTGATCACCCTTTTTCTGGAAAAACTTGCCAAAAACCCATCAGGCACCTTTTTCTTTGCCGAACATTCCCCGGGTCGAAAAACTTCCCCCGAAACCGACGAATCGAGATCCATCATCATCGACATGCGAAAGAAATATTACGCTGTTGCCGACATCAAGGTTGCCCTGGACGGATTGGGCTTTTCGATTTCCGAGAAAAACATTTACAATGTCTTAGCTTCGGAAGGGTTTGCACGGTTGCCACGCCGGACCAAACTTGTGAGGAGCCAACTGGAAAGGGTCCAAATCCCGGCTGAAAAATCTCTCCCCCTATCCTTTGAAAACGAAGCCTTTAAGAGTTCCAACGCCGGAATACTGGTTTTTCTGTCATTGATCCGTCAATATGAAATCGACACTGCAATCATGTGCTCAAACTACCCTGGCACAACCGTTATTGATACAACCTCCTCCATTCTTAGTTTTCTGGCGCTCAAACTGGCAAACCGTCGCCGGTATTCGAGTGATGACACCTGGTGCATGGACAGGGGAATGGGCCTTTTTGCCGGCCTGAATGTGTTGCCTAAAACTGCCTGGTACACCTCTTATGCCGATCGTGTAACCCCTGATATGAACCACCGCTTTCTGAAAGAACTGCACACAATCTGGCTGAAGAACGGATTACTCGAAGATACGGCAAACCTTGATTTTACGACCATTCCTTACTGGGGCGATGACAGTCATCTTGAAAACAATTGGTCAGGGAAAAGGGGCAAAGCGCTGGCAAGTATGCTGGCTGTTTTGGCCCACGACCCTGACAGTGGGTTGATCGAATTTGGCAATGCCGACATTTTACAGCATACCGAGGCTGATGTGGTACTTGAGTTCCTTGACTTTTACTGTAAAGACAACAAAAAGAAAGACAATACGTTGCGATATGTCGTTTTTGACAGCAAATTCACAAACTATGAGAATCTCCGGCGTCTGGACAAAGATGGCGTGATGTTCATTACCATCCGGCGAAGAGGAAAACTAATCCTTGACCGCATTGCAAAATTGCCGGAAAAAGGCTGGTACAATGTCAAGGTGGAGTGTGCCGGAAATAAGCGCCGGACACTGCGGGTGTATGACGAAGTTGTACATCTTGCCATCTACGATAAGCATATCCGGCAGATAACCATCACCGGAAATGGTAAAATCAAGCCCGCAATTATCATAACCAACGATTTTGACCTGCCCGTCGAACAAATCATCCGAAAATATGCCAGACGATGGCTGATCGAAAAAACCATCTCCGAACAGATTGAATTCTTTCACCTCAACCTGGTCTCCTCTTCAATGGTCATCAAAGTCGATTTTGACTTCACAATGTCAATCCTGGCCTACAACCTTTACCGCTTATTAGCGCTAAAACTTGAAAGGTTCAGCAACATGACGGCCCAGCGGCTGTATGACAAATTTATCCTCAACAGCGCCGATATCGATATAGAGGATAACACAATTATTGTAAATTTGAAAAAGAAAAGAGAGCTGCCGCTTATCCTTGAAGTAATGTCACAGTTTTCAAAACTGAAATTCCCCTGGCTCGATAAAAAAACCATTCAGTTCCGCGGCGCTTCCTATTCCTGAAATTATACGGTGGAAATAATACCGTGAAAATCTATGTTAAATAATACCATGTCAAATAGCGAAGACTTAGGAATTCATCACAAGAATTACCGGAAAGGGTAAAAAGTATGGGACTCTGCATCTATTACAACGGCCGGTTCAACCCGGAAGCCTCATTGTCGGAGATGATGGATGATGTTGAGCTTGCACTGCAGTGTAACCCTTCAAAGGAAAAAGAAACCATTGAAGAGTATCTTGGAAGGGTGCTAAGCCAGGTTAGAAAGAACAGAGGACAAGACAGCCCCGGACCAGATTAGGGAAATCCAGAATTTCCTGAAATCGATAATCTTTTCACTCGTAGGTATTCTTCAATTTTGTTACGTTTGCATATCAATTCATTCCATTATGACAGACGAGAAGAGATTTACCCCGTTTATTCCTGCCAATCAGATCGTTCCCGAGTTCACCACCCGGGCGCTGATCCTTGGAATCCTGATGGCCATGCTGCTCGGTGCAGCAAATGCCTACCTGGGACTGAAAGCCGGTATGACCATTGCAGCCACCTATACCGCTGCCGTCATTGGAATTGCCGTCATCAAAGCTTTCCGGGGCAGCATCCTGGAAGAGAACTTTGCCCGTACCGTCGGTTCCATTGGCGGTAATGTGGCTACCGGTGCCATCTTTACTTTACCAGCTTTCTTTATCGCCGGGATCTGGCCCAATTTCTTCACCTGGGATCATTACTTGGTCTCCACCGCCATTCTCCTGGCTGCCAGTATCCTGGGGATCATGTTTGCATCCTTGATACGCCGGTCGCTGATCGATGATGCCGAACTCCCATTCCCTGAATCCATTGCTGCATCCGAAATACATAAATCGGCCCAGCGTGGCAGCGGTGGTTCGAAATTTCTCCTCTGGGGTATCTCCATCGGCGCTCTCTTTAAAGGACTTGTTGAATTCAAGATCATCGCCGAATCCTGGCAAAAAGCTGTGACTTTCACCAAAGGCGGACTCTTACTGAAATCACCCTTTGCCAGTCCGGCTTACATGGGCGTCGGATACATCATCGGGCCGAAACTTGCGGGCATCAACTTCAGCGGAGGACTTCTTGCCTGGGGACTGATGGCCCCTGCCATTGCTTTCTTTCTCAATTACAATGATCCTGATGCTGTCAGCAGCTGGGAAACCGAGATCGGAAGGGTGTGGAAGGATTATGTGCGGTACATCGCCATCGGCGGGATGCTGGTTGGCGCCTTTTACACTTTATATAAAATGCGCAACAACCTCTTTTCAGGGATCCGGCGTTCTTTTGCAACCATCGGTAAATCAGGAAATCAGCCTGAACTGTTACGGACAGAAAAAGACCTTAATGTGAAGGTTGTTTTCCCTGTGATCGGGATACTTTCTGTGGTTATTTTTTTACTCTATTGGTATTTTTCAAAGGATGTCCTTTCTGCCGCCTTCGCCATGGTGGTCATGCTCTTGCTTTGCTTTGTCTTCTCAGCGGTCTCCGGATACCTGGTGGGCATCATTGGCGTAAGCAGTAATCCTACCAGCGGCCTCACCGTTTCCATCCTCATTATTGTGGCCTTTTTGATGCTTCTGCTTGGGCTGCGGGGAGATACGGGTATTGCCGCCGTCCTGGGCGTTGCCGCTGTGGCATGTGCCTCCGTTTCTGTTGCAGGAGAAATGCTCCAGGATCTGAAAGCAGGGCACATCCTCGGCTGTACCCCCTGGCGGATGCAGGCAGGCGATATCATGGGGGTGAGCGGTGCTGCAGCGATCATGTTCCTGATCATTTCCCTGTTGCACCTGGGTGATATCAAACAAATGACAACCAAAAAGAAAACAGAGCTTGGCAAGGCCGGACAAACCGAAATAGCCTACCAGGGAACCAACCGGCAATTCGCAGGTAAAACCTTGACCCTGGAGGAAATCAACAATTTACCTCCGGAACAGCAAAACGAGATCCTTGGAACCAACGCCGGATTTGGAGGAGAAAACATCCCGGCGCCGCAAGCCAGCCTGATGGCCATTGTCGCCAAAGGGATTATGGAAGCCCGTACCGAATGGATACTCATCATCACCGGCATGCTCATGGGACTGGCTTTCATCCTGATGCAGGTGAAAAGCCCGATGCTTATCAGCGTGGGCATGTACCTTCCCATCGGCACCTCCTTCGCTATCTGGATCGGCGGCCTGATCAAAGGTGTCTCGGAATATTACCTGAAGAAAAACAAGGCAGATGAAGCAACGACACAGAAGGTGGGTAATGCAGGCACTTTGGTAGCTTCCGGACTCATCGCCGGGGAGGCGTTAATCGGGCTGCTGTTCGCCGGCTTGTATTTTGCCGAAATACCAATACCGGAAATATTTACCAAACCTTCCTATCTTGTTAGTATCATTGTCATGGCCCTGGTGGGGTGGTTCATGGTGTGGTATACCAAACGCAAATAAGACAAAATGGATCTTACTTTACACTTTACATTTTAGGCTTTGCATTTGAGACGTAACATTTAACATCTGCAATTATTCAAACACCAAAACCTGATATCCGATGAAAAAAATCATTATTCCGATGATGCTGCTGGGAGGTTTTTTCCTGGCCGTGAATCTTTTTGCGCAACCTTGTGCCAGCCCTGCAAACATCTATACATTTAGTTTCAGCGGAAAGAATTACGAAGTTGTTAAAGAGATGAAAACCTGGGAAGATGCCGCTGATTGTGCGGTTGAGCGGGGTGGATACCTTGTTCAGATAGGCAGCATTGCGGAGCAGACAGCCATCTTCGATGCCATTCTCAATGGCGCGATGGTCTCCCCCACCTACACCTTGTCTCCCGATGGCGGCGGCATTGTGTATGTCTGGATCGGCGCTACCGACAAGGATACCGAAGGTACCTGGATTTGGGATGGCAATGACAACAACGCCGGAGTGAATTTCTGGCAGGGACAGGGCAATGCAGGCGCTGGAGGCGGATCTGCCGTAGGTGGCAGCTACATCAACTGGGGCGGGACATCTACCGGAACGATCATGGAACCCGACGACTGGTCGGAACAGGATGCAGCCGGTATCGGCCTCACCGGTTGGCCTTCAGGAACTACTATGCTAGGCATCCCCGGAGAATGGAACGACATTGATGTGACCAACCTGATGTATTTCGTGATTGAGCACGATAGCGCCTCCTCCGTGAAAGAAAACGATGGACACTCCTTCCTGATCTATCCCAATCCGGCTGATGATGTGCTAATTGTTTCCGCTGCCAATAATGACCAACAGATCACAGAAGTATCCCTGTTCAATCCAACAGGCATGCTTATCCTGAAAGAAAAACCACAGGGTTCATCAATCTACCACCTGAATGTGTCAGACCTGGAAGCCGGGATGTACCTCCTGAAACTCAGTTCTTCAGGGAGCAACCCGTGGTATGAGCGGGTGATGGTGAGGTGACTTGAGGCTAAACCCTGATTTGATGAACACATCTTTCCAGGTGTTGTTTTAAACAACAGTTGGTGCTTTTTTTCAATCTCCATAATTAACAGGCAATGCCATTGATATAATTATTGATAAGCAATTGATATACATAGATTTAAAATCAATATTATTATTCCAACCCAATACTTTAGTCTATTTCGATTAAGCAATCTTGTCATTCCACCACGAAGTCACAAAAACTCAAAGAAACACAAAATACTGTTATTCAATCTATTAAAATTCGTGCAATTTCGTGTTTTAGTGATTTAGTGGCATAAAAAGCTTATCGAAGGGGGCTCACCCTATAGGCTCCCCCCATTTGGGGAAGGGAGCAGTAGTAATGGGTACGGGCAACATTAACCTCCCTGGTATCGGGGAGTATCAGGGTTTGGACATTTTTCCAGCAGCCATTTCCATCCTGGTATCAATCGTATTGTCTTGTTTTCTCTTTTGATCTGATCTTCCTGGTTAAAGGTAATGATACTTCCCTGTTTTATATCCAAAACATTCATCGCCTCGAGCAGTCCAGTAACTTCTCTTTCCTCATTCTGGGGTCCAATTTGCCAGGATACCTGATAAGCAGCATAGCGGTTCCTTTCCTCTCGGCAAATGAAATCACATTCCCTTTTTCCCCTGAAATACCATGTCTCCTTTCCTGATCTTCTTAACGCAAGAAAAACCGCATTTTCCAATAGTCTTCCTGAATCCGGTGAGCCTGAAACGGAATAAAAATGAACAAGCCCCTGATCAATCGCGTATAATTTCTTTGGATTTCTTGCCTGTACCTTCAAGGAAGTGTGGAAGAGCGGAACGAGGAAAACCAGGTAGGCATTGCTGAGGTAATTCAGAAAATCCATGACAGATGAAGTGGATCCGATTTCAAATGTGTGCTTCAAACTGTTGAACGACATCAATTTTCCGGTATTGCTCAGCAGAAACTGAACGATTTGGCGATAGACTCCATGATTGCGCAAGGAATATCTGGAAAAAATATCCCGTTCCAGAATATCTGAAACAAGCGTCGAGAGCATTTCCTTTCGGCCATAGCTTAGATAACCAGGGAATCCTCCTTCCGTCAGAAATGAACTGAATGAATCCTGACCAGCCGGCTGATCTGTAAAATGTAAAAATTCAGTAAATACTCAGCAGCAAGTGTAAAAACAATATTGTTATTAACAGTGGAGCGTTGAAAAAAGATTTCAAACTACCATTTTCAAGCGATGGCAATGCTTTTCTTTGCTAAAAAATTTTGCCATCGACACGATCACTATACCATTTAGAGAATACGCTGCTCTCAAACAGCAGATATTGATACTGCAGGAGCAAAATCAAAAGTTGCAAGAGCAAATAGTATCACTTCAAGAACAGATACAACTATTAA
>VGGL01000076.1 GCA_016868575.1 Bacteroidota bacterium
TACCCTGATACTCAATGGTAATACCACTTCAACCGTTGTCCCCGGAAATGGTAACGCCATCTCATTTGGTTTGCAAACCCAGGTTGGAACCTATGCATCCACCGGACAAAACCCTACAACCACCTGCACTACAACCATGAATGGCGCGGCCAATGTGTCCACCACCGAAGCTCCGGGTGTACCGGGACAAGCTTCCGGGCCGACAACGATCTATTCACTTTCCACTCCTTCTACGGATTATTCAACCACAGGTGGGCTCAACGCAGAAAGTTATGAATGGATGATCGAGCCTACGACAGCCGGAACCGTGGCAGGAACCGGTGTCATCGGCACAGTGACATGGGATCCGGCATTCCTTGGAACGGCTTCCATCAAAGTGAGATCTGTTAATGCCTGCGGAGAAAGTGATTTTTCTACGCCGCTGGATGTTACAGTCTTTAATACCGTGGGCATTGGAGAGAATCAATCGGGTTCTGTCAGGATATATCCGAATCCGGCCAGGGAAGCGGTTTCCATTGTAACACCTGTTTCCGGCAATTACAATATCAGGATATTCTGCAGCATCGGTGAAGAGGTGATGAAAGCAGACGATCTGTTCATCCAGGGAACTTACAGCCTCGATATCAGTATGCTGAAACCCGGCATTTATACCTTACAGCTCCGTCAGGAAGGAAAGACCCACAAAGTACGGCTGGTGGTGATGTGATCCGGATGCTGCCAGGTTAAACCATCCTAATGGTTCCTGTTGCTCCTCTGTGTCTCTCCGTGCCTCCCCTGTGGAACTCAGTGTAATAATAACACAAGGTTCCACTGAGAAGGCGTGAGTATGCCCAGACGGATAAAGAAAATTTGTATAACTTAGCATTGTATCGTATCTTTGGTCAATAATCATATTGCATATGAAAAAGTTGATTTTTACAGGAACTATTTCAATTATTGTAATTGCATCGTTAGGAGTTCTAATGATACAGAATCCTTTTCAATCTGTTATAGTCCAAAAAAGAGGATCAGAAAGATCCTTGCACCATAAAATCCCAACGGGGATGACGCTTCCATACCTGGCAGCGCGTCGGTTTTTGATGCTTAGGGATCCTGCGAGTGGGCTCATTCCTGCTGACATCCGGTCGAAGGAGCTTCAATTTGTTGCCGGATTGCCTGCCATGGATGCGGGGAAAAATCAGGCCTGGACATGGAGAGGTCCTAATAATATCGGAGGGCGAATGCTTTGTGTCGCGGTTGATTTGGAGGATGAAAATCACCTGCTTGCCGGCAGCGCTTCAGGAGGAATGTGGCAGTCTTTCGATGCTGGCGCCAACTGGCAAAAAGCTACAGCTCCTGATGCAGAGCAAAGTGCCACCTGCCTGGTTCAGGATAAACGAAAGGGAAAGCACAATATCTGGTACTATGGTTCAGGTGAAATGCTGAGTACAACCGACCGGAATATCAGTACAAATGCCAGAACTATCGGCATCGGCAATGGCATTTTCAAGTCAACTGATAATGGCAACACATGGACACATCTGCCATCCACACAAGGAGGAAGCCCTGGTGTTTTGAATGATGTTTTCCAGGGAATCTGGCGCATTGTCACAGACCCTGTCTCTTCAATTCAGGATGTCGTCTATGCTGCCTGTTACGGCGCTATCCTGCGTTCTGAAGATGGTGGAAACACCTGGCAGATGGTTCTGGGAGATCTTGCCAATAAATCATTTTGTACCGATATAGCCATCACATCTGAAGGAACCTTGTATGCAGCCCTGAGCAGTTTCAGCTGGTCTGTCGAACCTCCGATGAAGGCCGGGATTTGGCGTTCCACGAATGGATTACAATGGGAAAAGATAACCCCGGATGGCTTTTCGACAGATAACCGTGTTACACGTCTGGCTATCGCCCCTTCAAATGAGGAGGTGATGTATGTATTCACTGAATCCCAATCCCCTGAACTTTATCCCTTTAATGGCTACCCGAATTCCATCAACACCTTCTGGAAAATGACATGGAATACCCTGGCTGATTCTGCCATCTGGGAAAACAGAACAGCCGGAATCCCCGGCGCAGGAGAAGGAAGCATCAACTACTTCCCGTATTCCTTTGTTGTTTATGGCGGCTATGCCTTTGCCATGGGAGTGAAGCCCGATAATGAAAACATCGTATTTATCGGTGGCATGAATCTTTACCGTTCAGAAAATGGCTTCGCCGATAGCTTACAAACCCAATTTATCGGTGGATATCCTTTTGATATGGATTCTCTGCATGCCCTTCATCCAGATATGCATGGTATAACATTTATGCATTCCAATCCGAATGTGATGATGATATCAAATGATGGTGGAATATATATAACACACAATTGCCTCGCCGACAGTTCATCCATGTCGTGGGAACGTTTGAATAACAAACTGACAACAACCCAATTCTACTCGGTTGCCATTGACCACGGATCATCCGGTAACGACTGGATACTGGGAGGATTGCAGGACAACAACTGGTATTATACGGTGACAGATGATCTTTCGGCATTTTGGTTTGATATCGATATCTGTTTTGATGGTTTTGCTACCTGTGTGGCGTCCAACTGGCAATATTGCGTCATTTCTGCCTATAGCGGAAATATCTGGACATCTCAGTTTGACGAAACCATGCATACCAAAAACATTTTCCCTCAACTCCCTGACACCTTGCTCAAATATTATGATCCGGTGATGGGTTCTAATTCACTGTTCCCATTTTATCAGAATTTTGTTCTCGATCCTACTGATTATGAGACATTCTACCTTCCAACCATTACCAGTATCTGGAGGAAAGATAACTTGAAAGCCGCCGCATTTGACACAAGTTTGAGAAATGCTGGATGGAACCACCTCAGCCATGTAGACATCGGTGACGCATCAGAAATAAGTTGTATCAACGTTTCAAAGAATCCTGCTCATCGACTTTTCTATGGAACAAGTCTGGGTCGTGTCTATCGTATAGATAATGCGAATGTTGGAAATCCAATCCCAGCCGATATAACCGGATCCAATTTCCCCGCAAACGCTTTTGTTGCCTGGATAGATATTGATGAGAATAATGCCGATCATCTCTTGGTTGTTTTCTCAAATTACAATGTTCAGAGTATGTTTTTTTCCTCTGATGGGGGTAGTTCCTGGACTGCAGTTGGCGGGAATCTGGAAGAGAATATCGATGGTACAGGGGCAGGTCCCTCTGTTCGCTGTGCCAAACAACTTACTTACAACGGCCACAGAATCATCTTTGCAGGAACATCAGCCGGACTCTATTCTACAAGGATTTTGAATGGTGATTCCACGATCTGGGTGAAAGAAGGTACCACCTCCATCGGGAACGTGATCGTTGACATGATTGATGCACGGCAACATGATGGCTTTATTGCCATTGGAACACACGGCAATGGCGTGTACAGTACCTTTTTCGAACCTTCTGCCGGCTGGCAGGATCCATCAGGTATATCTCACCTTAAAATCAATAACGTCTTTCCGAACCCTGCCAGACAAGAGCTGAATATCTCCTATTCCATTTCTGATCCAGAAGTCCTGGAGATCAATATTTTAGATGCGAATGGTGTTTTCATCAAAACCCTTGACCGGGACGATAAACCTGCTGGAAAGCATACGTCGCATTTTTCACTCGTGAACGTGACAACTGGATTGTATTTTATTGAGATAAAGTCATCTAAATACAAGGCAACCAGGAAAGTAATGGTAATTAATTAATCCTTAGAGAAGTTCATTTTCTTCATACTTATATCAAACCTTTTCATCATGAAATCCAGATATTCCTTCCTGGCTACAGGATTGATCTTTGTCCTGATGATGATCGCTATTCCATCCTGTGACGTGCTGAAGCAGGCCGAGCAGATGGCTAATCTGGTCAATTGTAAATTCCGGATCCAGTCGGTTCAAAACCTCAACCTGGCCGGGATCAATGTTCAACAGATCAAAAGTATATCGGACCTGAGTCTGATGGATGCACAGAAACTTCTCACTGCCGTGGCCACCGGCTCGTTCCCCCTTAGCATGACACTGAATGTGGATGCTAAAAATCCAAATGCATCCTCCGCCGGAATGAACAAACTGGATTGGATCCTGCTGATAGACAATATTGAAATGGTGAGGGGTTTACTAAATCAACGGGTGGTGATCCCCGGAAACAATGGAACTGCTACCATCCCCATGCAACTGAGTGTCGATTTGAAGAAAGTCCTTAAAGGGAGATCTGCAGATGCCATCGTCAACTTCGGGCTCAACCTGGCCGGCGTTGGAAACAAACCAACCCGTATTACCCTGAAACTGAAACCAACCATCACAATTGGCCAGACCGATTTGAGGTATCCCGATTATATTACGGTGGGAACGGAGTATCAGTGAGCAGTTATCAATTATCAATTATCAGTTATCAATTATCAATTATCAATTATCAATTATCAGTTATCAGTTATCAGTTATCAGTTATCGGGGGTTGATGGAGCGTTTTCAGCAGTTGCAGCAGCAACAACTTTTTTTATCCGGTTTTTCGGCATAAGCGGTACTGCTAAAAATGCCGGTTCCGCTTTTCCTGAAGGCATTGAGCTCCTTGCTGTCCATTACTTTTAGCAGTACCTCATCAGGTACATCGATCTCTTTTTCTTTTTGATCCGTTTTGTTGACAAATCCAGCCTGTTCGATAATGCGGAGGTATTCATCTTTCTGTAATGCCCCCGAGATACATCCGACATACATGATCGCTTCATCTCGAATCTTCTCCGCAACACTCCTTTATGTACAACATCAGAAATGCCAGCCAGCCAACCAAGTTGGAAAAATGATTTACATTTGTATAAATGGATTGATGCGAAGTTGAGTGAGGCGGAGTTTGAGAAATACAGAATTGGAAAAGTAAAAGGATGAAGCCATGTATATTTCTTATTTTGACGAATCAGGCGATGATGGTTACCCGGTGTTTTCATCGGAGCTGTTTGTTCTCACCAGCATTTACATGTATTATACTTTTTGGAAAGAAAACTATAATCGCATTCACCAGTTTCGTAAGTCTCTCAAAACCAATTACAACATTCCCGTTAAGCAGGAGTTTCATACTAAAGAATTTATCACCGACAAATCTATTTATCATGGAGTTTACTCGCCTGCACAGAGGAAAGAAATTCTTATTCATTTTTGTCAATTGTTGGCAGACATCAATATTAAATGCATTTCTGTTGTGATTGATAAAAATAAAATCAACAGAGACAAATATGATGTGATGAAAAATGCACTGACCTACAATGTGCAAAGGATTGAAAACGATTTGAATCGCATCAGTATGGGTGCACGATTCATCATTATTACGGATGAGGGCAGGGTAAGCAAAATGAGAAGCACAACCCGCAGCATTCAGAAGATTAATTACATTCCTTCAATGTGGAATCGTGGTAACTACCGGAAAGAAATCAAAGATCTCATCGAAGATCCACTGCCGAAATCATCGAATCAGTCGTATTTCATTCAGTTATCAGATATGATCTCGTTCATTGTCAGTCTTTATGCCAAGCAGAACCTCTGCAACCCCAAGCTTGAATGGGGGAAAAGAATCAGATCGGTATTGAATTACGGAGATGAAATACAACTGATGAACATCATCAAACCTCGCATGAACATCAAAGCAAGCCGAAGCAATGATTTTGGAATTGTGTATTACCCTAAATGAGAAAACCGCCTGGAGTGAACCAGACGGTTTTCCTGAAATTTCATTTAAGAACCACCAGCTACGACCCATTCGGGCTTTGACTGGTTCGGTGCAAATGTACGAAATAAAACTGCATATTTGAGAGTTAGAAATAATAAATTTTAACAGTCTAATGTTAACTGACTGATGCTGTGGCGAATAATCAATATTGTCATTCAAAAAAAACTGCGATGTTTTGAAGCAGTAACCATGCTTCAAAAGAATAGTTCAACGTCAACAAAACACTCTGTTTGGGTTCTGAATGAAGATATAGCTACAGGAAAATTAGAAATAGAAGATAGAGAATAAGATAGAGAAGCAACAAGAGGTTCTGTCCGCTAAATAGTCATTAGGATTATTGCTGTAACTACGGTTCTTAATAAAGACATAGAAGATAGAAATGAAGACAGAGGAGCTTGTGAAATTAAAGTTGATATCTTAGATTACAAAGATGAACGAAAGAGGTAGAACTAGAGAAAGAGAATTAGACGCAGCAGACAGAGCAAAAGATACAAGAAACACGCAAGATGATTATCATGTCTGAAAAATACATCATCTTCTCCGGCCCCTCCGGCGCCGGGAAAACAACCCTGGTGCAGCACCTGCTTACTGCCATGCCGGAACTGGGATTTTCTGTCTCCGCCTGCAGCCGGAAAAAGCGGAAATATGAAGCAGATGGAAAGGATTACTATTTCATCCCGGCTGAAACATTCAGAAAATGGATCGCTGATGATGCCTTCCTGGAATGGGAGGAAGTTTACAGGGATCATTTCTATGGAAGCCTGAAATCGGAAGTTGACAGGATCATCTCAGCAGGGAAATTTCCTTTGTTCGATGTGGATGTGGTGGGTGCCTTGAACATCAAAAAACATTTTGGCAGGAAAGCCCTGGCTGTGATCGTTGTGCCGCCATCGTTGGAGCTATTGAAAACCCGGCTCACCGCCAGAAAAACCGAAACAGAAGAGAAGCTGAAACTCCGGCTGGAAAAAGCCAGCATGGAGATGGCGAGTGCAGAGGAATTTGATCACGTGCTTGTCAATGACGACCTGGAAAAGGCCAAAACCGAAGCGGAAGGATTGGTCCGGAATTTTCTGGTTTTATCAAAACAGGTTTGAAGGCGTGACAAGGCGATTATCCAATCTGGTATTCTAACAGCAGCCCAGACTTTTATACCTATTCAATCTCTGCTACTACCAACGATGATCCCGCAAGGTTCAAACTCTTCTTCGGCGCCGTTGGTATGGAAGAGCTCGGAAATGTTACCATCATCATCTATTCCATCCAGAAAGATGTTTTCATCACCTACAATGCCACCGATGATGCCACTGCAACCATCTACAACTCGCTCGGGCAACCCGTCATTACCCAGCTCATCACCCCCGGCAAAACACAGGAAATCTCCCTCAACACTCCTTCCGGTTATTATATCGTGAAAGCGGTGAACAACGATGATGTGGTAGCACAGAAAGTCTTTATCCGCTGATTATACCTAGTAAGTCGCAACATTCTTCTCCAATTGGAGCAATTGTCCGAATCATGTGGTAATCCCTGGTTGAAAAGATCATCACATGGGTAACACCCCCTCTCCTGCGAGGAGAGGGGGCAGGGGGGTGAGGTCATTGCGCAGGAACCCTCCCTGCCCTCCCCTGCAAGGGGAGGGTTGAGCTATGGGGTGAGGTTTTTTAGAAAAACGGATTATGCCTCTTCTCATGCCCGATCTTTGTTGTTGGACCATGACCGGGATAGACCGTTACTTCATCCGGTAAAGAGAAGAGTTTCTCATGAATACTTTTGATCAACAGATCAAAGTCACCGGTCGGAAGATCGGTGCGGCCAATCCCTTCCTGAAAAAGAACATCGCCGGTGATCACAAATTGATTTTCCGGACTGTAAAAACACACACTGCCATCTGCATGACCCGGCGTATGAAGGGCAGTGAGCGCACTGTTACCAAAGCGGATAATCTCGCCATCCTGAATGTACCTCGAGGCTTTGACAATCTTATCGACTGTAAACCCATAAGAACTTGCGATCTCCCTGGCATGGATCAGAAACGGTTCAGCATCCTGATGATATTCCGGAAGCAAACCAAAGGTTTCATGCACAAACACATTCCCCAGGAGGTGATCAATGTGAAGATGCGTATTCAGCAATCGTTTGGGGACTAACTGATGCTGCGATAAAAACTTGAGGAGTTGATCCCGCTCATGTAACTGGTCAAAGGCGGCATCAATGATCGCACATGCACCGGTTTCATCATAGAGGACATAGGTGTTGACCCCGAAAGCGTTGAAAACAAAGGTTTGGAGTTGTATCATATCACTTCAACAAGTGTGGATTTATTAATCAGCAAAGATCGCTATTTGCCCTGGGTTTCAAGCCAACGTGAAAAAAACACATCATATACAAAATAATTATCACCATGCCGGTAGACGAGTTCCTTATCAATAAGCGTTTCAATACTTCGACGCACTGTGCTTGCATTTGACAGGTTATACTTTTTAATGAAATCTCCTGCCGTGATCGCAGAAACTTTGTGCTCATGCGCAATAGCCTTCAGTAATTGCCATTGATGACGGGTCAGAAGGTTGCGGTATTCAATGTAGAAAGGGCTGAACTCGAATAGAATGTTCCGGCATACATCCTGAAAAATCATCCTGTCAATATCTTTCCCTTTCTCAAATAATTTATTGCATACGTATTGGGTAAACCAGGTATGGCACCTGGTCCATGTCAACAAATCCGTAATGATGTCACTTCCTATCTCCCGCTTGTTCCTGGCAAAATGCCGGTTTATAAAAGAGTGGTATTGATTTGACTCAATTTCCTCAAGAAACATCATCTCTGTGCTCTGGTAGAAGGGCCTGGTAGCATCCCCGAACATCCTTGTAAGCAATGTCTTATTACTTCCGGAAAAGAGAAAGCGGATATTTCCGGACAAAGACATCATACCCCTGATAAGCGCTTCAACATTTTTCTCCGGATAATTGCCAATTTGCTGAAATTCATCAATAGCCACAATGATGGGTTTTGAATGACTTCTCTCTCTCAGTATCTGAAATAATTCCTCAAGGGTTCTGATAGCATCTTTTTCATCAGCAATCTGGAATGAAACCGAAGGGAGCCCTGACATAGGATCTATTGACATGACCGGACGCAGGAAAAGAAATGACTGGATAAAATTCTTTACTTTTTCTCCTACGTGCTTTTTACTTCGCAATAAGGCGGTTGCCAGTTGATTGATGAATCCGTTAAGGTTTTCCGTATGATAAATATCAAGATAGATCGTCTCATAGGCCTTGCTTTTCATCATTTGTTTAAAAACATGAAAAATCAATCCGGTTTTTCCCATTTTTCTGAGAGAGACTAATGTCAGATCTCTTTGGTTCTCTATGGCATGTGATATCCGCTCAGTTTCTTTTTCTCTGTCACAGAAATAAACAGCGCCTTCGTACCCTTTAATGACAAATGGATTCATCTCTGAAATTTTTCACAAAGATATTAAACAAAATGTTTTAAACAAAATGTTTAATCCCGGAAAAATAGATCAGGGGAACCATCCCGTGAGGAGAAAAGACTTATCCGCGGACTTGCTTGCAAATCCTGATGAAATCAGCTACACCGAGTTGCTCAGCCCGCCGGCCAAGCAGCCGACTTTTTCTGAACTGTGGATCGAAAGAAAAAGCATGAAGGGCGTTCCGCAGGGTTTTCCTCCGTTGGTTGAAGGCTGCCTTTACAACCTTGAAAAACAAATCCTCCGGGCAAGTTGGTTTTTTTCTCCTGTTTCTTGTACACCGGAGAACAGCAGATTTCACGTTGGGAGGTGGAAAAAATACGCCGGGATTGACCGTAAACAACAGTTCAACATCATAAAAAGCCTGCATCAGCACGCTCAGGATGCCATAATCCCTGGTTCCCGGTCCGGAAGCAATGCGTTCCGCCACCTCTTTCTGGAACATCCCGACCACTTCATCAACCTGATCACGGTAATCCAGTACCTTAAAGAGGATCTGACTGGAGATATTGTAGGGGAAGTTACCAATGATGGCCTTTTTTCCTGTTTTCACATCCAGGAGCGGGTGAAGCTCATAGCGGAGAAAATCTTCATGGATCAACCTGGATTCAATCTCCGGGTAAGTGGACAACAAATAGGTAATCGATTCCGGATCAACTTCAAAAAACCAGGATGTTATGTTTTTATCTGCCAGAAAATGCTTTGAAAGCACTCCCGTTCCGGCGCCTACCTCGATCACCGTCTTGCATTTAACCGACAACGCCTCCACGACTTTCCGGGCGATGTTCTCATCCTTCAGGAAATGTTGTCCGAGGTGTTTTTTGGGTCGTACCATGGCTCTATTCGATAGGATCTCCCCGGAGAATTCTAAACCGCTTTCTGGCATCTGATGCATAAAGACTCGATGGATACTTGATAAACAAGTCCTGATAAAACACCATCGCTTTTTCCTTGTTCTTGAAAACAGATTCCTGCAATTGGGCCCTGCGCAGGAGGGCGTCATCAGCCAGGAGATCATCGGGATAGGTGGCATTGACCGCAGCATATAAGCTATCTGCAATCAGGTATTCCCCCTTGGCCGCATGAATTTCCGCTTTTCTGAACAAGGCATCATCCAGCAGCGAATGCCAGCCATACTGTGCAGGTATAGCATCAAGAAAATAAATGACGCTGTCGTATTCATGTCTGAATGCGAGCAGATCAGCCTTTGCATACAGGCTCAATGCCCCATAGCTGCTGTCGATATCCAGGTTCTCACTGATCAGCAGGGAAAGCGCCATGGCATCATTGGCAATGAGCTTGGAGGTTGCCGCCCGCAATACATCAAGCTGTACGCGTGCCCAGTCAAACTCACCGATATAAAAAGAAAGTTTGGCATTCCGGTACTTCGCCATCTGCCCTAATTCATCATTCTGAAAGGCCTTGTACACCTGTTGATAGAGCAAGGTTGCCTCCCATACCTCACCGGAGAATAGATAGATATCCGCCAGTTCGAGCTTGCTTTCAGCGAGGGATTTGGATGGGAGAGATGGATTTTCAATCAGCTTCTCCAGCAACAGCATCCCTTTTTCCCGGTTCTTCAGGTAAAAGGTTTCCAGGTGAGCCAAATTCCGGATCAGCATCGCATGCTGAACATTTTCATATTGACGGCCGATCTCGACCTCAAAATCTTTTTCCAACTGCAACAGCTCTTCCCGGGTGGTTAGCAACGAGCCGGTGATCTTCATGAACCGGGTATTCAGGAATTCCAGACGACACACCACATAAAAAGGTTGGGAAGGACCTTTTTCAACAATAAAACCAAAAGCATCGAGGGCGTTATCATAATCACCATTGGCTGCAGCCAGTTTGCCCAGGTCATATATCCTTTCGCCTGATTCCCCAAACCTCCTGAAAAGTGACTTGGCCTGGGTAAGTGCCAATGAAAAATTCTTCTGCTGCATGGAAAACCAGATCAGCATCTCAGAAAACAACGGCTGATCCGGTTCCTTCTGAACTTTTGTCAGAAGGGATTTCCTGACGATCTCAGACCGTGTACTCTCCGGATCGTTCTCAAGAAAGAA
>VGGL01000077.1 GCA_016868575.1 Bacteroidota bacterium
GTGCTTAAACTGGATCAGAAGCTGATCGCCGGCACGTTTCACGATTTTTTCTATTCCGATGATGACGGCCTCAACTGGCGATATGGATCTTCCGGAATGATCACCAACGAGTTGCTCACCATGTATGGCGCCAACCACCAGATCTTCGCAGGTACCCGTTATGGCGGGATCTTCTCTTCCAATGACTATGGAATAACCTGGGAGGAGATGAACCATGGTTTGACTTCACTCTATATCCCTTGCATCACCGGAATAGATTCAGTGATCTTTGCAGCAACGATTGGCGCAGGTGTTTACTATTCCACCGACTGCGGTTCTTCCTGGAAACCCGCCAATGAAGGCCTGAATGCCAGTAATATCAACATGATTTCGGTATTTCCCCCTTACCTGATCGCCGGCTCTGACACCAACGGGATTTGGAAACGTCCATTATCAGACTTCGGGCTCAATGGGATGGATCACTTTTCCAAAGGTCGATGGACCGTCTATCCAAATCCTTCTGATGGCGTGATGGTCATCTCAGATAGTGAAAAGGCAACCATTCCCTGTAGCATCGACATCTTCGACCTGGCAGGAAAAACCCTTTTCAACCGGTATGTCATCCCTGATCCATCCGGCAAAACCTTCCTTCAGCTTCCGCTGAAACCGGGTTCATACCTCATGAAGATAAGATCAACCGGGCGCACTTTATCCATTCCGTTGATGATCCTCCGTTGAGGGTTCTTCATTTTTGATTTATATTTGCTCTCTGTTCAGGATATTGCCTGCATCATGATGAAATTTGCAACCATGTCAAATCATCCGACAACTGATATTATCCGGTTTATCCTTGATGACAAGGAGGTGTCGATCAACTTCACCCGGACAACCCGGTGGACACCAACCACAACGGTTTTGCAGTACCTGCGATCTTTGGAAAACCATAAGGGAACCAAGGAAGGATGTGCCGAAGGCGATTGTGGGGCTTGTACGGTTGTAGTTGCACAACTGGAAAACGGTAAATTATCATACACCGCCCTCAACTCCTGCCTGATCTTTCTCCCGTTTCTACATGGGAAGCAACTGATCACGGTTGAAAACCTCGGATCCTTTGACAACATGCACCCGGTTCAAAAAATACTGGCCGAAGCCGGAGGCAGCCAGTGTGGATTCTGCACCCCCGGGATTGTTATATCGGCTTTCGCTTTGTTCAAGCAACACGGAAAAATCACCCGGCCGGAAGTAGTGGACGCCCTTGCCGGAAACCTCTGTCGTTGTACCGGCTACCGGCTGGTGATTGAATCCGTCATGCATGCATGCGAAAACCGGAAACCGGATATCTTCTCAGGTAAGGAAAAGAAAGTGGTTGCCCTCCTGGCAGCAATCCGGAAAGACCGGTCGACCATCCACCTTAAGACAACCGATTATTCCTATTACCTGCCACAATCCTGGCAGGAGGCACTCCTGCTGAGACAGCAGCTTCCAGAGGCCTTGGTCATCAACGGATCAACAGATGTCGCGCTGAGGGTAACAAAAAAGAAGGAACATCTTCCATTGATCATAGACATATCACTGGTTGAAGAACTCCGTCTTTTCCGGCAGACAAAAAAAGAAATGCTGATTGGCGCCGGCTGTAACCTCGAGGAGATCAGGATCGCAGTCAGAGAGGCATTCCCTATGTTTAGCGAACTTCTTGATGTTTTCGGCTCCCGCCAGATAAGACACCGGGCAACCCTCGGAGGAAACATCGCATCGGCATCGCCCATTGGCGATACACTCCCGCTTTTAATGGCTGCCGGAGCTTCGGTGGTCATCCACAGCCTCAAACGAAAACGTGAGATATTGCTATCCTCATTCGTCACTGGTTACCGGCAAACTGCCTTGAAACCTAACGAGCTGATTTACGTGATCAGAATACCCATCCCATCTTCAGCGGAGATCCTGAAGTTTTTCAAGATCAGCAAGCGGAAAGATGTTGACATCTCTTCTGTCAGCGGCGCATTTCGGCTGAAGTTGAGCCGGGATAAAAAAATCAGTCAGGTCTCCTTGTTTTTCGGCGGCATGGCGGCGACGACCAGGCCGGCCAGGCAAACCGAACAATTCCTGAAAGGGAAAACATGGTCAAGAGAAACCATTGAACAGGCAACGGTGTATCTCCAAAAGGACTTTACCCCCATTTCTGATGCCCGGGCACAAGCTGGCGGCAGGGTGCGCATGGCTGCCAACCTGTTGATAAAATGCTGGTCGGAAACACATACTGGAAAACCATGACTAAGGATAGAAATAACCACCATGAAAGTGCGGCCTACCACGTAACAGGCACCGCTGTCTATATCGATGATATTCCCGTATCATCAGATGCCCTTACCGGTAAAGTGTTTTTCAGCCAGGTGCCCCATGCCGAAATCCGCTCCTTTGATCTCCGGGAAGCAAAGAAAGTAAAAGGTGTATTTGCCGTCCTTAGTGCTAAAGATATTCCGGGCATCAATAACATGGGCCCGGTAGTTCATGATGAGCCGGTTCTCGCCGAGGTTTCTGTACAGTGCATCGGCCAGGCGATGTTCCTTATCGCAGCTGATTCGGAAGCATCGGCAGAAGAAGCCTCCGGGAAGATCAAGGTTAAATTCCGTGAGAAAAAGGCCATCCTTACCCTGGAGGAGGCCATGAAACAAGGCAAGCCAATGTATCCTGCCAGGTTTATTATCTCAGGAGATGTGGAATCTGCCCTGAAAAGGGCAGACCATGTCATAGGTGGAGAATTTCACACAGGTGGCCAGGAGCACTGGTACCTCGAGACCCATGCAGCGTTGTGTGTTCCCGGTGAAGGCGATGAGATGCGGGTGTATGCCTCCAGTCAGCATCCTTCGGAAACGCAAACCCTGGTTGCTGAAGTTCTCAGCGTACCTAAAAATGTGGTCGAGGTGGAAGTGAAACGGATGGGAGGCGGTTTTGGCGGGAAAGAAACCCAGGGAAACCACATCGCCATCTGGGCTGCGTTACTGGCTAAAACAACCCGACAGCCGGTGAAGATCCGGCTCTGCCGCGATGATGACCAGAAGTACACCGGGAAACGGCATCCCTTCCTCATCCGCTACCAGGCCGGCTTTTCAAAAGAAGGAATACTCAATGCCCTGGATGTTGATTTGAACAGCAACGCCGGCTATGCCACCGACCTCTCCAGAGCCATCCTGGAAAGGGCTATGTTCCACGCTGAGAATGCATACTTTATTCCAAATATCAGGATCAAAGGAACGGTCTGGAAAACGAACCAACCTTCCAACACGGCATTCAGGGGCTTTGGCGGACCGCAAGGGATCGCCGCCATCGAAAACATCATCGACCGGATCGCCCGCCGGCTTGGCCTGTGCAGCGCAGAGATCCGGCGAAGGAACTTTTATGGCGCCCGGAGCAGAAACAAAACGCCGTACGGTCAGATCGTAAAACACAACCACCTCCCGCTGATCTATGATAAGCTCCTCGTTTCCTCGCAGTATCTGAAGCGAAAAAATGAAATAGATGCTTTCAATAAAAAAAACGAATTCTTCAAGAAAGGGATCGCCCTTTCACCTGTAAAATTCGGCATCTCCTTCACGACCTCTTTTCTGAATCAGGCCGGCGCATTGGTTCATCTCTATACAGATGGTACCATCCTGGTAAACCATGGGGGCACCGAGATGGGGCAGGGGCTCCATACGAAGATCCGTAGGATTGCAGCGAAAGAGTTTGGCGCTGCCATCGATAAGGTTGTTGTCAATGCCACGAACACCTCCAGGATACCGAATACTTCCGCCACCGCAGCATCCTCGGGCACCGACATGAATGGGATGGCCGTCAAAGATGCCATCCGGCAAATCAAAGCCGGGATACTGCCCATAGTGGCTGACCATTTCAACCTCAAGTTTGGTAAACCAAAGACCCGACTAACCGATCTTGTTTTCAGTGAGGATCACGTTATTGATGATCGCCACAAGGAGCGGAAGATCACCCTTCGGGAAGCAGCCAACCTGGCTTATCTGCAGCGGGTGAGCCTGAGTGCCGTCGGTTTTTACAAAACACCAGGGGTCTTTTTCGACTGGAATACCGGCAAAGGACATCCATTCTATTATTTTGCTTTCGGGATGGCGGTCACCGAGGTGCTGGTCGATACCCTCACCGGCGCCGTAAAGATCCTGCGTGCCGATATTCTTCATGATGTTGGCGATTCGATCGAACCACTCATTGACAGGGGGCAGATCGAAGGAGGATACATCCAGGGCGTCGGCTGGTGCACCACCGAAGAGCTACGCTGGGATGAAAAGGGAAACTTGCTCACCCATTCCCCAGATACCTATAAAATCCCTACAGCTGCTGACATTCCTGATGTTTTCAATGTCGAATTGCTGAAAGATCATCCCAACCCCGGAACCATCCACCACAGTAAAGCCGTAGGAGAGCCCCCCTTCATGCTCGGCATCTCCTGCTGGCTGGCCATCAAATACGCCATCTCAGCTTCAGCCAACCACCGAAAAGAACCTGAGTTAAACATCCCTGCTACCAACGAAGCCATCCTGTTTGCTTTGGAGAAACTAAAAAGTAAGTAAGAAATCAATTAACCAACTTGTCATTAATGAATGCTGAAAACAAATGAATTAATCGAATCGAGAAAGGTTAAGGGTTCCCTCGTATTCATTTCCTTCGTTTTGTTATTTTCTGGTTCAATACCTCCAAACCATTTCGTTCAACCTGACACGAAAAAGTCGTATCTTTGTAAAAAGCTTAACTCAAATGAACTTATCTGCTGAAAAAATTGATATTATTCAGAAAATCTGTGAGATTCAAGATAATGATCTTCTTGATATCATTAAAAGAATCATTACACGAACAGCAGATTCAAAGCTCGACTGGTGGGACCAGATATCCCAAACGGAAAAAAATGCTCTCAACCGTGGGCTTAACGATCTTCAACAAGGACGAGTTCATCCTCATTCAGAGATAAGAAAGAAGTATGAAAAGTGGCTTAAAGATTAGGTGGACAGATGAAGCCGCTAAGAATCTTGAAGGTATCGTATCCCACCTAGAATCCAACGTGACGTTAAAAGAACGAAGGAAATTCTTTGTTAAGTTTGAGAAACAGCTATACCTCCTTTCGGTTTTTCCAGAAGCTTATCCAACTTCTGAAAAAAAAGAACATGTTCATCGTTGCGTCTTTTCAAAGGATTTAACTATTTACTATTCAGTGACAGAAGATCATCTCACATTGTTATCATTATTTGATACAAGACAGGATCCGGAAAAGCTAAGGATATAATTTTTCTGGTGCTGCAATGTTTAGAACCAGTATAATCTCAACTGTTGAGGGAAAAGAATAATCCCCCCCTTCACCAGTTGGAACACAGGTGTTACAGGTTTTCACAGATTAGATTTTATTCGTCTGGACTTGTTTTCTTTGGAAACTGGAACCCGACTTTTCTTCTTGGCTCAGATTCTTTTCTCTGAATCTGATCAAGCCTTTCCATGAGATATAGAAATGCATCGGTGAACTTTCTTTCGATTTCCTGAATGGTGTGACGAAGTTCTCCTGTTTCTTTCAGTAGGGAACGATATCTGACAAAAGCCCGCATGATCTCAATATTAATACGTATAGCTTCTTCCGAGCGGAGAACTGAAGAAAGCATGGCGACACCTTGCTCAGTAAAAACAAATGGATTAACGGAGCTATGACGTAAATGTGACAACCGGTCACAATTTGTGACCAGTTCCTTTTTTTCAGGATTTGTCAGTTCGAACATGAAATCCTCCGGGAAGCGTAATACATTGCGCCTGACCTGCTGCTTTAATGCTTTTGTCGGAATATTGTACAGCAAGGCAAGATCAGAATCTACCATTACTTTCTTACCCCTGATTATGAAAATCAGTGTTTCATATTCGGGTCTGATGATCTTATTTTCTATCATAGTGTTGTATTAGGTTGCATGGTTATTTAGCTCTTAATCCGGAAAAATCAAAAAAGTCATCTAAATTTCACATCTTTGCGTCCATCGTGCCGAACTTCGCGTCCTTCGCGGTTAAACAAAAAAGCCATGAAAAAAAAATCACCCCCAAAGATCCCCGAATTCCGCCTCAACTACAAAATCTGGCTCTCCACCCCCGAAGGGGAAGGCATCCTGGGTGATGGCAAATGGAGAATCCTGAAGCTCATCGAAGAGAAAGGCTCTCTCAAGGCTGCTTGTGAAGCGCTCGGCTATACCTACCGCCGTACCTGGGGCAACCTGAAGCGGATCGAGAAAATCCTCGGTTTTCCCTTACTCGAGAAACAGCGGGGAGGAATAGATGGCGGAAGGACCTACCTCTCACCGGAAGGAAAGAAATTAGTCCAGGCCTTCGACACCTTTCACTCCCGGGTGGATATGACCATCCAGGAGGGATTTGCTAAGTTGATGGATGATTTAAAGGATATATGACCCCTCCCCTCACAGGGGAGGGGTGCAGGGGTGGGGTCACTGCGAACGTTGCACAATACTGGAGTACCTTCTAGATGAAAAGAAAAAACATATCAACCGTCCTATTTGGATGTCTTGTAATAGCCCTTTCTGCCTGCCACCAACCTTTTCATGTTGATACGAACGTCAATGGGAAGCTAATTATCTTCCATGCCGGCAGCCTCTCCGTCCCTTTTAAGGAGATCGCCGACTCCTTTATGGTCATTCACCCCAACATCGAGTTGATGCTTGAGCCGGCCGGTAGCGTGCAATGTGCAAGAAAAATTACCGAACTAAAACAACCCTGTGACATCATCGCGGTATCCGACTACCTGGTCATCGACAAGATGCTCATTCCGGAGTACACCTCCTGGAATATCCGCTTTGCCACCAATGAGATGGTGATCGCATACAATGAAAAATCAAAATTCAGCGACAGCATTTGCCATCGGAATTGGTATGCTATCCTTCAAAAGAATGAAGTTGCCTATGGCCGGGCAGACCCCAATTCCGACCCTTGTGGTTATCGTACGGTGATGACCCTGAACCTGGCCGCGATTTTTTACGACAAACCTGATCTGGCTGGCAATATGCTGAAGAAGGATACCCGCTTCATCCGGCCAAAGGAAGTCGACCTGCTGGCGTTGCTTGAAACACACACCATCGACTACATCTTTATTTACCGATCGGTTGCCGTTCAGCATGGGCTCAGGTATATCAATCTCCCCGATGAAATAAACCTCAAAGATCCCGGCCGCGCTGATCATTACCGGCAGGTTTCCGTGGAGATCACCGGAAAGAAACCCGGAGAAATAGAGATCATCCAGGGCGAACCGATGCTCTATGGTGTCACCCTCCTTCGGAATGCGCCAAACAAGGACGCAGCAATGCTATTCCTGGAATACTTATTAACCTCTGAAAAGGGTGGGGCAATCATGGAACGCAACGGCCAGCCATCGGTCATACCAACTCAGGCGACCGGCTGGGATTCGATACCAGCCGGATTGAAGAGATACGCAGTGAACTGATATCGTGAATTTTTAACCACCAAGACACAAAGACACGAAATAAAGTTACATTAGCGCCTTCTCGTCTTCGTGGTAAAAATATAATTATGAAAAAACTTACACTATTATTAATTCTATTCCTGCCTGTCACGCTTCTGAAAGCCCAGGAAAAAGGAACCTTCACGGACTCCCGAAATGGGACCGTTTACCCAACCATCACCCTGGCCGGACAGACTTGGATAGCAGAAAACCTCAACTATCCCGTTCCCGGTAGCTGGTGTTATGAGGACGAGGAGGACAACTGTGTCAACTACGGCCGCCTGTACGACTGGCCGGCAGCCAAAACAGCATGTCCAGCCGGATGGCATCTGCCCTCAGATGCCGAATGGAAAAAGCTGATCAGCCATTTCCCGGTCGACCGGGTCGGAGGAATCCTGAAGAGCACTGAATACTGGGAGCGTCCCAACACCGGAGCCATTGATTCCATAGGTTTTGCAGCCATTCCTGCCGGCAGCAGGGATGTCGACACAACTTACAGTGACCGTTGTTGAGTTCTTGATATAGAAAGGTTTGGTATAGGTGAAAATCGTACTTCCTCCTTCACCTGATTTAAGTCCGCAAATAAGGAAAATCGCCTTCAATGGCTCGTTGAAAATCCCTGGAACAACCAGCCTTCCATTGTCGGGATAGTGGAAGACATGCAGGAAGAGCCTGGTGTTCCCGTTATCCGGTCGTTTTTGTGTACACCGGCCCCAGGAGAGGTTTTCAAAAGGTGAGGCCGCTGTAGTGTATATCGCCTCTCCGTTCATTTTCATCCAGCTCCCGATCTGTTTCAGCCGGTCTATACTCTCTTGCGGAAAGACACCCTCAGCCGTTGGTCCGACATTCAACAGGTAGTTTCCCCCTTTGGAAGCAATATCGCAAATCATCCGGATCAGGTCAGTGGTGGATTTGAAGTTCTTGTCATGACTGTTGTATCCCCAATTTAGACCGCAGATCCCGCAGATGAAACGCAGATTTACACAGTTGCCACTCACTTTTCCCCAGGGATCATATCTCAAATACAGCGATAAATGCAAGACGATTCTACATCTTCCGCGTTAATCTGCCAGGCAGGTCTGCGCCCATCTGCGGGAAACTGCCTAATAGCGACTCAAGCGCTGTCATGATCCTCCCGTCTCTCAGGCAGCACAACTTCACTTCAGCAAACCTGCCAGGGATAAGTTTGCATTATCCGGCGGATAATAAATTATTTTTGTGTGTGGATTTGCATTACCTGAATTGATATTGCTTCACAGCTGACTTAAAATGGGGTGCAAGATAGTAGCTGACAAATGGAGATTGCTACAAAAACCGACACGAAATTTATTTACTGGTTTGCTTACTACAACCTGGACTCTCCTAGTGTTCGCTATAGAGGAAAATATCCTTTGGAGTATTTAAAGAACAATTGCAACATCTACTCTTACTTTATTACTCCAAGCTACAAACCTAAAAAAATACTCCTGTTTCTGAGAGCATATCTTTCTGCACTATTGTTTCGCAAATCCAATTCACTGATTGTTGTTCAAAGAATTCACTCAAGATTTATTTATTCAACTTTACTCAAATTACTCATTAAGCTTAGACCGAACAAGACCTTTTATGACATTGATGATGCAGACTATCTTGACTATCCCCCAAAGACGATTTATTACTTTATTCAGAACTGTTCGGGTGTATTTGCCGGTAGTCGAGAGTTAGTAAATAACCTTTCCAGGTTCAATAAGAATATTCAATTAAACACATCACCAACGCCTGACCTTAAGATTGTCAAAACAAAAAAGAATTCAATACTGACGATTGGGTGGATTGGTGACTTTGGAGGTGGGCTTAAAGAATCGTTACTGAATTTCTTTTTCCCTGCCTTAAAAGAGTTACCGTTTGAAATAAAACTTGTAATAATTGGTGTTGGCAGAAAATGTGAAAGCGACTTTCAGTTTCTTTCTGACTACTTCAAATCAGCCACAAACATCTTTCTTGAGATGCCTCGTAACATTGACTGGAATAATGAAACGGATATTCAAAATCGTATTTCGGAATTTGACATTGGTGTGTCAACAATTCTTGATAATGAGTTACATCGTTCCAAATCTGCTTTTAAATTGAAGCAGTATTTGAACAATGGTGTTCCTGTGTTAAGTTCCGACTTACCCGAAAACAATTACTTTCTAAAAGACGGAAGGAATGGCTTTCTCTGTGCATCACCAGAAATATTCAGACAGCGAATAGTTGAGATATACGAAATGAGTAACGCTGACTATATGAAACTTTCGATGCAAGCGAGACAGTCAATTCCTAATTTCAATTTATCGACTTATTGTGAAACACTTAAAACGGGAAAAGGTCAATCACTTAAAAGAAATTTTACTGAGGCTTGAAGATTACTGCTTTGTGGTAAGAGCAGCACATGAGCAGTCCTTAAAATCGTGTCCTTATGAAAAGTATTTTCCTCTCGATCCTGTTGATTACGACAGGATTGAGCATTTCAATTGCCCAGGTAGGCATCAACGCCGACGGAACATCTCCTAATCCCTCTGCAGGGCTGGATGTAAAATTTACCGACAAGGGACTTCTTCCTCCACGAATGACAACAGCCCAGCGGAATGCCATTACAAGTCCGGCAGCAGGCCTGGTAATTTTCAATACCGATGAAAACAGGTTGAATGTCTTCAACGGAGTTGGCTGGGAATCGGTGATACCTACTCCTGCTTTTGGCTGCGGTCTATCACTAACGATTAACCATGTGGTTGCCGGTGGCGTTGCGCCGGTTAATAAAACAGTGATCTATGGAACGACTGACGGAATTCCCGGAGAAACATCCAAATGCTGGATCACCCGTAACCTTGGCGCCAGCCAGCAGGCAACTGCAGTTAGCGATGCCACCGAGGCCTCGGCAGGCTGGTATTGGCAGTTCAACCTCAAGCAAGGATATAAGCATGACGGTACAACGCGGACGCCAAGTACTACCTGGATCAGCAGCATCAATGAGAATTCAAATTGGATAAGTGACAAAGATCCGTGTACACTTGAGCTTGGAACCGGCTGGCGGATACCGACCTATACCGAATGGTTCAATGTGGATGCAAGCGGAGGCTGGACAACTTGGAACGGACCATGGAACTCACTATTAAAAATGCACGCTGCCGGGCTCCTGAGCTACAGCGATGGTTCGCTCCTCAACCGTGGTTCAAACGGCAACTACTGGAGTAGTACACAGTACAGCAATACAAATGGCTGGAACCTGTACTTCAGCAGTAGCTTCTGCTACATGAGCGTCAACAATAAGGCGAGCGGTTTCTCCCTGCGGTGCATCAGAGACTAAGACGATTTCAAATATTGGAAATGATCAAGAATGACGAATAGAACGAATGAAATGACAAGAACTTTCGGATTCCCGAATTTCATTCGCCGAATTCGTCATTCGGCTAATTCGTGAATTCCATTCGACCTATTCGTCATTCGATTAATTCGTGAATTTGGATCAAATGCCAGTGATGGTCAAGGAAAAGGGAATGAGTCCACTCCGAAAAGTATAT
>VGGL01000078.1 GCA_016868575.1 Bacteroidota bacterium
GATCACCCCAAAGTCGAAATTTTTGTTGAAGAAAAAGTTTCTAATGAATTAATCAGGTTAATGGAATTCTCTCATTCTTCGCACATAATTCCTGATGAAGGCAATGATGTGTACATGTATCATATTATTTCAATAAATCCCAGAAACGTTTAACATCTTTCTTATAAACCACTTCACTAAAAACACGACTGATGATGCGGCTCGTTTCTCGATAGAATATGGATGGAGAATTGTTTACCTCATAAAAGTATTTTCCATCTTCAAGATAGATTGGATTCCCAATTTTTGTATACTTAGTGCCTTCGATGGCACGACCAGCATCGGCTGCAGCATCTAGTATCAGGCATCCTTCCTTGATGCGCTGTAGATCGGCCTTTGTTATAATATGTGCATTGTCGTTGTCAATTTCAATACCATTGATGATGATGTCATAGTCGGAAATGGACTCGTAAAAAAGGTGCATGGTTTTCCGGTAAAACATGCGTATATTGCAATTAAACATGGATATGGCCTTGTAAGATCCCTGGGATACATTTCCACTTGACAATAATGCAACTCTTGTATTTGAATCCGGTAACATCCCCATTTGCAGGATAGCATGCAATGTTGAGCTGAATCCTGCCATAAAGCTATTTTCCCAAATGAAATTTTGTTTGATGAAGGTGATAGGTATCTTATTCCCTTTATGGAAAATGAAAGGGTAGATGTTGTCGAGGTCCACAATTACCAATTCCTTCGGAATAGCCTGTGATTCCATGAAACTTATACCCGAACCGGTCGGATGGGTCCAGCCAATGATCATTTGTCCATGGCGGATACTGTTGTAATCTGGCGGCTGGATCAGTTTTAGGTTAAATATAGTGTCGCATTCGTGGAAAATATTTTCGCGTGTGGCAATTGAACACCCTTTGGCTATGTATTCTTCGTCCTTGATGTCAAGGTGCTCTCCAAATCCACTTTCAACGATGAGTTCGTTCTCAAAATTCTCAATATGTTCCGGCAGAAGTGCAACCCTCTTTTCGAATGGGAAATTGGGCTTAATAAATCCTAACTTCATAGAATTCTCCTTTCTTTTTTTGTTTGACTCACTAATTTATTTAATTGATATTTAGATAATGCCAAAAAACAAAGGGACCGACTCAATGTGTTGGTTCCTATAATTCTTTGGATTTCTTCAATATTCAAATCCTGGATATCCCTATCATTCTTCCTTTCACTGATAAATCTTAAGGCGCCGGAGATTGTAGCTATCTTATCCAGTCCATTTTGTTCCTTGAAAGCGTTGATCTTTAAAAGCTTTCTTGCAGATATTTTTAGTAGTCCCAAGGCTGTCAGGATATCCTTTGGGGGATAGCCCTTCGAGGAATTCAAGGCATTCAATTCTGGCCATACTTTCTTCAGAACATGAGGATACAATATTTGCCCAACCATTCTTTTCCTGAGATCCGTTTCAAGGAACCTTCGATAGAATTGCGACACATTTGTTTTTGTGATCTCGTTCACAAATTCCCTGTCCATCAAGGGAACCCTCAGCTTGACATGGTGCATGTTATTGAAAATCCAGACGCCGAACATGTTTCGATAGACATTTTCGAATCCATATACTGCAAGCATCTGGTTATTTGTAAGGTGGTTTGGCAGAGATTTAAAGTATTGTTTCGCTTCATGGAGTACCCTGTTTATACTGTCAAAATCTTCAACAATATTTAGCGATGAAAGTGTGGGAAATAGTTGATAAGCATGGTTATCTGTTGTTAGTCCATTTTTGAGATAGTCGATGATGGCTTTTGGATTGCACTCCTCATCCGAACTGTGAGGATTGGCGAAAATCTCACTACCGAGATACCCTGTCACAATAATACTTGCATCCCTTGCAATAACTTTGGCATAGTATAGACTCTGAGGAGACTGAAATCCATTGAACCCCCCTGAAAACTCCAGATAATCATTAACACATGCCTGGTAATCTGTTCTGAGGTATTCTTCATTAAGATCAATGAATGTATATTTCAATCCCAATTTTTTTGCCAACCAAATTGGATTGTCAACATCTCCGCTTCCCCTTTTCCCATAGGAAAAATTAGTAAACTTTGTTTTGAAATGGTGAGCACATCCAGTTATCATCCGGCCATCGAAGCCTCCAGTCAGAGAAATCGCACAAGGTACATCAAGGTAATTTTTTGAAACCCTGATGAAGGTATCAGCAATCCGCTCTACTGCGGAGGAATATGGCTCGGGAGTGTCACTGAAATATTCATAAAAGCGATGAGTACGATTGATGATCATTTGCCCATCCATGATCACTTCTTCTCCGAACTCAAGCCTTTTCAATTCCTGATAGTATGTTGATCGGTGAATATTTGTGAAAAGGATAGCAATTTGAGTATAAAAATCTGGATTAACTGCCTTATTGGTAAGGAGCGTGCTAATGCATTTCCATGAGCTTGATACGTAACTCTCCCCATTCTGCTCAAAGTAGTACAAAGGCAGGAAAGAGTGATAGTCAGCTTGAATTTTCAATGCTTTGTTTTCCTTCGATAGGGTGAGCAGGTAAAAGATACCTCGGGTACGCTCAATAATTTCAGCATCACTCCTTGTTACTGAAACATCCCCAATAGCGATGATACGAGAAGCCTCGACCTGCTTCTCATAGTAGTCGAGATGAGGCAGCCGTTCAATATGGATAGTATTCTCGGATGGGATGACCTCATTCAAGTGACTGCAGAATATGATGCGAAATGGGGCATCAGACCTTGGGTTATATCTGACGAGAAAATCCATATTCAGGTATTTGTAAAATGATTCCTGATTCTTTCCATTTTTCTAGGATAGGCTTTTAACGAATTCCATTAACCGTTTGGATTGAACTTCGAAACTGAAAACATCATTCGTAAGTTCTTTGCCCTGTATTCCTATCTTCTCAGCTTCTTGCGGATGTTGAATGGCATAAACCATCATTTCACCAAAAAGCTCGGGTTTATCTGGTTCAACAAGAAATGCATGTCGCTTGTCTTCCAAAAAATCCCCGATCTCTCCAGTCCGTGTGATAACAACAGGTCTTCCGCTGGCCAGATATTCTCCAAGTTTAGTTGGAAAACCGCCCCTGGCTTGTATGTTGTTCGGCCTGGCTAATACAAGGACCTCTGCGCCATGGAGCAGACTGGGAATTTCGTTTTTTGTTGCCTTGCCCGTGAATATGACCTTATCCGTAATATCAAGAGCTTCAATCCTGGATTTTAATTTCCTGAATTCTATATCGGGTCTAATATCTCCGATAAGCATCAGCTTTATGTCTGGAATTTTATTATGAATGAGAGAAAATGCCTCCAGTAAGATAGGGATACCATCCTTATCTCCCCATAAATGACCACAAAAAGCAATATATTTATCCTGGTCGTTCCTGATGTTATGCGTTGCAAAGCGATCAGTATCAACAACCATGTTTATCCTGACAATTCCTTCAGATTTTCCTCTGAGTTGCGAAAAATACCTTTTGAGTTCTTCCGTGATGACAAAAATGCCATCAAAAAGCCTCACAACGAGTTTTTCATAAACCCAAAGGTCCAGGCGGTTCAATAACGTCCGTTTATTGAGAAGAAATGGATATTCATTTCTTTCGTGTAAGAAAGTTATCCGCAGTATCTTCGACAAGAAATAGTAGGAAAGCGGGTAAACCGTTTTCGTGTGGAACATCAAAATGCCTTTGACCCGTTCCTTTTGGCTTATTCTATAGATGAAAATGCCCGCCTTGATCCATCCCCGGAAAATCATCCAGTGTTTAACAATTGGATTCTTGGGGATGACTGTCGATCCGCTTGTATAGTAGAAATGAAATCCATCGCCTTCTCCTTCGGTTTCCATGTTTTTAACGTAGTCAGGTAAATCCGTCGGAAGGAGAATAAGAATATTAACTTTCCATCCTGCCCGGTGTATGCCTTTTGCCAGCGCCATCATGCGGTTGGATGCAGCAGACCCGAAGGGGATCCCATGATCCGTCACAAATATTATCGAATCGACCTTTTCGTTCCGTCCCATTTATTACTTAACTTTGTATTCCCCAAGATCAATTTCACAACCCTCCTGGATGTGTTTGATATCTTGTAAGCAGCAGGAATATCTAAGGATCTCCCGGAAGTTCGCTCCTCGGTACAGTAGGCCACTGAATCTAAAACAATATCCTTGTCAAGCCCGGTCAGGATGATGCTTCCCGTATCTTGGGCCTCCGGCCGCTCCATGGAATTTCTGAGTGAAACTGCCGGAAAACCAAGGATTGCCGATTCTTCACAGATCGTTCCACTATCTGATATGGCGCAAGCAGCATTCATCTGCAGCTTGTTATAATCGAAAAATCCAAATGGTTTCATGAACCTTATGGCTTTGGAGGAATGTAACTTCCGGTTCTCCTCAAGCCTCTTCCTTGTTCTTGGGTGAGTTGACACAATAACAGGGTAGTGATATTTCTTTGCCAGTTCATTCAGGATGGTGACAATAAATTCAAGATTTTCCTCATTGTCAACGTTTTCTTCCCGGTGGAAAGAAACAATGAAGTAATGATTAGGTTCGAGCTTGAGTTGAGATAGAATTGTTGATGCATGGATATGGCTTGCAAAGTAATCCAGGACTTCCTTCATGGGAGATCCTGTAAGGTAGATTCTTCTGTGCGGAAGGCCTTCAGCTATCAGGTGCCTGCGTGCATGTTCGGAATAGACCAGGTTAAAATCCGAAATATGATCAATGATCCGCCGGTTGGTCTCTTCAGGAACATTCAGATCAAAACATCTGTTACCAGCTTCCATGTGAAATACCGGGATATGCATTCGTTTCGCAATATAAGCTGACAAACAAGAGTTGGTATCCCCCAATACCAGCAACGCATCTGGTTTTTCTTTCCTGATTATTGTTTCAGTTTTCAGGAGAATCCCTGAAACCTGGGATCCAAGAGATGTATTGTCCGTTTCAAGGAAATAATTGGGTTTGCGGATGCCCAATTCTTGGAAGAAAATCTCATTCAGTTCATAATCCTGGTTTTGTCCGGTATGCACTAAAACATGATCCACGGTTTCATCCAGTAGTGCCAGGGTACGCGACAGTCTGATTATCTCGGGCCGTGTACCGACAACAGTCATGACTTTAAGGCCGGATCTTGTTTTCATAATCAAAGGTTTTAGTCAGGTACTGAAACAGACTACTCAACATTCTCGAAGAAAGTATCAGGATTTCCGGGATCAAACAACTGGTTGCTCCAGAACATGGTATACAGATCTTCATTTCCCGTATTCGTTATGTTGTGGGTATACCATACCGGTATATCCACAAAGGCGGGCTCAGTGCCTGACAATTTGAGGGCGATGACATCATTTGTCCCTATTTTCCTCAACTTGATTGATGCATGTCCTCGCAGTACTATAAATCTTTCTATTTTGTGGATATGAAAATGATTACCCCTTGTTATACCAGGATGGGTCGTTGAATAGGAATATTGTCCTCCGGTGAGCGTCCTGACCGCCTCGATATAATCACCTCTCGGATCTGAGTTTACTTTCAACTTAACCGGGAAATTCGTTTCATAATCAAGGCAGCTTCGGAATGTGTTGAAAAGGTGAATGTCGAAAAGGCTCTGAAGTTCAGGAATTGTTGACTTTACGATATAACTATCATGGAAATATTCAAGTTTGCGTAGCAAATCGTTTACAGTGATCCGGCAAGTCGGTTCAACAATTAGCTTCCGCGTTCCTTCCTTAGGAAGCTCCCGAATATGACTCATAATCAGGTCAACAAGATCGGATATATAGATGATTCCCAGTTCCTTATCTTGATCCAAGACAGGTGTGAGCCCATTGACGATTTGATAGGCGAACGTAGATACTACTGAATTGTAAAAGGGTTTGCAGAATGGTCCAAATACATTCGGAATCACAAAGCTGGTCACGGCCGCGGAATGATCCTTCGCCCATTGCTCGAGTAATTCACGACCAAAGCGCTTCGACCTCCCATAGGGATTATCAAACGATTCCTGAGTGCTGGAGGCAAAGATGATATGAGGCCTAGCTCCAGTTCTTTCAAGCGATGCCACAAGTTTTTCTACAAGCACCATATTGGTCTTGTACACTTGATCTGGGTCAATGTCCCGGTTCATTGCTGCCAGGTGAATGATCACATTACATGAACTGACAAAATGCCCCAGTTTATGCTCATCAAGGAAAATATCACGTTGAAAGTCAGGCACTTCAAACTCATTTTTGAATAGTCGGAGTGATTGTGTGAGATGGTATCCCAAAAATCCATTCTGACCAGTAACGCCGATTTTTCTCATCGATTAAGGCTCGTAGTGATCAGATATACTTTCATTCAGTATGTCCTTCCTAATCAAAGGAAGCTTTAAAAGGAGATCGCAGGTTTCATTTATGTTTAGCTGGTGAGTTGACTCAGATGTATAGTCCATCAAGGCATTTACTTCCTGCTCGCCTTCGAAATAATATTTACTGTAATTCAAATCCCTGTTGTCGGCAGGTATTCGGTAGAATTCTCCAAGGTCCTTTGCCTTGACGAGTTCCTCACTCGTAATAAGGGTTTCTACTCGCTTTTCCCCATGCCTCGTCCCGATGATATGAACCGGTAATTTAACATTGTAAAGAGTCATTAATGCCCGGGTAAGGGTTTCAAGTGTACATGCAGGAGTCTTTTTTATAAAAATATCTCCATTTTCGCCTTCATTGAAAGAAAACTCCACAAGTTCTACAGCCTCCTCCAGGGTCATCATAAAACGCTTCATCATGGGATCGGTTACAGTGAGAGGCTGGTTATTCCTGATCTGGTTAATGAAGAGTGGGATAACAGATCCACGGCTACCCATCACGTTCCCATATCGGGTTGTACATAAAATCGTCTCATTGTTTTGCAATTCCCTGGATTTAGCAACAAGCATTTTTTCCGCCAGCGCCTTGGTAAGTCCCATTGCATTAATCGGATAAACGGCTTTATCGGTGCTTAGCAGTACTACTTTCCTGACATTCCTTGAAACGGCAGAATTGATCACGTTATAACATCCGGTGACATTGGTTTGTAAGGCCTCCATAGGGAAGAATTCACAGCTCGGAACTTGTTTGAGGGCTGCTGCATGGAAAACCATTTCCACTCCATTCATCGCCTTATCGACGCTACTTTGATCACGGACATCGCCGATGTAAAACTTGATGCGGTCGTCCTGATAGAATTGCCGCATATCATGCTGCTTCTTCTCATCACGACTGAAAATCCTGATCTCTCGAATGTGGGTTGTAAGAACCTGCCTGAGCACAGCATTCCCAAAAGAACCGGTACCACCTGTAATCAGAAGTACCGAAACTGGATTCATCTTGTTCATTGATAGCTTATTGGTTATACGCTATAACTTTTCTTCGTATGAAGTCAATATCTTTTGTAGATTCGCCTGCTTTGAATATACCGCATTTGAAATCCTGCTAATCTCATCCCGGGGGATCAGTGTGTTAAAATGAGTTCTGTAAGCCTCCATCATATGATCCAAGATATTATCAACCACCACACCCATTTTGTGTTTTTCAATAAATGCTGAGTAATCCCCAACATTCTGTGAAATCATCAGAGGAATTCCTGCCAGAAGGTATTCAGCAGCTTTGGTAGGAGAAGAAACCAGGTTTGTGGCCATATTATCACGGAAGATCAACCCAAGGTCGGCTGCGTTCAGAAAAGCATTTACTTCCCGGGGATCTTTAATGAATTTTACAATCATCCGGTCAGGATCAATTTGATACTTCCTTGCCAGTTCCGGTACCATCCCCAGGTCCTTGGTCAGGCAGATAAAGACTGTTTTGGAGTCTTCCTTCAACAAGCGGGCTGCAAACTCAAACACCAGATCCTTTTTCTGGTAGAAGTTCTTGAGCCCTCCGCTATAAATGAAAGTCGTTTTCTCAGTGATTCCCAATTCAGCTCTTTTTGCAGCCCTGATATTTTTGTCAAAATGGAATACCTCTTCGTCAGCTGCACCAGGTACTACAACTACATTTTCCGTATTTAGGCTATAATCCCCCTTTTCAAGGTAGGATTTCATGTTATCGGAAACACAGAAAGCAATATCCGATAATCTAATCATTTTGGATTCTTTATCTATCAGATCAAAGTACTCTTTATAAATTGCTGGATCCTTCAGTTCATTGCTTTTATGGTATCCTTTTGAATCGAGGTACTCAACAGCCCCTGCGCCTCTTAGATCAAAAACGATTTTTATGAAGGGAAATTTTTTCTTCAAAACCCTGAAAGCACCATAATTGAATCTAGACCTGGTTTGGAGGACGATGTTTACATCTTTTGAATCTTTCAACTTTTTGCGAATGATCGCAGAAAGCATAAATACTTTTATCCACTGTGATATGAGATTATACTTATCCGATAAGCGGAAAACAGGCAACAAGTAGATCTTCCCTTTGTAATTCATTTTAAATTCCCGGATACTTTTGTTCTCTGCTTTTCTTCCTATAATCCATCCAGGAACTGGAACACAGGAAACGATGTCCGATGACACTCCGGAGTCTTCAAGTAAAGAAATCCAATTAAGTACCTGACTCTTAACAATCGGATTGTTGAAGCCTCCCATAACATGAATGATACAACTGTTTTGTTTCATTTATTCTCGTTATTTTATCAACTGAACCGTCTAGAAAAAAAGAAGCAATACCCGAAAAACAATTATAAGAAAGATAGATGGGACTTCAATTCACACGGGGCGGAAGTATTCGCTTTTATCGTTAGTGTAGTTGTATTGGTTTTCTCCCCATAGGCTTTCGAGACCACATCAGGATGTTTTTCCATGACGAAAGGGAAAGTCGCATAGAACTCCATCTTCAAATTTATTCCGGATTTTTGACAAGTGATTGCTGCATTGCCAGATATTTCAAAATCGACTCCTGTATCAAAATGAAAATTCCATTCAAATTCATGTATTCCCGACCCACTCAAAATATCATGAATGTTTAGTGTATAGGACTCTTTATCAAGCGTAAATATTCTCTTATGAATAACGGGTTCCTTTAGGCGGGTGTAACCATCATGGGTACCAATAAATACTTCCGTCTTATTGCCTGGAATATACTGGAAATCAAGCGGACGAGCGATTTCAATGCACCGGAATAAATTATCACCTGGAAAAACATGTTGGCTCATCTGATCGATCATGAGCGTATTGTGCATTTTCGTTCCCCGGAACATTTCACGGTCTTTGGGAGAAGAGGTGTAAACATACGTGCCAGGGTCAACCAGGAAACTTGTTTCTCCAAAAGCCAGTTCGAAGGAGAGAAGGTCCGCATGGGCATGTGAGCCCCATTGGTTTGTCTGATCAGGATAGCTTGCTGCTCCACTATTATTAATAAATATGTATAAATCATGATGCCTGAGAATGCAAAATCCGGCATCAGGAATTGGTGCTGAAACAGCTTTCTCTAACTTGATATCTACCTGGTTAAATTGTTCACGGTAGTCAGGCCCCAAAAGGAAAAATCCGTCCCAGGCATCAATCGGAACCAAAGGTTTATAATGAGAATCTGCAAAAATGACAGTACTCAGAAATAGTAGGTAGCGATGATCCCTGTTCGGATAAATAGAAAATGGCAAGAACCGCCCGTCGTCCATATCTCCAACTACCGGAGCAAGGCCATCTGGCTTTGTGTAGTTGGCAACAAAATCAAACATCTTATGAATTCGAAATCGAATATCAAAAGGAACATTATAACCATTCCTGATGAGAACAAAAAATGGATAAGCAGCAAGTTCTGTCACTAACCGATGATAGCTAATGCTTTTTTCGTAAGAAGCCCCTGATGGAAGTATCTGTGATCGGAGCTCCCGATAATACTCTGGAATGCTGTATTTCAACCAGATGTTGCCGTACCGTGTTTTCTGGAAAAGCAAACCGAGTAGGATCAGACCTGAAAGGTTAGAAAGGTAATGATTGTTGCTGTTGCGGTAATTCTTTTCCAGGTTATTGAACACGAAAAAACCATGCTCGTAGAGGCTTACAATCATTTTCCGAATAAACACTTCATTCACCAGGGGTGATTCCAGAAACATTCCCAATGCATAAATCCAATTTGCTGCCCTGATCGCTACATCCATTGCGCAACCCCAGTTGATACTATACATCAGCGGATTTTCATTTATCCAATACTCAATCTGACTGGTGAATTCCCGTGTGTATTTCTCATCATGGGTGATCAGATATGCCTGTCCCAGGTAAAGGAGATGATGGCATCTGCTTAATTCGCGTGGAAGTTTTACATCAGCATTGTTGCTAAGATCCACCTGATTGTACTTCTTGTAAAATTTGCCTTTGGGCCAACGATGTCCACTGATGATGTCCTGATGCCAGTCGAGAGGAGTCCAGACTTTTTCTCCTGAACCAAGTAATCGGTATAAGCCCAGTGATATTTCTTCAGCCTTGTGAAGGATCTTCTCCCTGGCCACTGTGGGCAGGGAATCACTGAATGAAGAAAAGTCTCCGATGATGTTTTTGAGCTGTTCGGATATCTCTGATTGCCTTTTTAATGTCGAAGAAAGATGATTCCTCATTTTTCGCTTATAAAAAGCCAGATTATAACGCATCAGGTTGGTTTTAACCATCTGTATTCTTCTGGAAATACCCCAAAAGATCAGCATTTCTTCCCGATATGAAATAAGTTGAAATATTTCCTTCGACATCATTTTTTAAAAGCTAAAAAGCACGAATTGACTCGCTTTTATTTTCTTCTGAATTATCAGCGGAAAGTTCATTTAAGTGCTGTGGATCTTGCATTTGAGAGTATTGCCGTGTTTCGTTATATAGCACGCCCATCACAGCTCCAACAAATAGAAATACCATACCCCTGAAGGTGATATGTATATGTCCCCCTGAAAACCCGGCCAAGAAAAACAGAAAAAGTAGATTTCTGGCCATGACAAAATAGGGCCTGAACTTTTCCTTATCAGGAACCCGATTAAAATATCTTTTCAACAG
>VGGL01000079.1 GCA_016868575.1 Bacteroidota bacterium
TCCAATTGGAGAAGAATGTTGCGACTTACTAGGTATAATCAGCGGATAAAGACTTTCTGTGCTACCACATCATCGTTGTTCACCGCTTTCACGATATAATAACCGGAAGGAGTGTTGAGGGAGATTTTATGTGTTTTGCCGGGGGTGATGAGCTGGGTAATGACGGGTTGCCCGAGCGAGTTGTAGATGGTTGCAGTGGCATCATCGGTGGCATTGTAGGTGATGAAAACATCTTTCTGGCTGGAATAGATGGTGATGGTAACATTTCCGAGCTCTTCCATACCAACGGCGCCGAAGAAGAGTTTGAACCTTGCGGGATCATCGTTGGTAGTGGCTGAGAAGGAATAGGTATTGTTTTCCATCAGGTTCTGGACATTGCCGAGGGCAAGGTCTTCGAGGAAGATGGAATATCCGGTTGCAAATGATTCGAGTTCCTTGGCAGTGATGGTATACTCACCATCTGAACCTGCGATGAAGTCGACAAAAACAACGGGGTTACCATCCATTGTCGGGAGGGTATTGTAAGCCAGGTGGGTATCATCTGCGAGGCGTGAATAGATCATCGGAGCTCCTTCACCGTTCTGAAGCTTGCGTCCGTCGAGCATGTCAACATTCGAATTGGCTTCAGGGTTAAAGGTGACATATGTTTCATCCCAGGTGGAACCGTTTGAAACGTTGAGGGCGATGAAGTTTTCACAGTCAACTTTGAGGGGCAGGGTACCGATTTTCCGGGATGCTTCAGTGAAAGTAACAGATGAAGCAGCGCCAGCGGTCTGGACAAACACACTCTGGGTATAAGGAATATCGATACCGGCGCCAATCACATTAACATAACCCGGGAGAGCAGGATTCCAGATCGATGCCGAATTTGCAAAGATAGGACCAAGCTTGGTTACCAGGGTCCAGTCAACAGCTGATGGATATGGGTTACCGATGAGGTTCCAGCCGGCAAACGGCAGAACGTTTCCTGTATAGGAAAGATTAATGTTGTAGTCTCCGGAATTCAGTGAGCCATTGAAATACCTCCGGTATATCGGTGCAGTTGGGGCTTCGCAGAGGGCAATCGGCAGACAGGAATAAACTGGTGATCCGGCAAACCAATCCTGGTTGATGGCTACTTCAAGACCGAGGCCAACAGGGATGGCGTTGGTATGAGGATAAGGATCGGTGCAATCCCACCAGTAGCTAACGCTCTGTGGGTACCAGTTTCCTGTCCAGATCTGCAGGGGTTCATCCCAACGGAAAATGGCATCCTTTTCAAAGGTGCTCCATGGAGCGCCGGTAACAGGAGAAGAGAGGAAATGGATTACGGTAGCAGCAGTTAAAGCGGTTGGGAAGTTGGGGAAGCAGGGGGTAGTCCAGTTTCCGGAGATATTCCTCTCAACGGTAGCAGGAGCTTTTCCGGTGAAGACGATATTGCCGTTACCAAGGATGGTAGCGCCATCTTCAAGGTACATGGTATGGCAGGTAGCCGGGCCAGTAACATTAGGATAGTTGGCCAGACCGCCGGGGAGGATAACATCGGTAGTAGCGCCGGGGACACCATTAGGAGTCCAGTTGAGTGGGTTAAACCAGTCACTGGAGAGACCGCCAAAGGCGAGCGTAACAGGTCCGCCGCCGGAATTGACAGTAATGTCAAGGGTAGCAGGAATACCATCGCCGCAAACATTATGACCGGCAACACTCAAGGTACCGCTGGTAGCAGCTATGCCAAAGTCAATGGTAATGTTTTCAGTAACACCGTTGATGTTCCAGCCTGTTCCGGTGGTTCCCCAGTTGTAGGAGGTAGCTCCTGCAATAGTGGGAACGGAATAGGCTTTTCCGAGGTCACCCTGGTTGACGACAGCGGGGCCTGTGATGGTACCGGCAGCAGCAGGGACATCAATTTCGGTAAGGATAGCACTACCAATCATCGGGACATTAATAATATATGTGCCAAACCTTGTACCTGCAATGGTAAAGGTGCCGGCAAGCTGGTTCCCCCATGAGAGGGCGGCACCGGTACCCGGGAGGGTAGTGCCACCACCTGAGAGGGTGAAATTACAACCAACTTCTGAACCATCGAGTCCAACGGGCAGTCCACCTGTTCCGGAGCAATAGCTACCGGTACCTGTAACGTTATAGGGGCCAACAGGCTTATTGAGAATCGGGTTGTAGAGATCAGAGATTAGATGCCATGTGGAATTTGTGATGTCGATATGGGTACCGTTTATATATGCCCTGACGACTGTATTGTAAGGGAAAGTAGTGAAGTTGAAACAGTTGATGGGAGAAAACTGTCCGAAAGCAACCGTATTTCTCAGACGAAGCCGACAGACACGTGTACCTGGGGAAACGGTTGAGATGATTGTACCATTCCCTGCACCCGGAGGAGTCTTACTGGCCAGACGGATAATGTAATAGGCAATTCCGGCACGGCAATACTGCCCGGAAGCGCCGTTCGCAACAGAAACGGAAGAAGGCTGCTGAGAAGGTAAAAGCTCAGAAGTACCGGGAAGAATGGTGCAAGTAACACCACCACCATTGACAATACCCGGATCGAAGTAAATACCGGCCTGGTAAGTAGCCAGTTCAAGTGGAGTACCGCCGCCATCATGCAGCAGGTAGATGTCAAACTCATAAGTGAACGCATCCGACTGGTAGTCGTTCATCAGACGGTTTTTATAGGTTGGATATTGTGCCCAAACAGAAATATAAGCTATTAAGAACACAGGGATCAGAATAGCCTTCAACAGTAAATATTGCTTTTTCATGTCTGTTGATTTAGGATTAATAGGAGCAAAGATACACAAAAAATCTCAAGCAGTCAACATTTCAACACTGAAAAGAATGATCGATAGCGATTCCCGCTGGATTTATTCGTATATTTACACTTCGAACCAAGACCCATTCCATGAAGAGAACAATTTACCTTTTCTCTGGAATTATGATCCTTTGCATTTCTGTTTTCATTATTTTCGGTTCGTTGTCTCAAGGATAATTGATTTCCTTAAATGCCTTCGCTGAAGCTTCGGAGTTGAAACAAAGGCGCGTAAAGCAGGATTGTTGAAATCTTTATATGAATTCCGTATTACCTTTGCATGGAAAACCGGATTAAGGGAAAACCTTAATACCGAACAAATGAAGAATTTAAAGAAATTCATCGGCGCTTTTCTCCTTTTTCTTCCGCTGATTATAAAAGCAAAAGTGAAAGAGATTCCCTTTACCCTCGATGATCGCAACAGGATCATCCGGACTGAACAGAAAGTTGAAGCGATGGAAATCAAGATTGACGAAAAAGTGGATGGATTACGTAATGAAATGAACGCCCGTTTTGATCAACTTTTCAACTTTCTTTGGGCAATCATTGGTATCTTCACCGCCATGATGGTCAGCGTATTCGGCTTCGCTTTCTGGGACAGGAAGCTTTCTATTGCCCCGGTGAAACGAGATCAGGCGAGGATTATCGAATCGCTCCGGGAGCTTGCCGAGCATCAGCCGAAACTGCGGGAGATATTAAAAAAGGCTGGGCTGCTGTAAGGACAACAGATTGGACAATCGCCATGTCGCTTCTTCAAACTTGTTTTGATAAAACCAGAAAATCCCGAACCAATCCTTCCGCTTCGGTTTTCGCCTTTTCCAGGTCGTCATTGACCAGGATGTGATCGAACTCTTTGGCTCGCGCCATCTCCATGCTGACCTTTTCCATCCGGAGCTTGAGCTTGTCTTCTGTTTCTGTTTTTCTGGAAGAAAGCCTGGTTTTCAACATCTCAACGGATGGAGGAACAACAATTATGGCGAGGGCTTTGCTGCCGAAATGCTTTTTGATATTCAAGGCACCCACTACATCCACATCGAACAAGGGAAATTTCCCTTCGGAGATGATCCTGTCAACTTCCGATTTCAGGCTTCCGTAAAAATGATCCGGATATACTTCCTCCCATTCCAGGAAAGCATCTTCTGCAATCCATTGTCTGAATGGTTCAACCGGGATGAAGTAATAATCCTTTCCATTCGTTTCATGTTCACGCTTTTTCCGGCTGCAGGCGGAGACAGAAAATCCCAGTTCCTGCATGGCAGCAAGCAGGTGCTGTACCAGGGTTGTTTTCCCTGCACCTGAGGGTCCCGAAATGATAATATAGCGATCAGGCATGGCGTAAACAAAAGTAAAAAAAAATTGCGAGATGTGAATTTTGAATGAAATTAATCGTAATTTTGCGATGAATTTCTATTCTATGGGACAAAGCAAGAAAGAAGATTTTACGGTCAGGGAGAATCACATTGCCCGGTATGCCAATGCCCTCGGGCATCCAGCCAGGGTGGCGATCATCAGGCTGTTGCTAAAGAAGAAATCTTGTATCTGCGGAGCGATCGTGGATGAGATCCCCCTCTCGCAAAGTACCGTTTCTCAACATTTGAAGGTATTGAAGGATGCAGGCTTGATAAAAGGAGAAATAGAGGGAGTGCGGGTTTGTTATTGCCTGAATGAAGAAGAATGGGAAAAAGCAGGTAAGTATCTCCAGGAGTTGTGGAAGGAAAAATCGTAATTTTTCGATCAAGTATAGAACCTAAACCCAATTCAAAACCAATCATTTATCATTAATAAACGATCTTATGGCCTCACGTGAAAAACATAAAGACATTGTAAAGCAGAAATATAGCGAGTTTGCTTTACAAAACAAGAAAGCTTCTGCATGTGGTTGTGGATGCGAACCAGAAGAAGTGTTCAACATTATGAGTGAAAACTACCAGCAATTGGAAGGATACAATCCTGATGCTGATCTTGGCCTGGGATGTGGCCTGCCAACGAAATTTACCAGGATCTAGAAAGGAGATATCGTTCTTGATCTTGGCTCCGGAGCCGATAATGATTGTTTTATTGCCCGAAATGAAACTGGATCCGAAGGCAAAGTAATAGGATTGGATTTCACCCCTGAAATGATCCTCAAAGCAAGGGAAAATACGGCCAAACTTGGATATACGAATGTAGAATTCATGCAGGGTGACATTGAAAACATACCTCTTCCGGATGACCATATCGATGTGATTGTCAGCAATTAGCAGAATTACTCATTTTTCATTTGTCTTTCTGCGGGAATCCGCGGGAAACAGGTCATTCACTTTAATTTCTGTTGCAGGTTTTTGGCCGGTGCGAAATACTCATTTCCAGGATCCTGAACTACTTTTTCCAGGTACATCCTGGCACTCAGGGTGTCGGCCTGCTCGAGATAGCAGTAACCCAGATGGTAGAATATCTTCATGGTATCCTTTTGGGCTTTCAGGGCATGCTTAAAATGGAGGATGGCGACCGCATATTCTCCGCGCCGAAACTCCTCCATGGCGGTTTCGAGTGAATTTGCTCCAGCTCTCCGTGACTTGGCTTCCATCAAACCTAATGTATTCCAGGCCATTGTTTCCTGCTTTTCGGCTATGATGGTGCTGATTCCACCTATTGCAGGTAATGACAGATCAACAGGTTCACCTTCAGGGTATTTCTGAATATCCTCTGATTTCGATATTACAGTCGACAGGGTCAACTCCGGCTGTACCGTTTCCTCGGGGACCGGAATTACTTCCGTGAGTTGCCCGGAAATCCCGGTTCCTTCAGGTTTTGGAACTTCATGAACGGGCTCAGATTCAACAACCAACCTTCTTTCTTCTGCTTTTTTTTCTTTTTCCATCTCACCGGTTTTTTCGGGATGAGGAGGCATGTCCCGTTGCTGTGTATTTATTCTCTCCGTGATCTCGGCCGGTTTCCGGTTTGTTTCTTTGGCCAGGTACTTATCCTCCTCCCCACCTGGATGGAAAATAAATCTGAAGATGAACCAGGAACCGATTAGCAAGGCAAACACTGCAACTACTGCCAGGATCCTGCGACGGAATTGACCCTGCCGGCGACCGGGAATATCCATCTTCCGGTGTACCTCCTGGATGATCTTGTCGACCGCCCCCGGATCCTCCATCTGCCCAAGTCCATCCAATACATCGGAGCACATGTTGCAATCCAACAGGTGCTGCTCGATAGTGTGCTTTTCTTCCTCCGGTAGCCGTTCAAAAAAATAATCCTCCAGCACCTGTTCAGTAGGACAAACTGACCTCGAATACCTATTTGAGATGTTATCATCCATGACGTTCCTCCAACATGATTCTTAAATTTCGTTTTCCATTTTGCAGATGACTCTTCACCTGCTTAACCGTGAAGCCTGTTATTTCTGCAATTTCCGAATAACACTTCTTTTCAAAATAAAACATCTCGATGCACCTGCGCTGTTCTTCCCTCAAGTTATTTACCGCACCCTGGAGTTTTACCATGGCTTGTTCCTTTTCTTCATTAGGATGCAAAAAGGGATCCGATTCCATATCAGCCGATTGATCCATTTTCATCCGGATGGAGCGTTGCTGGTCCTGCTTTTCCTCTCTGAGCTGCATGAAGCAATGATTTTTCGTCACGGTGTACAACCAGGATTTAAAACTCTTCACCTCATGTTTCAGGAGATCGGTAAAAAGGTTCTCAAAAACCTGCATAACAGCATCTTTCGCCCGGTCTTCATCTTTGAGGTACTTCATGCAAATGAGAAAAACAAACCGGGTGTATCGCTTATACAGGATGCCAATCAACTCCTTATGCCCGGTGGAACAATATCGGCTGATCAGCTCATCATCAGTAAGTTTTGAACTATTCCGGTGATTATTTCCGAGGAAGACCATCTGCATAAAAGTACTGATAAAACGAAAAAAACAAAGAAAATGATGTGCTTTTTATGGAATTCTCCATCCGGTTGCATCAGAAAGGGAAATAACTTTAAACACACCAGCTATGAAAACAACAACTAAAATCCTAAATCTTACAGGAATGGCAATTCTTTTCGTCCTCATCCTCTCCCTTGCACTTTGGTCATTCACCGTGCCGGGACATTCCACTTTACAATCTGATCCCGGCTTACCAGGAACGATTAAAGGACATGTCTATCCGGTTGGCACGAATACATCCATCCCGGATGTGTCTCTGATCCTTCTTCAGGATGGCTCAAAAATAATGGAAACGAAAACCGATCGGAATGGTTTTTTCGAATTGACAGGTATCACTGTCGGCGACTATTCCATCACTGCAGAAAAAGCAGGGTATGAACCATTCACCCGGAAAACCATTCATGTGCTTATAAAAGAGGCCATAGAAATCAACATCTACCTGAAACCCACTGTGGAGAGTCAGATTGAAACGACCACAGAGACCCTCCCGAATTCAAAGATGAGAGAGCTCCGGAGCAAGCATGCACTGACAGGCAATTCAGCCAGTGGGGTCAATATCGGCGGGATCGGGTTTGTATCCTATTGTGAGGAGTCCTATTATGACCCATCGTTCAATACTGAGTCCTATGACCTGATACAAGAAACGGGAATGGCAATTATTCTTACATCGACAATATTCTCGAAGCCAAGAAGGTTTTCGGGGAAGAGTTGTGGGGGACATTGTACACGATTGCCAAGGATGTGAAGATCCAGGTGGAATTCAATCCGGGAAAAGTTAAAGCTTACCGTTTGATCGGATATGAAAACCGGCTGCTCAACAAGGAAGACTTCAATGATGACCGGAAGGATGCCGGAGACATCGGGGCTGGCCACTGTGTTACGGCGCTGTACGAACTGATCCCGGCAGATGCAGACGAGTCGACGGGTTCTGTTGATCCGCCGGAATATCAACAAGCCCAAATCAAAGCCAGTCAAAATATCATGACTTTGAAGCTGAGGTATAAGGATCCGAATGGAGCATCAAGCAAATTGATCACCAAGCGGGTAGTAGAAAAGGATCTGAGGAATAGTAACCCAACGGATGACTTCCTCTTCGCTTCTGCTGTAGCCGGGTTTGGCATGATCCTTCGGGATTCAGAGCACAAAGGCGGTTTAACATACCAGCAAGTTGGAACGATGGCTTCCTCTGCCCTCGGCGAAGATAAATATGGTTACCGGAGAGACTTTGTCAAACTCGTTGAATCCGCCTCACTCCTGAGCGAAAGAACTCCCAAAGCGTCCCTGGAATAATTCAGTTCTTTGTTGCGATAGCTTCGATTTCAATCAGCGCCCCCATGGGTAGTTTTGCAGCAGCAAAAGCAGCCCGTGCCGGGGCGTCCTGATTGAAGTGTTTTCCATAAACCTCATTCATCCCTGCAAAGTCATCCATGGTACTCAGGATACAGGTACATTTCACGATGTGTTCTTTGGTATATCCTGCAGCTTCTATAATAGCCAGCACATTCCGGATCACCTGTTCGGTCTGTTCCCGGATCCCTCCTTCAACGAATTTTCCAGTCGCCGGATCGATGGGGATCTGCCCGGAAACAAACAAAAAGCCATTGGCCTCAACGGCCTGGTTATAAATGGCGATGGCCTTGGGCGCGTTCGGCGTGGAGATGATTCTTTTGGACATATGGAGGAGTTTGTATTCCCACAAAAGTAAAACTTTTAATTATTAATTATTCATTGTTAATTACCGGAAATGCCTTACTTTGCGCCATCTAGCAGATAGCTCTCCGTGCCTCATGCCGGCGAATTAGCCTCCTTGCTCACAGCCATCTTCTGGACCATCACAGCCCTGGCAGGTTGGGCATGGTACCCGTATTCATCATCATCCCGTCTGTTATCATCTTCAAAGAAAAAGTGACCCTCAAAGAGGTTATTGGGGCACTCATTGCGGTAGGAGGAGTGGCTGTGTTTTTTCTCTGAATGATTGTTCCTGATAACATATACTCTCCATTTTCAAAATCAAATCATACTCCATCCCTGACCTCTGACCTCTGACTCTGACTCTGACTCTGACTCCGACTCCGACCACTTTTATATCTTTGCACAAAACCTCCCCGCCATGGACTTTCTCGAACTTGTCACACGCCGTCAAAGCGTACGGAAGTATGACCCATCCCGGCCGGTCGAGCGGGAAAAGCTGGACCGGTGCATCGAAGCGCTTCGCCTGGCCCCATCTGCCTGCAACGCACAGCCCTGGAAGTTGGTAATCGCAGATGACCCGGAACTGAAATCCCGGGTGGCCCAAGCGGCATCTGCCAAATGGCTCGGGTTCAATCACTTCCTTGATGATGCTCCGGTGATCGCGGTGATTGTCCGTGAACAACCCAACCTGTCTTCCAAACTGGGAACCTTGCTGAAAGACAAGCCGTACACCCTGATGGATGTGGGTATTGCTGCGGAACATTTTTGCCTTGCCGCAGCGGAACAGGGGTTGGGAACCTGTATCATTGGCTGGTTCGATGAAAAGGAGGTGAAAAGACTTCTGGGGATACCCAAATCCAGGCGCACGGAACTGATCATTTCCATCGGTTATCCCGCAAAGGATGAGATACGGACCAAGATCCGGAAAAGCACACAAGCTATTTGCTCGTTCAATCGCTATGCGCCATGAAAGTGAGATTCATTTTTGGTATCGATACCCGAGTTCGATATTATTCATTTTCTCTTCTGCGCTAATCGGCGGGTACAAGTCTGCGGAAATCCGCGTGAAACAAGGTCACAATTATTTTCTCGCTGATTTTCGCCGATTATGGCGCTGATTTTCGCAAATGCAACAGATTTTCACAGATTTGCATCACCATCTTTCCTGCTCTGTGGCTCTCCGTGCATCCTCCGTGTCTCTCTGTGGTAAAAAAACATCTCATGATATCACGGATATCCACAAAGAAAAACCGAGGTCCACAGAGGGCTTTAGAAGATCTCTAATCTGCAATCGTTAATCCTACAATTCAATCCTTGAAATCGTAAATCGTCCAAATCAAAAATCCCAAGTGCAAAACCAAAAGTCTGAACTGTAAAGTCCAAATTACTAACCTCCATCATCCAACCTCCCATTCATCATCCAAGACTCAAGCCTCATAATTCATAATTATCTCGAACACAGATAACAGATGCAACAGATCTCCACTGATTTGCATTACCATCTTTCCTGCTCCGTGTTTCTCCGTGCCTCCTCCGTGTCCTCCGTGGTAAAAAGAAACATCTCATAATATCACGGAGATTCACAAAGAAAGACTGAGCTCCACCGAGGGCTTTAGAAGATCTCTAATCTGCAATCGTTAATCCTACAATTCAATCCTTGAAATCGTAAATCGTCCAAATCAAAAATCCCAAGTGCAAAACCAAAAGTCTAAAGTGCAAAGTGCAAATTTCACCGACCTCTGACCTCTGACTCTGACTCTGACCTCTGACTCCGTCCCTACTCCTTGTTCTTCGAATCAATGATGATCGTTACCGGTCCGTCGTTGATGAGTTCAATTTGCATCATTGCGCCGAAAACACCTGATGGAACTTTATTTCCAAGTGCTGCTTCCATCTTATGAATGAAGGCTTCATACAACGGAACAGCGACTTCCGGTCTGGCTGCCCGGATATGGGAAGGGCGGTTTCCCTTTTTAGTGCTGGCATGCAGGGTGAACTGGCTAACCACAAGCAGCTCTCCTGAAGTTTCAACGACCGAAAGATTCATCACTCCTTCTATATCGGGAAACACCCGGAGACGGGTGATCTTTCCGCATAGCCAGTCAATGTCTTCGGCTGTGTCTGCTTCTTCAATCCCAAGAAGGATCAGTAAGCCACGATCAATGCTTGCAGTGACATGGTCTTCAATCGTTACGGATGCCCTGGATACGCGCTGAATGACAGCTCTCATGTAGAGTGGTTTTTGCAAACTTAGTGAATTTATGGGAAGTTACAAGGTCACAAAGTAGTGGTCGGTCCGGTTTCAGGCCTCGTTGTTCAAATGATTGCGGATGGCTATTAAGTGGCATGAGCCATGGTGTGCTTTGCGGGAAACCATTCTGCGGAAATCTGCGGAAAATGGGCTTTTTTCTTTCCCGCAGATGCTCGCTGATTTTGGGCGCGGATTATCGCGGAAGAGAAGATTGACGGGCAAATTCATTTTTTGAGGTGCTAGGAAAAGAAATTTGATAACCTAAAGAAAAAGAAATCTCTATTTCTGACCCCTTGATTGGAAACTATAAACCTG
>VGGL01000080.1 GCA_016868575.1 Bacteroidota bacterium
CACTGGCTATCGACGCCGCCAGAAAACGGGCCTCACTGGGTGAGATATCGCTTGCCCTGGAAAAGGTTTTCGGAAGATATAAAGCGGTGATCCGCTCTATTTCCGGTGTCTATTCATCAGAATCGAAAGATCTTGACGCGTTCCAGCGAGCACGGGAGATGGCAGATCAGTTTGCCGGGCTTGAAGGTCGCCGGCCACGTGTCATGGTAGCCAAAATGGGACAGGACGGTCACGACCGTGGGGCTAAGGTGGTGTCGACCGCATTTGCTGATATCGGATTCGATGTGGACATCGGGCCCCTCTTCCAGACCCCGGCCGAAGCTGCCCGCCAGGCAGTGGAAAATGATGTGCATATCCTCGGCGTCTCCAGCCTTGCAGCAGGTCATAAAACACTCGTACCGCAGGTGATCAGCGAACTGAAGAAGCTGGGGCGGGAAGACATCATGGTCATCGTAGGTGGGGTTATCCCGCCACAAGACTATGAATTCCTTTACCAGGCCGGCACCGTTGCCATTTTTGGCCCAGGCTCCGTACTTGCTGAAGCAGCCATCAAGCTGCTCGAGATCCTCATCGAAAGCAGAAAAAATTAACCGATGGATCTGGAAGATTACCTTTCGCTCCACACTTCTGCAGAATCTGAGATCCTTCAGCGGCTTAACCGCGAAACCCATCTCAAGACCCTCTATCCCCGGATGCTCTCCGGCCATGTGATGGGCAACTTTTTGAAGATGATGGTGCGGCTAACCCATGCCGGAAATGTACTTGAGATCGGCACATTTACCGGCTATTCCGCCATCTCTATGGCCGAAGCCCTCGCCGAGGACGGCCTCATCGACACCATTGAAGTTAACCGGGAGATGGAGGAGATGATCTCCAAATATCTTCGTGAATCAGGGCTTCAGGAAAAAATCCGGCTCCATTACGGACATGCCCTTGACATTGTCCCGCAACTACCCGGCCCTTTCGACCTGGTCTTCATCGATGCTGATAAAGAACACTACCCGCAATACTACAACTTGGTGATCAGCAAACTTCGTCCCGAAGGGATCATCATTGCTGACAACGCACTCTGGGGCGGCAAGGTACTTGAAAAAGCCCGCGAAAACGACATCGAGACCAAAGGAATTCAGGATTTCAACGAGATGGTCCAAACCGATCCCAGCGTGGAAAATGTGCTGTTACCGATCCGTGATGGGGTGATGATGATCTGGAAGAGGTGAGTCGCTGAGAAACTGTTTTGATTTTTGAAAAACAATTGTTTATGTGAATAACTTTGTTCATAACTAATTGAAATTCAGTTAGATGGTTAGATAGAAATTGGTAACTTTATGATTATTAACCTAATCATTCATAAAACGATGCAAGCCTATCCAACCAATCTAACCGAAAATCATTGGAAAGTTATTGAAAATATTTTGAACGATCGCCGAAAACGCAAACATGATCTATACTCATTCTTGGCAGGTTTGCAATTGCAAAGCTGCTTAGAATGAGTTATACCGAGAGGAACAGCGGTATTAAATTTGCAAACCTGTTCCGATTCGGTATAATAGAATTAAAAAATAAAATCAAAACAGTTTCAGAAAAAAAATGATAAAAATCCAACAAAACTTTTCGATTATTTTTTTTAGGTATGAAACGCCCATCCTAATCTTGTGCAATGACCTCACCCCCCAGCCCCCTCTCCTGCGAGGAGAGGGGGAGTTGCCCAGTTTATGATCTTTTCCACCGGTATCTTCCCCATGCAGTCAAAATGACCTTTTGGGCATTTTTGGTATCCAAGCCTGCTGCAGGGGCGACAGGAGAGATCATTTACTTCCATCTGAGCCGATGTGTTAACAAACCCTTCCGGGAAGTACGGATACATCCCGAAAGCCGGAATGGTATTACCCCAGAGGGAGAGGATATCTTTCCGCAAGGCCGCGGCGAAATGCATCATGCCTGTATCGTTGGTGATCACCCGGAGTGACTGCCGGATCACCGAAGCCGATTGCATAAGTGAAAGCTTCCCGCAGAGATTAAAAACCTTTCCGTTGGTTGTTTTTGCGATGATCTCCTGACCCCGGCCATGATCTTCCGGCCCGCCCAGTAGAATCACCGGGTAACGAATTCCTGAACAGACTTCCGCGACTTTCTCTGCCGGAAATATCTTTGTATGGAATTTTCCGCCGATGCAGAACGCGATGTAAGAGGGGGCAAGTTCAAGTTCAAGTGCAGGTTCAAGTTCAGGGATTAGTTGGGGGATGTGGAGTTGGTCGGTTGAGAGGATGAAGAGGTCGAGTCCCATGCCGTCGTTGGTGATTCCAAATGTTTTTACGGCTTGGAAATAGCGATCAACAATATGAATATCCGGGAGCCGGTTGATCTTCCATTTCACCATCAGCCCTTTTTCAAAGTTCAGTTTCGGGAATGAGGCAGATGGTTTCCACAACCGGAATCGCAGTTGATGAGAGCGGATATTTTTATGCAGATCGACGATGAAATCATATTTTTCCTTTTTCAGCTCCCGGATGATCTCAGAGACATCTTTCCTGATGGTGTAAACTTTATCGATATATGGATTGGCAGACAGAAGAGGAAGATATTGTTCCTTGGTTGCATAGTGGAGTATAGTTCCTTTCACCTGGTTTTTCAGGCAACGCACTACGGGTGTCGTCAGTACAATGTCGCCAATCGAGCTAAACCTGATCACAAGAACCTTCATCACTGCATCTTTGGTGCAAATGTAAGAGAATAGAATGAATTAGTAATTTATATGTAACAACAGACAATTATTTTGTATTTTGTCAAATGTTACATATCTTTGTGCAGTTCATCAGAAAGATAAGATGGCTGCCAGTAAAACCATTGATCGCTTTGTCAGGGCATTTTCCTGTAAAAGTCACTTTACCAAAGATGACCTGTACAGGTATTACCTGAAAACAGAACCCGCCCTCAGGGACGCTACGCTCCGCCGCAGAATTAATATTCTTAAGAATCGGGGACTTATCAGCGAAATAAGCCGGGGGACATATTCATTTCAGAATAAACAGGTTTGGATTCCCTCCGTTAATAACTCCGTCAGAACCGTTTACCGGAAGCTGGGAAAAAACTACAACGATCTGTTGTATGATGTTTGGTCCACTGCCTGGCTTGGAGAATTTACGAACCTTCAGGCATTTCGTTACCATATCATTATTGAGGTCGAAAAGGATTATGTCTCAAGCGTATTTGATTTCCTGAAGGAATCAGGATTAAAAAACCTTTATTTGCAGCCTGGTAAAAAGGAGGTCGATAACTATCTTGCAAGCGCCGGCGAGTCATATGTGGTCGAAACCCTCATAACAAAATCCCCTGTTCAGCTTGTTGGAGATGTAAGAGTGCCCCGGCTGGAGAAGATACTTGTAGATCTTTACTGCCGAAAAGACTTGTTTTCTGCTTTTCAGGGACATGAACTCAGTAACATCTTTGAGAAGGCTTTCAGTTATTATTCTATCAATATTTCATTATTTATTAATTATGCACGAAGGCGGGGCAGGGAATCTGAACTGTTTGATTACTTGAGGAGCAATACAACCATAAAAATTCCAACATTATGATTGCTGCTCAATCATATTCTCGCGATTGGATTTTATCCCAGGCACGCTTAATTGGTAAGGCTGATCCTAATCTGGTTGAGCTCATTATTTACGCATTTACGCTCCTGGAGCAGATGGCATACCATAAACTTGATTTTGTATTCAAAGGAGGCACATCCTTGTTGTTGTTGCTTCCTGAGCCAAAGCGCTTTTCAACTGATATTGATATTATTTGTTCAACCGATCGTGCCGATATTGAAGTTATCCTTACAAACATTTGTAGAAGTTCTTCTTTCACCCGATGGGAACTTGATAAACGACGCAGCTATAAACCCGGTATTCCAAAAGCTCACTATAAGTTGATTTTCGAATCCGGTCTTGACGGAAAAGAGAAGGAGATCATGCTCGACATCCTGTTCGAAAAAACTTATTATCCTGAACTGATTTCTGCTGAAATAAAACTACCATGGTTATTGACAACCGGTTATAACCTTAGAGTTACGATTCCTTCAATAAATTCTATGCTTGGTGATAAACTTTGCGCCTTTGCACCTGATACCATTGGGGTTCCTTGAAATCGGTCGTGCTGCGTTAAGATCCTTTATTATTGGTACCTCCAGGGTCAGTAAAGAATCGATTTTACTTGCAGCCTCACAGGCGGCTTATATCACAACCCTGGTACAGACAGGAAGTACTGTTGCTTTCAGATTATTCGATGATAAACAAGAAATATCTAACTTTCATTTCCCCGAACCTCCCCACTCTTATTTGAACCGTCTTTCAAAGCTTCCAGGAGGTGTTTTGTATTATCTCAAAAATGTACATGATAAAGTGGAGAAGATACAATAATCATCTCACATACTCATTACTAAGAACATTCATTGGATTTTAACGAAAAAAAGAGTCCCCTTCTTTCTGTACCTTTGCTCCATGATCTTCACCGACACCCACGCGCATCTCTATTTGCCGGAGTTTGATGAAGACCGGCAGACAGTCATTGAAAATGCAGTAGACGCCGGTGTGAAATATATCTTTTTACCAAACATCGACAGCGGTTCTGTCGGGTCGATGCATGACCTTTGCAGCCATCTCCACAATCACTGCTTTCCCATGATGGGTTTACATCCGACATCGGTGAAAGGGAATTTTCGTGAAGAACTATCAACCCTTCGAAATTATCTTGAGAACCGTAGTTACCGGGCTGTTGGAGAAGTAGGTATCGATCTCTACTGGGATAAGACCTTTGCGGCAGAACAGGAAGAAGTTTTCAGGATTTCCATTGGATGGGCACTTGAATTTCATCTTCCGCTGGTGATCCATACCCGTAATTCTTTCGATCGCACTTATGAGATCCTGCAGGAATATCAAGGTAAAGGATTAACCGGCGTTTTTCATTGCTTCAGCGGGAATACTGACCAGGCAAAAAAAGCGGTCGGAATGGGATTTTACCTGGGTATCGGCGGGGTTGTTACCTTTGGAAAGACCGGCCTTGAAAAGGTTGTTGATGCGGTTGGAATAGAACATCTGCTGTTGGAAACAGATGCCCCCTTCCTGGCTCCTGCTCCTTACCGGGGAAAGCGAAATGAGAGTTCGTATATTCCGTTGATCGCCGAAAAAGTTGCAGAGATCAAGCAGGTATCAATAGAAACTGTAGCTGAGATAACAACAGAGAATGCAATAAGATTGTTTCATCTAAAATGACCTCACCCCCCGACCATGACCCACGAAACCTCCATCCTCATTATTTACACCGGCGGCACCATCGGCATGGTGCACGACCCCCGGACCGGCATCCTGAAACCCCTGGGCTTCGATAACCTCTATAAACACCTGCCGGTTCTTGAGAGTTTGAACTTCCACATCGACTTCCATACGTTCGATCCTTTGCTTGATTCCTCAAACATGCATCCTTCTTTCTGGATCAAGCTGGCCGGTGTCATCGAAGAAAATTATGAGCAGTACGATGGATTTGTTGTACTCCACGGCTCAGATACGATGGCGTACTCCGCTTCAGCACTGAGCTTCATGCTGGAAAACCTGAACAAACCGGTCATTTTCACCGGATCCCAACTACCTATTGGGGTTGTAAGGACAGACGGACGTGATAACCTGATCAACAGCATCGAAATTGCTGCAGCTCAGGAAGAGGAGACACCTGTTGTACCGGAAGTTGCCATTTGCTTTGAAAACAGGCTTTTTCGCGGGAACCGTACCACCAAGTTCAACGCGGAGCACTTTCAGGCTTTTGTATCTGGCAATTACCCGATCCTGGCTGATATCGGGGTACATATCCGGTACAACCGGATGCACATCCTGAAACCCAATTTCAAGAAACTCAAGGTTCACAAGGTCTTTGATGAGAACATCCTCATTCTGAAATTATTTCCGGGCATCAGCAAGCAGGCGGTAGATTGTGCCCTGCAAACATCGGGACTAAAAGGAATAATCTTCGAGACCTTTGGGGCAGGAAATGCACCTACGGCTCCCTGGTTTATCGACAGCCTGAAAGAAGCCCTTGACCGGGGGATCATCCTCTTCAATGTCACCCAGTGCAAAGGGGGAGCTGTTGAACTGGGAAAATATGAAACGAGTGCCGAACTGGGCCGGATAGGAGTGGTTAGCGGCTATGATATTACCACTGAATCGGCGGTAGCCAAGATGATGTACCTGCTGGGCTATGATTTCGAAAAGGATGAAACCGAGAGGCTTCTGCAGACTTCCCTCCGCGGGGAGATGACGGTTTAAGCCCCACCCCCTGCCCACTCCCAAATTTAGGAGGAGTAACTTCAGTTTAATATTTATTTTTACCTTTGCAGCCCGCCCCACCCCCTGCCCCTCCCCAATTGGGGAGGGGATTAAGGGGTGGGGACTTGGAGAGATGGCCGAGTGGTCGAAGGCGCACGCCTGGAAAGTGTGTAATCGCCAAAAGCGGTTCATGGGTTCGAATCCCATTCTCTCCGCCAACCAAAAACCGCGTGAGCGGTTTTTTATATACAGGTTTTGTGCTAACTGTTTGCTGCTCCCTGTCCACTGAGAGACATTCGATATGCCTCCGGCTCCTGGGCGTCAGAGAGGGAATAGTTGCCGATACGGGTGCGGCATAATGCCGACAGGTAGGCGCCGGATCCCACTGCAAGTCCCAGGTCCCTTACCAAAGAACGAATGTAGGTTCCTTTGCTGCAGACCACGCGGAAATCAACTTCCGGAAAGGCAATACGGGTCAATTCCAGCTTTTCAATGTGCACAGGTCTGGGCGCTAGCCTGACATCCTGTTGCTTTCTGGCAAATTTGTATGCCCTTTTTCCGCCAATCTTGATGGCAGAAAAAACGGGAGGAACCTGCTGGATGTCACCGGTGAAAGCCTGGCAGGCTTGCTGCAACATCTCACCGGTCAGGTGATCGTACGGGTAATGTGCATCGGGTTCTGTTTCCAAATCAAATGAAGGTGTGGAGGTTCCAAAAACCATGGTGCCGGTATACTCTTTTTCGAGGTCTTGGAGGGATTCAATTTTCTTGGTGAATTTGCCGGTTACCAATATCAGCAGACCGGTTGCCAGCGGATCGAGGGTGCCGGCGTGACCAATTTTGGTTTTCGGGAGTCCCAGGTCCCGCCTCAGCAGGTTACGGACGAAATTTACTACATCAAATGATGTCCACAGGTAAGGTTTGTTGATGAGAATGAGTTGTCCTTCCTGAAACGCCTGTTCCATCACGCCATGCTGAGATCATAACCCAGGGCCAGGAGGATGAGGATCAGGGCGCCCAGTGCGATGCGGTAATAGCCAAAAAGCTTGAACCCATGCCTTGTGAGGAAAGCAATAAAGGATTTGATGGCGATCATCGCTACAATGAAAGCCACCACATTTCCAATGGCCAGGATGTGGATGTGCTCGGGTTGAAAAGTCTTGTATTGCTCCAGCAGTTTAAACGCTGAGGCAGCAAACATGGTGGGGACAGCCAGGAAAAAAGAGAACTCCGCTGCCCGTTTGCGGGTGAGCTTTTGCGACATCCCGCCGATGATCGTAGCGGCAGACCGCGACACCCCGGGAATAACGGAGATGATCTGGATCAAGCCGATAAGAAAAGCGTTTTTGTAAGTCATCGGTTGTTCTGCGCCGTCTTCATCCGCTTTAAACCATTTATCAACAAACAAGAGGATGACCCCTCCGACGAGCAAGGCGATTGCAACGACGACGACGCTTTCCAGCATCATGTCAATCCATTTGTCAAGCAGGAAGGCCAGGATCAAGGGAAGACAGGCAACAGCGAGCTTATAGTAAAAATCCAGGGATTGGAAGAACCGTTTCCGGTAGAGCACGATCACCGAAAGAATGGCTCCAAACTGGATGTTCACGGTGAAGGCCTTGATGAACTCGTTGCTCTCCATCCCCAAGATTTTCTGGGTGATGATCATATGTCCGGTGGAGGAGATGGGCAAAAACTCGGTGATGCCTTCCACGATAGCGATGATGATGGCCTCAAGAACCGACATGGAGATCAGTCGCGGGGTTTCTTCATAATGGCGAAGATCTCGATCACAAAGCCGGCCAGGATGAGGATCGGCGCCAGGGTGAGCCGGCGGAAGCTGAAGATATCTTCATTGAAGACGTTGGGATCTTTCGATCCGCCACCGATCATCAGGATGAACCCGAGGATGATGAAGAACAAACCCGCCAGCAAGAGGATATAATTTTGCCGGTCGAAAGCAAACTCCCCGGCTTTGGCAACCTTGAAATCTGCTCCCTTCTTTTCTTTGGCAGGGGCTTTAACCGGTTTCTTTTCGTTTTTCCGGGTCTCTTTCATGATTCTATTGTTTTTAAAAATATAACAGATCGGTTTTCATCCGCAGGTATTTCCTGACGGCAAAATAGGTGCTGATCCAGGAAAAGATGATCCCGCACAGGATCACGCCTCCGGTGACAACCATGAACATCTCTGCATCCTGCAGGGGAACAACTTCAGGCAGTTGATCCCTAACGAAGAATACAACAACCGACAGGATCATCAGGGCAATTACTGCGCTGAGGAAGCCATGTCCAATGCCTTTCCGGATGAATGGCCGGCTGATAAAGCCATGTGTAGCGCCTACCAGCAGCATCGTCCGGATGAGGAAACGCTTGGCATAGATCGATAACCGGATGGTGTTGTAGACCAGCGTAACGGCGATGATCATCAGGATGGCGCTGAAGCTTAGCATCACGATGGATACCTTTTCAAGGTTGTCGTTGATCTGACCGACGAGGTTTTTCTGGTAGATCACCTCCTTGACCAAGTCGGTTGCAAATAGCCTTTTTTCCAGCACAGCCATGCTGTCGACATTCGCATAAGCAGCCTTGACCTTCAGTTCAAGCGTTGGCAGCAGGGGATTGTATCCAATGAAAGAAACGAAATCTTCTCCCAACTCTTTCTTTAAAAGATCAGCCGCCTGTTCTTTCGTAATATATTCGACCGACCGGCTGTAGGGCCGCAGTTCCATCCGTTTTTTAAGCGCCAGGATGTTCTCCTCCGGGACTTTCTCCTTGATGATGATCGTGAATCCAAGGTTTTCTTTCACTGACTGCGAGACCTTCCGCCCATGGAGGAGGATCAGTCCAAGCAAACCAACCATGAAAAGCACCAGGGTGATGCTGATAATGGTGGTGGCATACGATGCCCGCAACCGCCGTTTGTTGTATTTTTCCTCCGCTGCTGACATAAAGGCTCCTGCGGGGCGAAATTACGATTTTTCCACAGAATGCAATATCATTTTTCCTACCTTCGCAAGTTCTTTTGAAAACCGGACAATGGACTACAATTTCAACGAGATCGAAGCGAAATGGCAAAAGTACTGGCTTGAAAACAAGACTTTCCGGGCCGTAACCGATCCTGCCCTGCCAAAATACTACGTGCTTGATATGTTCCCTTACCCATCGGGCGCCGGCTTGCATGTGGGCCACCCGCTGGGCTATATCGCCTCCGATATTTATTCCCGGTTCAAACGGCTGAAAGGATTTAACGTCCTGCACCCCATGGGCTACGATGCTTTTGGTCTTCCCGCGGAACAATATGCCATCCAGACAGGCACCCACCCGGCCATCACCACCGAAAAAAACATTGCACGCTACCGCGAACAGATGGATAAATTGGGCTTTTCCTATGACTGGGAACGGGAAGTGCGTACTTGTGATCCTTTTTACTACAAATGGACACAATGGACTTTCATGCAGTTATACAAACATTGGTATACCAAGAAAAACAATAAAGCCGAGCCTATCACAACGCTGGTTTCAGCGTTTGAAAAGCATGGCAACGGGCAGGTAGAGGCATCCGTTACAGCCAACTGGTTCAAAGAGATAGATCCTGCCTTCCTTCCGGATCGAAAGGATTGGGATGGTGTTTTTACGGCCGATGAGTGGAAAGGATTCAATGAAAAGCAGCAGCAGACCTTACTGATGAACTACCGCCTGGCGTATTTGTCACATGCCATGGTCAACTGGTGCCCCGACCTGGGTACGGTTCTGGCCAATGATGAGGTGAAAGATGGTTTTTCTGTGAGGGGTAACTTCCCGGTAGAACGGAAACAGATGCGGCAATGGTTTTTACGGGTGACGGCGTACGCCGAGCGGTTGCTCCAAGGATTGGAAGAGATAGAGTGGTCAGAATCATTGAAGGAGATCCAGCGAAACTGGATCGGTCGCTCAGAGGGAGGCGATATCCGGTTCCCGGTAAAGGGTTTTGAGCTGGATATCGAAGTATTCACTACCCGTCCCGATACAATATTTGGGGCCACCTTCATGGTGCTGGCGCCGGAACATGAGTTCATTCACCAGATCACCCCGGCCGGTCACCGGGAACAGGTCGATCAGTATATCCATGAAGCCATCAACCGCTCGGAAAGAGAACGGATGGCCGAGGTGAAGCGGATTTCCGGTGTGTTTACCGGCGCGTATGCGGTCAATCCGCTGAATGGCAAAGAGATTCCCATCTGGGTGGCCGATTATGTCCTTGCCGGTTATGGAACAGGCGCCATCATGGCTGTTCCGGCACACGACAGCCGGGACTACGCTTTTGCAAAGCATTTCAACATTCCCATCATTCAGGTTGTCAGTGGTGGTGATATTTCGGAGGAATCGTATGATGCCAAAGACGGCCTGATGATGAACTCCGGTTTTATCGATGGCATGCCGGTGAAAGAAGCCATTACGACCGTGATCCGGAAGGTGGAAGAACTGGGCATTGGAACCGGGTCTGTCAACTACCGTTTGCGGGATGCGATCTTCAGCAGGCAAAGATACTGGGGTGAGCCCTTCCCGGTATTTTACAAGGATGATATCCCGTATCTGCTGGATGAGAGCGAATTACCCCTTGAACTGCCGCCGGTTGATTCGTATCTGCCAACCCTT
>VGGL01000081.1 GCA_016868575.1 Bacteroidota bacterium
TCGTTTTAATTTGTTCATACAAATGTTTTTACCGCAAATATACTGTACTTCGAGTACGCGCGGCTATTGAGAGGCGGACTGGATTTTTATCCCGTTTATGTGTAATCGGGAAATTTCATGTAAGTTTGTTCTTTCAACTTCGCGATATGCAAACGATAAGAAAAGCATTTTACTGTATGGCCTTCGTCCTATTGTGTTGTAGCAGTGCGAAGGCCCAGATTGCCGGAGGATTTACTTTCGAAGGCCTCGACAGAACCTATACCGTGTATATTCCGTCATCCTATACACCGGGCGACCAGTTGTCGCTGCTTATGTCGCTGCATGGACTTACTCAGACCGGAAGTATCATGATGGGGTATACCGGCTTTAATACCTATGCTGACCAGTACCATTTTATCGTGGTATACCCGGATGGCATCAACAACTCCTGGAATGTTGGTTTTTCCGGCGGAAGTACCGCCAATGATGTCGGCTTTTTATCAGCCTTGATCGACACCCTGCATGCCCGTTACGGCATTGACCTGAACAGGGTGTATGCCACCGGCTTTTCAAATGGAGGCTTTATGAGCTACAAGCTGGCCTGCGAACTTACCGGACGCATTGCAGCCATCGCCCCTGTGGCAGGAACCATGACCGATGAAGCCTGGGGAAACTGCCAGCCATCCCGGCATGTGCCGGTGATGCATACACACGGCACCAGTGATTTTGTCGTGTTTTATAACGGAGGATTCGGGAATAAGTCGGTGGAGCAGGTTCTGGAATTGTGGAGGGGATTCAGCAACTGTCCTGCCGTGGCCGTGGTTGTCAACCTTCCCGATCTGATCCCCGAAGGATCAACCGTGCAGACCCACACCTGGGCTCCCTGCGATGATTCGGTCGAAGTGGTTCATTACAAGGTGATCAACGGCGGACACACCTGGCCCGGGGCAATTGGCGTAAGCGGCGTCGGGAATACCAACCAGGACATCAGCGCCAGCGATGAGATATGGAAGTTCGTGAGCCGTTTCTCGCTCAACCTGCCCACGACAATACCCGATGATATCTCCTCAACGATCCGATGCTTTCCAAATCCATCAGCAAACAAGGCCATCAATATTTGCTATAACCGGCTGACAGCTCCGGCTATCCTAACCCTCTTTTCGATGGAAGGGATCAGGGTATACACCGCAACGCTACCTGCCGGCTCTGACCAGCACAAAATCTCTCTTCCAGCCCTGAATCAGGGTGTGTATATCGTGAAATTCCAACTTGAAAAAGAGCACTATACGGCCAAGTGGATCGTAAAGTAAGGTGTGTTATTGGGTTTCACTGCTTTTAAAAAAATCCATCATATAGCCATTGAACACCTCGCTATGGGTCTCCATGGGTGAATGTTTGGCCTTGGGGATGACGATGAGCTTATCAATGGGCATGTTGTTGAGGATGAGTTTGGCCGAACTCAGCCTGATCCAGGTGTCCTTTTCGCCCCAGATAGCCATGACCGGGATAGGTTCCAATACGTCAGCGTCGAATCGGCGGATCTCTCTGGAGTTGCTCCAGATGGTCAGGGCTGAAGCTGCAGTCCCCTCGATCAGCAGGGGTTGAAGGTATCCAATTACGGCTGTTGCGTCGGGTTTCTTCACATAGAGGTTTTTCAACATCCGTCTTACTGTTTTTTCCGTGATCAGATTCTTCTCAAGGATGTCTGCGAGCGTTTGACTGATCTTTTCGTTTCTTACCAGTGTGATGAATGCCCCGTTCCAGTCCTTGTTCTTCGAAAAGACCATCCCATCTACGATCAGCAGCGACTGGGTTCGATCCAATCGGGTCAACGCCATGGCTTCTGCGATGCCACCTCCCATGCTGTGTCCGACCAGGTTCCACTTCCGCTTGTCGCCACGATCGATCACATCGAGCAGATTCCAGAGGATCCGCGCCCGGTTGCTCTGCGAATGGTTGATGCCGATGCGGCGATCGGAATAGCCAAAGGAAGACAAATCTACGGCTACCACATAATACCCCGCTTTTACCAGCGTATCAATGTTGTTTCTCCAGCAGAAAGTGTTGCCGGCAAAGCCATGGATGAACAACACCTTTCCCCGGGAACCTGCAAGCTCACCCCAGGTATGGTAATGGAGCCGCACCGAGTCAACCGTTACAAACCGGCTGTTTTCAAACGGTTTGGGCACAGGAAAGCCCACCCGAAGCCGGTCTCCGGTACCTTCAACCATCTTTCGCTCCCAGTCGCTGCCATAGCCCGGCTGAGAAGGTCTTTTGGGAACACCCCTGCCAAAGCCGTTTTCAAGTAATTGATGCCCTTCGGTTTGCTTGACGTTCCCATCAATATATTTCATGAACAGGTAATGGTAAAACGCCTTCCATTGCTTAACGAGCTGATTTCCTGTTTGAACCGAATAATCGGTCAGGAAATCTTTTGCCGTTGCAGGATCCTCGCGGTACATCGCAATGGCTTTTTTATCGTTTTCCCGAATTTCGCTAAAGATTGTCGATTCCAGTTCCTGTTGGTATTTTTCAATTTCCGGATGGATGACATTATACCTGGAATACGCCCAGTTGTTCACCTGGCTGAAGGTCCAGAAAGCCGATGTCTCCGACCAGGCGATCATCGATCCGTTACCCACTGCATAACTCTCCGGGATCTCATGAATACCACAATACATTGGCGCAAAGACACAACCATCCGCATCGTCAACGCCAAACCAGAAAATCCCGCCGATGGGATCGGGCAACCAGGACCTGGATTGCGCCACAAAAGTGTATCCCGTCTGTTGGGTGGCCACGGCCCTTTCGTTCAGGTATTTCACCCCATCCACCTCAAACTCCATCGGCCGCCAGCGGTAGGGTGACTGGTAAGGCCCGGCACCCAGATCGAAACGCATATCCATCGGCGTGTCTTCATAGTGGTCCCGCATGGCATCCATGACCATTTCAAGGGTGACAACAGTATCCGCTTTAACCCACAGCGGGAGACGGTTTGAAACAAATCCGTTGGGATTAGATGAACCATCCGCTAATTGCTCATGACGCATCAGCTTACCCTGAGCATATGCCGTATACAGCTTGTTTTCACGAACTTCTTTGTCGATCTTCCGGAAAAACGACCAGACCCGGGCATCGCAGTAACGGGCGCCGCCAAAATCCACAGGATTGTAAACATCAGAAAAGCTGAAAGCCTCATCAGATCCCCGGTAGAAGCCATGATCCCTGGCAAAACGAATAACATCCGGCGAATGAAAAACCGTCTGCTCCGGATCGTCCCATTGATTGACAGATTGGAACGGAAAGGTTGTGATCCGCGCCTGGTTGGCATGACCGCTGACATACCCGTCGGGGATCAGCCGGGCTACCCACACCGTCCCTTTTCCATATCTCCCCCTGCCGATCATCTCCAGGATCCAGGCCTCACTTTTGTCGGACACTGCAAATGATTCTCCCGAGGAAGCATATCCATACTGATCGGCCAATGCTGTCATCACCTGGATCAGCTCGCGGGCAGTTTTCGCCCGTTGCAACCCGATCCTCATCAGTGATCCGTAGTCGAGGATCGCTCCCGGCTGGGATTGCAGCGAATCCAAACCGCCAAAGGTCGTCTCCCCAATGGCTACCTGGTGCTCATTCATGAACTGGATCACCGTATAGGTGTGTGGTACTTCAGGTATTTGACCCAGAAATTTCCCGCTCTCATAATGATACACATCGCACATCGACCCCGGCTGATGGTCTGCTGCCGGGTAAAAGGCGATCGCCCCATACCGGGTGTGTGAATCAGCCGAATAAGTGATCATCACCGACCCGTCCTTGCCGGCACCCCGGGTGACGATGAGGTTGGTGCAGGCATAGCTATCGGAAACAATAAGAAGGGAAAAAATCCACACTGAAATAGCAAGGATACTGTTCTTTCGATTCATAGGAATTAGATGTTATTGAAGAAAATGAAAGTAATTTTCCGGGGTGATTGTTTCAAATCTGGCATTGGGGTATCCATTCTGGAAAGTTTTCGGAAGACGGGCCTTCTTTTCCGGATTCCATTTAAATTCATAAGCAGCGAACTGGCCATCCTTTTCCTCAATATAATCGATCTCCTGCTGTTGGGAGGTCCTCCAAAACCATGGATTAACGAATTGATTATGATACTTGTTCCATTTGTACCGCTCACTCATCAAAAAATTCTCCCAGAGCGCTCCTTTATCTGTTCGCAGGTTAACCGGATTAAAATTGGCGATCAAGGCATTTCTGACACCGTTATCAATGAAATATATTTTCCTGCTTTTTTTCAATTCATTGCGAACATTTCTGCTCAATGCCCGCAACCTGTATATGATAAACGCCTGTTCAAGCAAATGGATATACCTCTCGATGGTCATTGGATCAGCATGGACGATTTGTCCCAGTTCATGCAGGGACACTTCAGATCCAACCTGCAGGGCAAGCGCTTCAAGCAACGTGTTAAGCATTTCCGGCCGGCGCAAATCCTGAAAAGCAAGAATATCTTTATACAGATAACTGGAGGTGATATTTTTCAGGATCTGACCAGCATTGGCTGGATTCGTCACCACCTCAGGGTACATCCCGAAAAGCATTCTTTGTTCAAGCAGACGCTTTTCTTCCATTTCTCCATGATCCTGCACCAGTTCCAGGACAGAAAAGGGATGCAGATAGAATTCCACCTTCCTCCCTGTTAACGGCTCTGAGATCCTGTTGGCTAACTCAAAAGATGACGATCCCGTAGCGATCAGTTGCACATCCTTTATCTTGTCTACAGCAAGTTTGATGGTTAGTCCGATATTCTCAATCCGTTGGGCTTCATCGATCATAACTATGTCATGGCCTGCAAAAAGTGATTTCATCTGACTGGATGTTACATGCTGAAGTTGTTGTCTGACATCAGGCTCGTCGCCATCGAGCATAAGAATGTTGGCTTTCAACGATTTTGCAAGCAACGCAAGCAAAGTGGTTTTCCCCGATTGCCGGGGACCATATACCACAACAGCCTTCCCCTTGAATAAGCTCTTTTTAATGGGCTCCAATATCTTTCGAAGGATCATATGGAAAGTTTTTTCAAAAATATGAATTTTTCAGATTATAATCCGAAATTATTATAATATTTTATGATTATATTCCTAAAAACTTATGTTTTTGACGCCGGTCAGAACCGGAAATAAATGGATGGGTTGAACCGGCTGGCATTGATATTGGCCTCGGCCGAAAAGGTGATCATCACCGAGCCGTCCTAGCTGGCGCCCGGGCGACAATCAAGTTTGTACAGGCCATGTCAGGCCAGGATGGTATAAACAGCAGGCATACCGCAAAAGCAGCAATTATCAGGGAATTACGCATCATGGAACAGTTTTTTCGCTTAGATAGGATAAATGGACGATTTGCTGTAGATTGGAAGTTGGATGTCGGAATAGACCGAATATCCTGAGTTAGCAAAACTGGTTAATCCCGTAGGAATGAAATTATTTGATAAATAAATATAAATTTATTACGTAAACCTTATAAATTTTACTAAATTTGTAAAGTCAAAATATCAAATTTATGCTCGTTCACCGTGATATTCAACCTGTTATCGAGAAACAGCTTTTTAGGGGCAAGGTTATTATTCTCTATGGTCCAAGACGCGTTGGCAAGACAACATTATCCCATCAATTACTTGCTGGTAACGAGCAAAGCAGGTATATCAATTGTGAGTTGCTGGAGCATAAATCACTATTGGAAACAACAAACAGTAAAAATCTTAAAAATGCACTTGGAAGCTATCGTCTGGTTGTACTTGATGAGGCACAGCATATCCATGATATCGGCAGGATATTGAAGATCATCTCTGATACACTTCCTGAGATTCAAATCATTGCAACAGGTTCTTCAAGTTTTGAACTGGGCAATAAATTATCTGAACCCCTGACCGGCCGTTCACGCGAGTATCTGTTGTTGCCATTCTCTATTGCAGAAATTTCATCTATTTCAGACAGGATCAGCATCTCCGCGGATGTGGATCAACTTCTTCGTTTTGGACTTTATCCTGAAGTATACAGCAAACCCGAACAGGATGCTATTGAAGAATTAAGCCAAATCTCGAGCAAATATCTTTACAAAGACATCCTGGAGTTCGAACAGATTAAAAGACCGGCGCTTTTGGTAAACCTTCTGAATGCCCTGGCATTACAGATAGGACATGAAGTCTCCCTGAATGAACTGTCAAGGATGTTAGGGGAAACAATACCCACCATTCAGCGATACATCGAGTTGCTTGAGAAAGCATTTATTATTTTCAGGCTTCGTTCTTTCAGCAGGAATCTTCGAAAGGAAATTGCAAAAGGACAAAAAATCTATTTTTACGATCTGGGTATTCGGAATGCCCTGATCAGGAATTTCAATCCCATGAAGCTCAGGAATGATACGGGAGGACTGTGGGAGAACTTTTGTATTTTGGAACGGCTGAAACGAAACATGAATCGCCGCTTGTTTGTCAATAGTTGGTTTTGGCGAACATATGATCAGAAGGAAGTAGATTATATCGAAGAGGAGGGCGGACTAATAACAGCAGTGGAATTTAAACTGAACGCAAGAGGTGCGCCGAAAGCCCAAAAAATATTTCAACAAACCTATCCCGAATCAGTTTTCATGACCATAACCAGGGATAATTTCTGGGACTTTGTTCTCTGATCAAAAAAATCATCGGGTGACTGAATAAAAAATCACCGAACTCCCCTAATGACGTATTCGACGAATGATCTCTCCAAATAAGCCGAATTACAAATTAATTTCTGGCAACTCATTCGTGAATTCGAGAATTCGATGCATTTCATTCGGTCTATTCGACATGCTTGTTCATTTGTGAATTTCTATTAACTGCAAAGGCGCGAAGACACAAAGAATTCGAAAGACACTGTTCACTGCGCCTCCGCGCCTCTGCGGTGAAAAGCAACTTTTGCAACACCTATCTCATGGCAAAATGACCGGTATGTCTGCCCGTTGATGATGATCACCGCATCGTGATCACACGCTCCCTGTCCATAATCCAGTGTAATCAAGGGCAAACCGGTCACCTCAAGGGTCAGTACACCCCTGGAGACCCATTCACAGTTCAGTTTTTTAACAATGGGCGTTGTAATGGTATACACATAGTCCAGCCCATCCGAAGTCACACCATGCGCCTCTCCGGTCATCTCATAAACATCATCCCACCAAACCCAGATGGTTGCAGCTCCTTCGGTCCATTCAAGTTGTCTGGTTGAAATCCAGGTAACTGTACCACCGTTGTTGGCCTTAATGATGGAACCGTTTTCATTCGTCTCCCACCAGAGGTTGTTTGAGCTGTTCACCCCTTTATTGATATCGACCTTTGTTCCCAGCACCTGGTTATCATCCACAAAGTATTCATCAAACGTATAGGTGACAACGGTTCCCACAGCCCAGTAAGATCCGTTGAACGCACAAAGGATTTTTCCCCGCCGGTATTGGCCGTCATTGCAGTTAATAAAACACATGAGCCGAAAATCCAGCAAATACTGTTTTTACTCAAAGTTCAGAAAAAACGAAAGCGTAATATCTTCAGGCGATAACCGGTTTTGTTTAAAAACAGCTGGGGGTAGAATACTTTAATAACGCGAATGATATCAATATATTGCCTGAACATACCTTTTGTTGCGTAAGTAAACACATCCACCTGCTCAAAAGCAAGTTGAAGGAGAAAGGTAAAAAACTTCGGTCTCTTCGTACCGGGATGCGATTTCTATTCTGGTTCCATTGGCATGGGAGGAAAAGAGGCGATGAACGATCTCCGGGTGGTTATTATGGGCTGACAAGTGCGACAAAACCAGGAACTGCAGGTCAGGGGACCGGTTATTCAGGAAGAGTTCCAGTGACTGGTTATTCGAAAGATGGTCTTCTGTTCCGATATAATAGCAGTTTCCGTTGCTTCCGGAATTGATTGAGGCGAGATACAATGGCATGGTTGCAAAGATCGCTATTTTGCAACAACGCCAAGGATCAGAACCGGAAGTAAATAAACGGACTGAAATCCGTGGCCACGATATTGGCCTCGGCAAGGAGGAGGAATACGACTGCGAGGAATGACAAGAGGATCAAAGATCTCTTTCCCGGCTGGTCGTAGGTTTGGTCAATCCACCGCTGAATGCGTGATGAAGAGGCCCAGAAAGAGAAAAATACGGCAATTCCTAAAATAACCCAGAACTTCAGATCCAGACAAACATCATTCATCCCTGCACTAAAGGAGAACATCTTTCCCAGGTACTGAAACGCCGAGGAAAAGGAGTCTGAACGAAAGAGCACCCAGCCCAGGGTGAGGATGAAGAAGGTGAGCGGCACTGCCAACGGTTTGCCGCGTTTCTTCAGAAAGCGTAAAAGAACCAGCCGGTCGATGATCAGGAATATACCATGGTAAGCGCCCCAGGCGATGAACGTCCAGGCGGCGCCATGCCAGACCCGTGGAGAGTTGATCCGGGTCAAGGGCAAAGATCGCATTCACCGTCACCCCGAGCACATCGGCCACCAGCACCTTTTTAGCCAGACCGATGGCAAACCGGTAAAACCCGGTAAGCTTGTGATCGATAGATGAGGTGGCCCGCCTGTCGGCGATTTGATCCGCGAGCTGCCCCGGCCTGACAATCGGTCCGGCCAGCATCTGCGGGAACATGAACAGATACAAAGCATAATCGTGCCATGACTTGAACCCCGGAAAATGCTTCCGGTACACATCGATGGCGCATGAGAGCTTCTGAAAGGTGATAAAAGATATCCCTACCGGCATGATGATCTCCGTCCACCGAATCGGCCACGAGCCAAAAAGCATCCCCACCTCCGACACCTGGCCGATAAAGAAATTCATGTATTTGTAATACAGCAGCAATCCCACGTTGAGTATTACCAGATGCATAAAGATCAGGAAGCGAACCCGTCCGGCATGACGCTGCATCTCGCGAAGCAGAATGTAATCAAGGATCACCGAGGCAGCCAGAATAAGCAAGAATCCGGGAGCACCCCAGGAATAAAACACCACGCCGGATAGCAGCAGAAAGTGATTCCGGAAATGCCTGGGCAACAACCAATAGATCACCAGGAACGGCGGGAGGAAGTAAAGCAGGAAGAGGCTGCTGTTAAATGCCATCGGTTACGGTTTTTGTTGTTCCTGGTCTAACATAAATTGGGCGTCCATCCGAATCTGATCTTCCAGCGGTCTCCTGTACTTCCGGGCCTTGTCTTTTACGCTAAGAAGCCATCCCGGGTCTTTCCGGATCTTCTCGATCACCTGCTCATGCCTGATCTTCTTGTATTCCGGATGATCCGGCAGGCACTTTTCAAAGAAAAGGTCGGTAAAACCATACGGGAAAAGCTGGAAGGTCGCTTCCGTCACCATCAGGATCACCAGGTCCTGGCTGAATAAGGTTTCTTTCAGGTCAAGGTCTATGACAGACCCGGATCTGTAATTATTCACATAAATGTCTTTGAGATAAAACCAGTAAACATCCCTTTCGAAGACATTCGCAGTGGTGCCCGAGTAGGTAAACCCCCACCAGTAGCTGTCGCCGATAGCGACAACCTTTGGGCGCACTTTTCCTTCCTGATGGTACTGAAATCTCGGATATGGCATGGGATCGTTCGGCACCGGTCGCCACAGGTTCATCAGCTCCCCGATATCGTAATCGGTGTATTGCATCGAATCCGACATAAAAACGGTATCCCATCCGAAATCGGGCAAGTCAATATTTCGGAGATCTTCAATGTAACGGAAGAGGCTGTCGGAGGCCAGGGCGATGCCGTAGGAAGACCAGTGGGTGCCGTTGAGCGGGTAAAGTGGATAGGGTGTCTTGCCCCGCAGGCTCCTGAACCAGGCATTCATATCGATAAAGTGGATCCCTGAGCCATTCAGATGCTCCAGGTAACAGGAATAATTCGTGACCGGTCGGCGGGCATAGCACGAGGGTACATGGTCATCATAAAACGAGGCTTTCCCGGGAGCGAAGATGAGGAGGAAGTCGACATTGTGCTTGTGAAGTTCATCCTGGATGATTCCAATCCGCCGGACGATGCGTATGATTTCCTCTTCTCCGCGAAACACCAACCCCCGTGCATTTTGGACATATGATTCGATGAACAGCTGGCGGTTTTTGCCGATAACAACCCCGGGAGCCGATGAATGGTGGAAAACGGTATAATCGATCTGGTTCCGGGTCCGGATCAGGGCTGGTCGAAAACCCATTTGTTCCTCAAGATATTTTTCAAAAGAAGGCTGGAATCGATGGTTGAAATAAGAGGAAGCGGATAGTGGTGGCCGTTTAGTAGTATCAGCGATTCCCAGCAGCGGGGCCTGTTGGATAATTTTGTATCCCTGCTGAAGCGCCTGCAGGAGCACGAATGAAAATACAAGCACCAGCGGAGTGTATCTCAAAAGCCTCATCAGATGGAACGATTGATCCGGTTTCTCCGACAAAAGTAAACCATTTCCGGAAAGAAGATTTCTTCTTCGAGTGCATAATCCTTTGGAACGCAGATAACCGTAAGATTTGTTCCCCGAGAACGATCCATCCCATTCATAATCAAAGATTCAAGCCTCATAATTTATAATTACTAGAACACGGATGACACGGATGCAACAGATCTGCACAGAGTCATCTGCAAAGTAAAAACGCTGATCTTTTGAACGTAACAGAGGAATATCGATCAACGACCTGTGATGTCTGAGCTGATCTCAGAAATCGTTGTTCGTTGCCCGTTGTTTGATAAAATGGGAAATTGTCCTTTGACAATCAAATGGTACATTTCCAATTGTCCCTTGTACCTCTTCTCGATCAGATCTCAGAAATCGTTGATCAATGTTCGATATTTGGCTCACCCTTAATCA
>VGGL01000082.1 GCA_016868575.1 Bacteroidota bacterium
AAAGAAGCCATTACGGCCGTGATCCGGAAGGTGGAAGAACTGGGCATTGGAACCGGCTCGGTTAACTATCGTCTCCGGGATGCCATTTTCAGCAGGCAAAGATACTGGGGTGAGCCCTTCCCGGTATTTTACAAGGATGATATCCCGTATCTGCTGGATGAGAGCGAATTACCCCTTGAACTGCCGCCGGTTGATTCGTATCTGCCAACCCTTACCGGCGAACCACCGCTGGCACGGGCTGAAAACCGGGTGTCAAAAGATGGCTTTCCGCTGGAAACCAGTACCATGCCCGGATTTGCCGGTTCCAGCGGCTATTATCTCCGGTACATGGATCCTCTGAATGACAAAGCCTATTTTTCGAAGGAGGCAAACGACTATTGGCAGGATGTCGATCTGTACATCGGTGGCGCCGAACATGCCACCGGACACCTGGTCTATGCCCGTTTCTGGAATAAATTCCTGTTCGATATCGGTCTTGCTTGCAAAGATGAGCCTTTTCAGAAGCTGATCAACCAGGGGATGATCCAGGGCCGGTCAAGCCTGGTCTATCGCCTGAAAGGGACCAATACGTTCATATCCCATGGACTGATCGACCAATATGAAACCGTGACACTTCACGTCGATATCAGTCTTGTTGAAAATGACATTCTGGATGTTGAAGGGTTCAAAAAATGGCGCCCCGATTATGCGGATGCTGAATTTATCCTCGAGGATGGGAAATATATCTGCGGACATGAGATCGACAAGATGTCGAAATCGTTCTACAATGTAGTGAATCCGGATGACCTCATCCACCGGTATGGAGCAGATACACTGAGGCTGTATGAGATGTTCCTGGGCCCGCTGGAACAGCATAAACCCTGGGATACCAAAGGGATTGAAGGGGTATTCCGCTTCATGCGTAAGTTGTGGAAACTCTTCCATGATAGCGAAAACAGGTTTGTCATCTCCGATGAAGCCCCTACTGCTGAAGAGTTGAAGGTATTACATCGTACGATCAGGAAGACGCAGGAAGACATTGAACGTTTTTCCTTCAACACGGCCGTGAGCAATTTCATGATCTGTGTGAATGACTTAACCGACCTTAAGTGCAATAAGCGGGAAATTCTCGAACCCCTGGTAATCATCATTTCGCCCTATGCGCCTCATATTGCCGAAGAGCTCTGGCATTTGCTGGGTCATCAGGGAAGTGTTTCGAAAACTACATTTCCGGCCTGGGATCCCAAGTTCCTGGTGGAAAATACCTTTTCCTATCCGGTGTCGTTCAACGGAAAACTCAGGTTCAAGCTCGAACTACCGGTTGACATGTCAAAGGATGAGATCGAAAAGACTGTTTTAGTTGCTCCGGAATCACAAAAATGGCTTGAGAACGGTCCCCCGAAGAAGATCATCGTGGTGCCCAATAAGATCATCAATGTCGTCGTTTGATTATTGACCTGTATTTCAGGAACGCTTCTTGTAGAAACAGGCGCTTTTAAATAGAAACTATGCATTCCAAGATCCTCATCGCAATAGCCCTGATCCTTGTTTCTCCATTGTTTGCACAGGAAAAAGCTAAAAACCGCCCTTTCAAACGGGGCGAAAAATTTATCTTCAAGGTGTATTACGACTCTTACCTGACCGGACAAGTCACAGCCGGAACAGCCTCGCTGGAGGTTCACAAGGAGATTAAAAAGATCGGAGACACGGAAGTGTACCATGTGGTTGGAGAAGGGAAGTCGAAAGGGGCATTCGACTGGTTCTTCAAGGTTCGTGACCGGTTTGAATCGTTTATCAGTGTGGAAACCCTGGAACCGATCTATTTCATCCGAAGAACCCTGGAAGGAAGTTATAAGAAGGATGACGAGGTCAAATTTGATCATCCGAAGGGCACTGCCACGAGCCGGACTGCCAAGAAAGCCATCGACCGCGGAACGCAGGATCTGATCTCATCGTTCTACTATGCCCGAAGCCTGGATTTGAGTGACCTCATGATCGGGAAAACCTATCCGGTAAAATTTTTCCTCAATGACTCGATTTATACTTCCGTCATCAAATATGAGGGCAAGGAGGAGATCCAGACGGCAGTTGGTAAATTCCGGTGCCTTCGTTTCAAACCTATGGTAGCTACCGGAGAGGTGTTTAAAGACGAATATCCGATGGTAATATGGATCACCGATGATGACAACCGCATTCCTGTGATGGCTCAGACCGCAGTCGTTGTCGGATCGATCAAAATGGAGCTGATCGAATTCTCCGGAACCGCTCATCCATTGTTATCAAAGCTGGAATAATTCCCGGCTGGTAACTTCCTTATTGTTACCGGAAAATACCTACTTTTGGCCATTCTTTTTTCTACTACCTTATGAGTAAGTCATTTGATCCCCGTACGAATTACGAAGCCACCCGCAAAGCCATCGGATACGTTCCCCGAAAAGAAGCCACCCAGGCTGACTATGACCGCATCGGATTCATGTCGGGACTTGAAGTGCACCAGCAGCTGCTGACAAAAGAAAAGCTGTTTTGCCGTTGTCCGGCCGGTATATATCAGGGAGAGGAGTACGATGCCGAAGTGATCCGGCATATGCGACCTACCCTTAGTGAACTGGGTGAATACGATGGAACTGCCTTGATGGAGTTCAAGACGAGAAAAGAGATCGTCTACCGGATCAAGAACGAAACTGCCTGCACGTATGAAGTAGACGATACACCACCTTTTAAGATGGACCGCGAGGCACTCGATATTGCCATCCAGATCTCCCTGATGGCTAAATTGAATATTGTCGGAGAAGTCCATATCACCCGCAAGCAATACCTTGATGGCAGCATCCCTACCGGTTTTCAACGAACAGCGATCATCGGCGTGGAAGGCGAAATCTACCTGAAACACAAGAAAGTCAGGTTGATCCAGCTCAGTCTGGAGGAGGATTCCTGCCGGGAGATCTCTGATATCGGACACATAAGAGTATATAAAACCGACCGGCTGGGCATGCCCCTCATTGAGACCGTGACTTATCCCGATTGCGTCAATCCTGAAGAAGTTCGCGAAGCCTGCAATTATATCCGTTTTCTTGCCCGGAGTACCGGGAAAGTCCGGGTGGGTATCGGTGCTGCCCGTCAGGATGTGAATGTGAGTTGCCGCGGCGGTACACGGGTAGAGATCAAGGGTGTTGCCCATACGAAGTGGATCCCCGAGCTTACCCATAATGAGTGTTTCCGCCAGTGGGCTTTGTTACATATTCGAGATTTGTTAGCCAAACAGGTGAAACATCAGGATAGTTGGAAAATGCAGATACATGAGCTTGATCTTCCATCGTTCAAGACCAGCTATGCACCTATTAAAAATGCCAGGGGAAAGGGCCATTTTCTATTGGCCATCAACCTTCCCGGTTTCCAGGGTATCCTTTCCCATTTCACACAGCCCGGAAAGATGTTTGCTGATGAGCTGACCGACCGCCTCAAGGTGATTGCCTGCATCGAGAAGCCCAATATGACCCACAGTGAGGAGATAGATTCTTGCCTGTCGAAGACCGAATGGAATCGAATCCGGAATGCTCTTCAGGCAGAGCCCGGCGATGCACAGGTGCTGATATGGGGACCTTCTGACGACCGGAAGACAGCGATGGAAACCATCGATGAACGTTGCCGGATGGCTTTTACCCTTGTTCCCAATGAGACCAGAAAGTCTTTTGAAGATGGAACCACCATCTTTGAACGGGTGCTGCCAGGAGCTGACCGGATGTATCCCGATACCGATTCCCAGCCTATTCCATTGGATAATACCCATATTGAGAACCTTGGTAAAGACCTTCCCGGAGAGGTGATCGAACGGTATCATCAGATGAAAAAATGGGATATACCGGAAGATACCTATACCTATATCTTCAGGAACAACCTGTTTCTCCTGATTGATAAAATATCGAATGAGTTGGCCATGGAACCCCGGTTTGTCGGCGCCTTCTTTGGTCATACGCTGAAGCATGTGGAAGGGACATACCAACGCTCCAAGGAATTCAGGTATGAACAGGTGCTCGAACTGTTCCGCTTCCTGAAGGAAAAGGGAATTGACCTTCGGCTGGCCGGGAAGATCATTCCGGTGGTGTATGAACACCCCAAGATGGACTTTGAATCGATTCTTACCATGCTGAAATTCAAAAAGATCCAACCTGAAGTTATCAAGAGCGCCATTCCCTTTCTGGTTCAGAAGTATACCCCCTTACGACGTTTATCCACCCATGAAGACAAGATCAACTGGATCATGGGGCAACTTAACAAGAGCGCCCTGGGGAATATTTCTTTGGCCATGCTGAAATCGGAGATTGAAAAAAATGTCAGTTGATTGATTGATCGTCTCTACAGCATCATATTGAAAACAAGTTAGGATTATAAAGCATCACCATAATGACTGAAGATTTTTTCCAGGGATATAAAGGAAGTGCCCTTGAGGTACTGAAGAAATTCAACGTCCGGGTGTGGAGCCAGGCAACCATTGAGACCACACGTGGGCTTTTCAAGGGCAGCATTCTTCCCAGGGCCGAGAACAATGATGATCAGCATATCGTCCTCAAGATTGCCTCCGGATATAATGTCGGGATCGATATATCCACGATCCTGAAGATGGAAGAGACAGGGTATAAAAAAGCCGTGTACAAGATCCCTGAAAAGGAATTTCCATTTACTCCGGGATTCCCGAAAGTGAAGCTGCTCGGAACGGGAGGCACCATTGCCAGCCGGCTTGATTATCGTACCGGCGCCGTGATCCCTGCTTTTACCCCTGGTGAGTTGTATGGCGCTGTTCCTGAACTTGCCGACATCTGTAATCTTTCTACCGAAAAGCTATTTGCGGTCTTCAGTGAGAACATGGGACCGGAACAGTATAAAAAATTGGCCATCGCCATTGGGCAGGAGATCGAGAATGGCATCGACGGTATCATCATCGGGCATGGTACGGATACTTTGCACCATACCGGCGCTGCTTTGACCTTCATGGTACAGAATTCTCCCGTACCGATCATCCTGGTTGGATCCCAACGCTCTTCCGACCGGCCCAGCTCTGATGCCGCACTCAATCTCATGCATGCAGCTACTGCAGCCGGACACGGCGATATCGCCGAAGTGCTGATCTCCATGTTTGGACCTACCTCCGACGAATACGGCATGCTCCACCGCGGAACCCGGGTCAGAAAGATGCACTCATCCTACCGCTCCACCTTCCGCACCATCGGGGATATCCCGGTAGCTACGGTAACCCGAAACGGAGTCGTTCCCTTGAAAAAAGAATATAACCACCGCCGGAAAGACCGGAATGTGAAGATCATGCCCTTTTTTGATGACCGGGTGGCCATCGTCTATTATTACCCCAATATGAAGCCCGATATCATTGATTCTTTGGTTGACAATGGCTACAAGGGGATTGTGATCGCCGGAACCGGACTGGGACATGTCAACAAGCCGATATACCCCTCCATTGAAAGGGCGGCCAGGGAAGGCGTCCATATCTACATGACAGTTCAGACCCTCTGGGGGTATGTGCACATGTTTGTTTATGACACCGGCCGCGACCTGATGGCCAAAGGGATCATCCCGGCGGAAAACATGCTTCCCGAGGTGGCCTACATCAAACTCGGCTGGGCTCTCGGACAAACCCACGACCGGGAAGAAGTCCGCAGGATCATGTTAACCCCTGTCAACGACGAAATCACCCCCCGTGAACCCTACAACGGTTACCTGGTCTACCAGGGTGGTGTGAAGGAAGTGGAGGATTTCATACGGAGGTTCCATAAATAAATGGTGATTTCGCTATTTGCTGTGTCCTCCCTTTTGGCAGCACACCGGAAGCTTTTGATACGCCTTCGGATCAGCCGGCATATCATCGGCGTCATAACCAACCTTCGTGACCGCTTTGCGGATCTTTTCAGGGGTTGTTTTCAGGGTATCATAGGTCACTGTCAGGATCTTGCTTTCCACATCCAGGGAAGAACTTTTAACCCCTTTCTCATATGCCAGTGCATTTTCGATCCGCTCTTTGCACATCTTGCACTCAGAAGAGGTCTTGATCTTGATCTCTTTGAATTTTGACTGGTTTTGTCCCAGCACAGAAGTGCCGGATACCAGTAGAATAATTGCCATTATTGATTTCATGATTTAGTGATTTGGTGATTTGGTGATTTGATGATTGTTGTCATTGCGTCCTGCGAAGCAATGGTGTTTTAAATTTTCGAATACAATTGAAGTGTGAGGGTGTCTTATTATAAATTGAACCGTAATCCTGCATAAAACATCCTACCGGTCAGGGGACCCCAGATCATGGAGGCATTAAAATACCTTCCGAACGGATCATCAGCAGCAATGATGGGATCAGCCTGGCGGTAATTGGTCAGGTTTTCAGCCCCTGCATAAATTTCAAAATACTTGAAATCTCGTGTAATCTGGGCATGGAGTATGAGATAGGATGGGAACGTACTTTTGTTTCGGTATTCGGAAGGATACTGATCCGTATCAGGCATCCTGCCGGGTCCATTAAGTTGTGTCGTGACATCAAACATCCACTTGTTGAACCGCGTGGCATAGGATAACGTCAGCAAGCCTTTATAAAGACTTGATAATGGTTTCTCCTGCAACGTTCCATTGATAGTCATTTTCACATCATTCACACGAAATGCCGTCACCACTTCAAACCGGTCGAAGGGGATCACCCGGAATTCTGCCTGCATGCTATTGGAATATGACTTTCCATCCAGGTTATAGAAGAAAACTGAAAAGGGTGAGCGGTCAGCATCAATGATGACCTGATTGATGAAATCCGTCCGGTAAAGATCAAAGGTGAATACTACCTTACGGATGTCATCAATGGGAAACTCCCGTGTGAAGTTCAATCCGTAATTCCAGGATTCTTCCGGCTTCAGGGCTTCTTCTACCACCAGGTTACGCGAACTTGCCAGGATGCCAATGTTTTCAGCGATCAGGTTGACTGTCCGGAATCCCTTTCCAACAGATACCCTCAGGGTTGTTACCTCATTTAGTTTGTACCTTAAGTGAAATCTCGGGGTGAAGAACAGCCCTTGACGGTTGTTGTAATCCAGCCTCAGCCCACCGATCACAATGAATGTGGGGTGCTTTTCAAAAGAGTATTCGGCAAAAGCACCGGGGACAGACTCTGTCCGGTTAAAGACCGAGTCGTTGATCCGCTCCTGGTAATCATCCAGCATATAGCTGGCACCGAAACTGATACGGCTCTCTTCCAACCCAATAATTGAATTATAGATCAGGTTGCCATACAAACTTTTTTGAGTGGCGTTGTAATACCGGAGGCCAAAATGAGACTTCTGCTCATGCCATGTCCCTGAATATTGAATGCCCAGCCCACGATGTTTTACAGGGAAGACAAACCCGCTTTTCCCTGATAATTGCAGGCGGTTTGTCTGTACGTCGATGGAATACCGCGGGATGCCATGTGTTTCATCATGTTCATGGAACTGACCTCCTTTCCGGTCATCAAAAAGATATTGAACTGAAAGTTGCTGCTTCAGTTTTTGCTTACCATCGTATGTCCACCGGCTCAGGAAATTCAACTGTTTGTTTTTGGGCATATCCATGAATCCATCATGGTTCATGTCATGTTCCTTATTCATCATTGTTCCGTAAGCCATCAACATTGTACTCCATGTATCGCTAAGCTTGTGGGCAGTGAGAATATTGGCTTCCATACGCAACTTTTCATCTCCGAAGAGGTTGATATATAGTTTGCTGCTGCTTTCCGGCTTTTTCAAATCCACATTGATTTGCCCTGTCATGGATTCATATCCGTTGATGACTGAAGCAGATCCTTTGGATATCTGTATCGATTCCATCCATGGACCGGGAATGTAGGAGAGTCCGTATGTTGACGCCAAACCCCGGAGTGAGGGAATGCATTCTGTAAGCAACTGGCTGTAAGTCCCTGCCAGGCCCAACAGTTGGATTTGTTTAGCTCCTGAAACTGCATCGGTATAACCCACATCCACGCTGGCACTGTTTTCGAAGCTTTCGGAGAGATTACAACAAGGTAGTCGCTGTAACCCTGTGGATGTGATCACTTCTGTTTTTAAAGGATTCAGCGTGGAAATAAAGTTGCCTTGCTGTCGGCTCACCACCTCCACCTCTTTCAGAATCAGATCAGGGATTAAAACAAAACGAATGTTTCTGGTTTTATCTCTGATTTCAATAGTATCGTTCCGATATCCGACATGGCTGGCAACTAGTTTCTTCCCTTTGCCTTCTTGCGGATAAATTGAGAAATGACCGCGTTCATCGGTCAAAACACCGACCTGTGTATCTGCCCAGTATACATTGGCATAAGAAAGGGTCTCTTCCTTATGGTTTTCACTCTTTCCCAAAACTGAGCCCTGTACTTGAGGTCCCTGACCAAAGAGATGGAAGATTGCCAGGACGAGTATAAATATGAATATTGTTCTTTTTTTCATCTGTATTTTGTTTTGTCTTGAACCCAAATGGGACCAGGAAATGAAATAACTGATCAGCACTGAGATACGTGCTGAAATGAAGGAGTTAAAGAAAACAGATGATCACAAGCGGAAAACGCGATTAATAAGGAAAGACGGTTTATCAACACTTTTCCCGGGCGGCCCATGTGCATAAGATGCCGGATGCGTTGATGTCAGGCCATCACAGGTTGAGATTGAAAGAGAAAGAAAGGGTTGTTTGAAGTCTTTTTCCGGGATGCCAACTTGATGCTGATGGGCGGGATGGAATGGAGATGTGTACTTCACCAGGAAATACCTTTTCGAACAGCAGTCCTTATGATTCTCCGTTGAAATTTCTTTTTCAGGGGCACAGCAGGAGTGAGCATCAATTTCATTGGATTGGTAACAATGATCCGTAGCTGATGAACAACATTCTCCCGATCCTGTATTCAGCAGAAAATCAGTTGTCGATCTGGTTTTACATTGGTGCTCGATCAGGCTGATGCCCACAGCAGGTAATAGAAAAGCTATAGACAGCAGGACGCTAAATATGCCATATGTTATATTCCTGTTCATCCCGAATGCAGATCGGATACAAAAATACATATTTCATTTCAAATGGACACAATTTATTTGGAATGATTATAAATAATTATGATTTTTTAACAAGAAAACACGAAAATCAACTACCTTTGCCCAAGGGAGGGCATGAAACGATTCTTGCGAATTCCAGTCCTGTTACCGTTTGTTGATGATGAAAAAGGTGATTACTTCGATTAAATGGGTTTTTAAAGGAATACTGGCTATCATCATTGTTTTTCTTGGGATTTATTACATCAAGTACATCTGGTGCCCGATATATGATTTTCCTGAATGGAAGCCTTTTTCCGGTGATAAACTTTATAATCCTTACAAGGGTATTGACAGCCTTCACTGGCTGAAAGGAAATTTTCAGGCGCAATCATTGATTTGGGGTGGGATTACAGATGGAAGAAAAAATACACCTGAGGAAATCTACCACACTTATCGTAAGCTGGGTTATCACATCATTGGTATTTCAGACTATATGTCTGTCAATCACTTTGGGAAGGACTCTGCTTTTTTCATTCCGATCTATGAACACGGGTATGGATTCATAAGGAAGTATCATCAGATCCTGATCGGCGCTTCTGAGGTTCATTGGAAGGACTACCCATTCTGGCAAAACCGACACCATAAGCAACATATCCTTAACAAATTGCGCAAGGATACAAGTGCATTGATCGCATTGGCTCATCCCTCCTGGGGAAATGCCTACACCCCGGAGGATGTCGGCGTACTGGCTAATTATGATCTGTTTGAAGTACTTAACCAGCAGAAGTTTTCTGTATCCCTCTGGGATGAGGCTCTCTCACGGGGAAAACCCGCATTTATCCTATCTGATGATGATACCCACGGTGTATCGGATCCTCATCTTACCGGACGCGGAGCTACCTTTATCTATGCACCGACGCACTCAACGGGTGAGATCCTTCATGCGCTCAAGACAGGCAAAGCATATGGGGTTGACATCTACATGCGGGAAGACGAAAGACTTGAAGAAAAAATGGCGGATGCTGAAAATATTCCATATCTGAGCCAATTCGAGGTACATGGCGACACCATCAAAGTTAAGATCACCAAACAGGCCAAGCGGATCATCTTTCTCGGGAAAAAAGGGAGGGCCAAAATGATTGCTCATGACGCCACGGAAGCCCGGTATGTATTTGAGGAACAAGATCCATACATCCGCACAGAGATCATTTTTCCGAATCAATGGAATGGAGACGGAACCCATTTCTTCCTGAATCCTGTTTTCCGGTATTCGGGGGATGATCCGCTCCGGCAGGAGCAGCCGGTTGTCAATCCTTTGAAGACATGGGGATTCCGTACCATCATGGGGGGATTGACTTTTATTCTTATCTTTCGTGTCTATAAATTCATTAAAAGAAGAAAGTGGCAGAAAATCAGATAAATGACCAGTTATCCACAGAAAGGAGAAAGATCCGGCTTACGCTGATCATCATACTGGTTGTCTCCGCTTTGCTTCGCGCTTTTCTGGCCTGTTTCCTGGAATTGACCAACGATGAAGCATATTATTGGGTTTATGCAAAATTTCCCGACTGGAGTCACTTCGATCATCCCCCGCTGGTTGGATGGCTGATTCAACTAACTACTTTCAATCTGGACCTGCATCATGAGTTTTTTGTCAGGATGGGGGCTGTGCTTTTCGGAACATTCAATACCTGGCTTATTTACTTGATCGGCGGCAGGGCCAGAAACCCCATGACCGGCCTCTATGCTTCCATCTTGTACACAACTTCCTTTTATTGTTCCGTGGTATCAGGCACTTTCGTAATGCCCGATACAACACAGACATTATTCT
>VGGL01000083.1 GCA_016868575.1 Bacteroidota bacterium
CAGGAACAAACCGCAATCGCTAGGGTATTGCAGGCAACAGATAACGAGATTACGTTATTAAAAACCAAGTTGGAAATGCTGAAGGAGCAGAAGAAGGGGTTGATGCAGGTGTTATTGACTGGAAAGAAAAGGTTGAAGGTAACCTGGTAATTCTAATTTTATTACTGGATCAACTGCGTGGCAAGGGATGGAAGGTAAACTTGAGGAAGATATATACCGGGATAAGCAAATCAGGGTAGAAACGGAGGTTTTGTTTGATGGAGATAACCGGGTGCTTGTGATTCATATACCTTCCCGTCCTATTGGAAAAACTTTAAAATTCGAGGATGTTCCTCTTATGCGAGTTGGTGGAGATTTACTGCCTATGAGTGATGATCAGCTTTTCAAAATATTACAGGAACAAGAACCCGACTTTTCTACAAGAATTTGTGATGGCTTAACTTTAAATGAACTAGATGACCGTGCAATCCAAAAAATGAAAGAGGCCTATGCCAGAAAACAGGAGAATCCGATATTTCTCACTCAATCTAATTTTCAGTGTTTGGTTGATTTGAACTTATCTGTCAGTGGGAAACTCACCTATGCCGCAATCATCCTTCTTGGGAAAACGGAAACCATTAAGCGATATTTACCCCAATCAACCATTTGTCTTGAATTCCGGAATTCAGTTACTAAAATCATCTTTGATCAAAGGCAAATCATTACAGAACCATATTTTCTTGCAATTGACACAATTTGGGAAGCAATCAATTTAAGAAACGGAAAAGTTCCAGTCCAGGAAGGGCCATATATCTTCGATATTCATTTTTTCAATAAGGAAGTTATTAGGGAAGCACTAAATAACGCGGTTGCTCACAGGGATTATCGGAAAGCCAGCGAGGTTGTAATAAAACAATTTCCACAGGAGATTTATTTTATCAATCCGGGAGGATTTCCTTTAGGTGTTACGTTGCAAAATCTGTTGACAGTTAATAGTACTCCTAGAAACAGATTATTGGCTGATGTTCTCTCAAAGACAGGAATTGTTGAACGATCAGGACAGGGTGTTGATAAAATTTATTACCAATGCATCTCTGAGGCTAAACCAGAGCCTGATTATTCAAGATCCGATGATTATCAAGTTGAGCTTAGAATCTCAGGGTTAGTTCAGGATAAAGCATTCGCCTTATTTATTAAATCAATCCAAAGTGATCTGCCTGATGATAAAAAATTGTCTGTTTTTGAGATTATTGCGCTAAATCGCATTAGAAAAGATACAATAAAAACAACCGAATTGCCTAAAGAAATAATTAAGAGTCTTACCGAAAAAAAGTTAGTTGAGCAACAAGGGAAAACCAAAGGATCAAAATTGATTCTTTCACGGGCGTATTATGAATTTACTGGCGAAAAAGCAAAATATACAAGGTCTAAGGATTTAAATGACCAGCAAGTATTCTTCTTTATCCTTGATCACTTAAGCAAATTTGAAAAAGCCAAAATGAACGATTTTGTCGATCTTTTAGAAGGGCGATTAACAAGAAAGCAAGTAAGATACGTCGTTGATAAACTTGTTTCAAGTAAAGAGCTAAAAAGAGATGGTGAGGGCAAGAGTACAATCTACTCAGTTGGAGAAAATTTTATTAAGACCATGCAAATTCTAAAGGAAGCTGTAGAACTTGGCATGAAGCAAATGAGGGAAAATGAGGAATTGGAGTCTTGAAAAAAAATGGCCAGAAAATGGCCAGAAGTTGGCCGGAAAATGAATTATTAACAGATTTTTGTTAATAATAATCAAGCACTTAAAATCAAAAAGATGGCGGGAAAATAATATTTCAGATATTTTGTAGCTTTTATACTAATGTATTTATCATGAATACCCCCTCCTTCAAAGAAGACCACATCAGTCAGATCCCGGCATTGCAGATGCTGATAAAACTGGGCTATACCTACCTAAGCCCAGAGAAAGCACTGCAATTTCGGGGGAACAAAACTACAAATGTCATCCTTGAGGATATCCTCCGGAAACAGTTGAAAGAGATAAATGTAAGAAAGATCAGTTCTAAGAGGGAGATGATCTTCTCAGATGCCAATATAGAGAATGGCATCCAGGCTTTGAAAGACATGCCCATGAATGAAGGGTATATTGCAGCATGCGAGCAGGCCTATAATCTTTTAACACTGGGGAAGGCCATGGAACAAAGCATTGATGGCGATAAAAAGAGTTTCACTCTTCAGTACATTGACTGGAATCCTGAAACTTTCCCGGTTAACAATGTCTTCCATGTCACCGAGGAATACAGTGTGATGAGAAGCACAAGCAAGGAGCAATACCGGCCGGATATTGTTCTTTTTATAAACGGGATCCCCCTTTGTATCATTGAATGCAAACGACCGGACATGAAAGACCCTATTGATCAGGCGATTTCTCAACACCTCCGGAACCAACATGAAGACGGAATACGCAGTTTATATGTTTATGCTCAATGCCTTTTGTGTTTAACAACAAACGAAGCTCGTTTCGCCACAAACGGCACTCCGGAAAAATTTTGGTCAATCTGGCACGAGAAGTTCAATAATAAAGTAGAAGAGGAGCAATACCGAAATCATTTATTGGAAAATAAAAATCAATCTTTATCCCCTGAGCAGAAAAACCAACTGTTTGCCGATCGGTTTAAATATGTGAGGTCTTACTTTGATGCATTGGAATCCGAAAAGATTTTACCGGTTATTCAGGATGAATACCTTTTCGGGTTGTGTAGCCCGAGGCGACTGTTGAATCTGACTTTTAACCATATCCTTTTCGACAACGGAGAAAAAAAGATTGCCCGCTACCAACAGTATTTTGCCATTAAAAAGGCCATGGATCGCATCCGGACGATGGAAGGAGGTAGAAGAAAAGGAGGGGTAATTTGGCACACCCAGGGTAGTGGGAAGTCTCTTACCATGGTCATGTTGGCTCAGGCAATCGCACTTGAAAAGAGTATCGTAAACCCCAAGATCATTTTGGTCACCGACCGTGTGGACCTGGATGAACAGATTACCGGAACCTTCCGCAAATGCGGTATGTTCGTTGACAATGCTGCGACCGGCCAACGCCTGGTAGATCTTCTCCATAATAAGAGTGATGCGGTTGTAACCACAGTAATCAACAAATTTGAGGCAGCAGTCAGGAAGATCAGTAAACCTCTTGAGAATCCAAATATTTTTGTTCTTGTTGATGAAGGTCATCGCTCCCAACATGGCATGTTTAATATCAATATGCAAAAAACTTTACCCAATGCATGTTTTATCGCCATGACCGGAACACCGCTATTCAAGAAAGATAAAAACACAGCGGTCAAGTTTGGCGGTATCATCGATAATTATACGGTTGATCAGGCTGTAAAAGACAAAGCAGTTGTTCCTTTGCTTTATGAAGGTCGCCATGCAAAGCAGGTGGTTCATGAAAAAGCAGTTGATGATTATTTCAGCTTGATTTCAGAACCTTTGACAGAATATCAGAAAGCCGACCTGAAAACAAAGATGAGTCGTGCTGATCATCTGAATGCGGCAGAGCAAAAGATCTATGCAATTGCATGGGATCTGAGCTTGCATTTCAGGAACAATTTTCAGCATTGTACTCCTTTTAAAGGGCAACTGGTATGCGATAGAAAAGAAAATGCGATCAGGTACAAATCCTGCCTTGATGATATAGGAATTATAACATCCGAAGTTCTGATTTCCCCCCCGGATGATCGTGAAGGCGAGGAGAGTTCCTTTGGAGAGACATCGGACAAGGTTAAGCGTTTTTGGAATAAGATGATGGATGAACATGGCAGCCCGAAACGGTATGAAAAGAACATAATCAGCCGATTTAAATACCAACCGAATCCTGAAATAATTATCGTGGTAGATAAACTACTTACCGGGTTTGATGAGCCAAAGAATATTGTTCTTTACCTGACCCGGAAGCTGCAGGGTCACTCTCTCTTTCAAGCCATAGCCAGGGTAAATCGCGTATATGCCGATAAAGATTATGGTTACATCATCGACTATTATGGAGTGATTGAACAGTTAGATGATGCACTGCAATTGTATTCTTCCTTTGAAGATTTTGACCTGGATGATCTTGGACATACCCTTACCAATATCATTGATGAAGTAAAGAAACTTCCGCAAGCACACTCTGAACTGTGGGATATTTTTAAGACTATAACTAACAAGAGGGATGCTGAAGCTTATCAACAGTTTCTAAAGGATGAATCGATCCGGGTTGTGTTCTACGATAAACTGTTGGCATTTGCAAGGATATTAAAACTGGCGCTCTCATCTATTCAATTCCACAAGGAAACGGACGTAAAAACCATTAGCCGGTACACCGAAGACATTGCTTTCTTCCTGAAACTTAGAAGCGCTGTTTTGCAGCGGTATTCTGATGACGTAGATTACAAACAATATGAAGGGCAAATTCAGAAACTTATTGATACGCATGTGCAAACCGATGATGTAAAACCCATTACCGAACTGGTGAACATTTTCGAGAAAGAACGGTTTGAGGAGGAGGTAGAAAAAACAGTTGGTGTTGCTGCCAAGGCCGATAAAATTGCATCCAGAACGGCCAAACATATTTCAGAGAAAATGGAGGAAGATCCTGCTTTCTATAAAAAGTTCTCTGAAATGTTAAAAGAAACTATTGAACTTCATGAATTAGGCCGAATCAACGACGCCCAGAAATTAAAGAAGGTTACTGAAATAATGAATGCAGTGCTTTCACATACTGATGCTGATATTCCGGAAACTTTGGAGGGCAGGGATGTGGCAAAAGCATTTTTCGGGTTGGCGAAAGAAGGCCTGGCCGGCAAGTTCGATGATGAAACAGTACTCAGCAGTATCGCTGAAGATATTTCAATGGCAGCAGATGAGATCATTAACCAGCAAATCGTTGTTGACTGGCAGATAAAGATTGACGTTCCTAAGCGGATGTTCCATCTAATCGGTGACTACCTGATCGATGAAGTCAGGGATAAATACCATCTGCAAATGACTTTTGAGGAAATTGATGGAATTGCGGAACGCATTGTGGATGTTGCAAAGATCCGCTACAAAAAATGAAAGATTCCATTGATTTCGGTTCAAAGACGATAGAATTCCGGTTGACATTTTCCGACAGGAAATCTCTGGGCATTACCATCACACCTAATATGGAAGTGATGATCAAAGCGCCAAGAGGGGCATCAATTGAAAGAATTAGGGAGAAGGTCCGGAAGAAAACTCCCTGGATACTTAAACAGCAGAGCTATTTTTTATCTTTTCATCCCAGAACACCTGAGAAAAAATACATCAGCGGAGAAAGCCACTTATATCTTGGCAGGCAGTACCGTTTAAAAGTAACCGAATCCAAATCGAATTCCGTTCATTTCAGTGGAAGGTTTTTTGAAGTTCAGGCAAAAAAGAAATCGAATGCTAAAAGCCTTTTGCGAAAATGGTATCGGGAAAGAGCAAAAATGAAGCTAGCTGAAATAGCAGAACCCTGGATTCAGCGGTTTGAAAAATACAATGTCAAACCCAAAGCCATCTATTTACAGGAAATGTCCACACGTTGGGGCAGTTGCACACCCAAAGGGAAAATCATTCTTAATCCTGAACTGATAAAAGCGCCCAGAACCTGTATTGAATACGTAATTATCCATGAACTTTGCCACCTTGTTCATCCGAACCATACGATTACCTTCATACAATTGCAGGGAAAAATGATGCCGGATTGGGAGAAATGGAAAAGGAAACTGGATAAGCTATTGGCATGAAATAGCAAACAACCATTATTGTCTTAACGGGTGGGAGCTACAGGATTCGAACCTGTGACCCTCTGCTTGTAAGGCAGATGCTCTGAACCAACTGAGCTAAGCTCCCAAAAGTGGGTGCAAAGGTAGAACCTTTTATTTAATCTGCAAGAAAACCTGACTTGTTGGCTATATCTTTTTTTTGAGGTGCTACATATAAAAGAGAAAAAAGGAAAAGGGTTCTATGGCTTTTCCTTTCATGATAAATAATGTATTTGTAAACGATATTTCACTTATTTGACAATTTGAAATACTCCGGATTGAAGGAGTTCACCCGATTGGAATTTATAGTAATATACTCCTGATGGGAACCCTGAAATATCAAAATTAACCTCATGTCTCCCTGCATCATAAAACCAGTTACATACGATTTTGATCCTTTGCCCCATTGAATCATACAGTTCAATATTCACCGGTTCTCCCGAATGTAATGAAAACGCAATTGTTAAATTTTGTGAACAGGGTACCGGATAAGCAAGGGAATGTGATGAACTCAAACTGTTGATGTCTTTTACCAACCCGGTATACGTACTATACGGTGCATCGAACAAAGCTGCCTTATTGCCATTGTTTTGTTTGCCTGCCCAAACATTAACGATATCCTGCTTGCCGAAATTGACATTGATTCTCGGCTTAGGAGAAGCCAAGTTGAACATGTCATGATAATCCGGGGATTCTACAGTCCATGAATTGGGATTTGTCATGTTGATATCATTTGAAACCAGTGGAAGCTTTGCATTGGTGGAATCGAAATAGGTCAGATTGAATGTTGAACTGTAAGGATTAAAACAAATATCGGGTTGAGAATGATATTCCTGATTTGTTGTAATGGAAAATGGAACAAAGGTTTCAGAAGTAACAGCTTGCCTGTTATAACAACCCGCAAGTTCCCATCTGTTTTCGCCAGGGATGAATTTTTCAAAAACTACAACTGCTGTGATATCTGAACTGTCATTATCCGTTGAGCTGTTCTGGCAAGCAATGACCGGGTTTCTGCATACGTTAGTCGTTGAAGGCACCAAATTATCCAAACGAACAGGGGTTGTGAAAGGACTGTTAAAGAATGGCTCGGAATGTGCAGTATATATTGTGTTCTCATTCATATATTCCCATACTTCCTGCCATACTGCAAAATATCTTCCCGAATTGAAGGATGGTGAATTCCCATATGTCAATGACAGGTTGCCACCTTTATAACGGTGGGTTGCCTTAGCTATGGGTTGGTAAGAATTAAAAGACAAACCACCGTTATCAGATGTTCGGACAGATATTGAATCATATCCTGTTCCCTGATTGAAAGAATAAAGAATTGCAATACTATTAGGACTGGCACTCGTTGCTACAAAAGGTTCATCACATGCCATGGAAGCTTCAAAAAATAGAGTACTTTTCGAATCGAATACAAATCCCTCAAAATCGCCAGTATTTCCATCAAATCTGGAAACAAACAGTGGCCCTCCAGAATATATTGGAGTATCTGTATTATAAATAAAGCAAAGTATTATTTTTATTTGAGATTCAGTCTGACCTGTCGCACAAATATCCATCCTATATATGCGATCGCCTCCTACAAACCAATCTAACGTAGTAAGATTTAACCAATTCATCCCATCATCAATAGATCTCATAATCACTAATTTCGGAGTTATACTTTCGAAGTACCAATAAGCAGCATAAAGCCATCCATTATAAGCAGAGCAGATGACAACATCATTCTGGTTTTGATCCGGTTGCTCCCGAATTATTATATCTTTCCCAAACATCACCGAATTGTCCGCTTTCAGCGGGAGGATATTCGAGCCTGAGTTGATATCCTGGGCGGTTGCGGTGAAGGAAATGAATAGGATTGAAAGAAGGAAGAGGGTTTTCATGGAATTTGGTGATTTGGTGATTGGGTGATTTAGTGATTGGGTGATTGGGTGATTGGGTGATTTGGAGATGAGCAGGAATACATAATGAAAATTTCAGGCTTCAAAAATATAATAAAACTATCCACTTGTCAATTGCGGATTTCCGTTTTTTTTTATTCCGGAAATCCGGAATGTTTTTTGAAAGAAATTTCACTAATTGCGTGAATAATAGATACATAAGAAAATCTAGTGGCAGCCACAAAAAAAACAGTGGTTTTTAAAATCCGGCGGATTTTTGGGGTGAGTGGTGGTTTTTTGATGGGAAAGGGGGAAGGAATCCGGGGGCTTAAGAACAAAAAAAGAGGATGACTTAAAAACCGAGTCACCCTTTCTTTATTTTTTCAAGATCATCTCTTGAGGACTGATGACATCAGAGCATATTTCCAGCGCCTCTGCGCTTTTGCGTTTTATTGAGATTTAAATCACTGCAACGGCTTCACCACCTCGATGAGTTCGGGCAAATCCATGCCGATCTTCTTCAGGTGTTCGATGGTAGGTACGCCATTTTTGTTCCATCCCCGGCGCTGATATACCGCATCAAGCAGTTTCTCGTATTGATCTTCACGGAACTTCCGGAGAACCTTCATTTTTTCTTCGGTTGTCTTTCCAGCAAGATCATAGCCCACTTTTTCTTTCAGTTGTTTGTCGTACCGTTCTGCGCGGGATTCGTATTCTTCTTTGGTTACAGGTCCGGCGGCCCGGTATGGTTGGGCATCATGTTTACGAAGTCCATAACCCCTCCGGATGCTGAAAATCCGCTGGAAGTTGTAAACCCGTTCGGATTGCTTTACAAGCTCATGTTTGTCGATATTCTTCCCCGTCACCGCATTGTAGATGGTAACATAGTTGTCAACATGTTCGGGAACCTTTGCAGGCTCGCTCGACTGTGCATTGGTTTCCGGCTCCACGTCATTCCAGGGGAGTTTACAGAACCCTGCCAGGCCAAACCAGGTACGGAACATGGGAAAATAATGTAAGGCCTCGGCTTTGTTCTCGAAGGTCGGGATCTGGTTGTTGACCATATCCATGAAGATCAGCCAGGCTTCGTCGTGCTGAGGCCCCTTGTTCGTCATGGCGTAGCCGCCTTGCTGAGCCAATGATTCCTTGGAAACGTATTGACTGTACTCCAATCCTTTGTTTTCCATGCCGATATCCTGCATAAATGCCGGATCACCCCAGCCATTCCGGGCGAATATCTCCTTCATCTTCCTTACACCCTGACCGGCAATTGGGCCGAAGCCTTCTCCGCGTGAGACCTGGTGAAGCAATTCCATGGCGGCATCGGCATTGCCGAAATTCAGCTTCAATCCACCGGTACGCTCTTCATTCAAAATGCCGTTCTCGTAACACTCCATCACAAACCCAAGGATCGTACCCCAGGAAATGGTGCAGATGCCATAGGTGTCGCAATAAAAATTGGCCTCGATGGTAAAGTCGGGATTGAAGATACCGGCGATGGAGCCCAGCGAGGAGGTCGTTTCATATTCGGGGCCATCGACAATGACCTTATCTCCCTTATAGGGACCCGTGCGGAGTTCATAATTATCGACTCCCTTGGCGCAGGCCATGTTGCACCCAACCCAGCAACCATCAGGAACGCCCTGTGTGAAAAAGGACTTCCAGACATCGCCATGGATCTTATCAGAATCGGGGTGATTGCCAAACTTGAAATTGTGGACGGGTAGCAGGTCGTAATCGTTCATGATGTTGGTGAGGTGGGCGGTACCTTTGGAGCGCATTTCGCACTGCTTGTCGTCGAGTTCGCGCATCTCACGGTTGAACCGGCGTCCTCTCTCCTGGATGGCTTCCAGGCTCACCACATTATTGCGATTTCCGCCAATATTCTTAACATGGGCCACCATGGCTTTGATCTTTTTGTCGCGCAACACGGTACCGATGCCTCCCCGGCCGGCCTGCTTCAGACGTACCTTCTTCCGTTTCAGGTCGTAGAAACTGAAGTTGAGCATGCCGATGAGGGAGCGCTCGGCGGCTGTACCTGCAGAAACCACCGATACATTGTACTTATCCTTGTCATTGCCTTCAACAGCCAACATCTCATGAAGTTCTTCCGCCAGCACATGGCTGTCGGATGGCAGGTCACCGGCTTCATAGATCTCAATGATCTCTCTTTCTTCCTCAAAAAGGATCAGTATCTCCTGGTCTGATTTTCCCTGGATCTCCAGGGCATCAAAGCCGCAGAATTTCAGAAAAGGGCCAAAAAAGCCGCCGACATTGGAGTCGATGACGATGTCGGTTTGCGGGCTGATGGCACAACAGATAGCCTTTCCGGCGCCGGAGTATTGGGTGATTCCGCAGCAGGGGCCGCCGGAGATAACGATCTCGTTCTCAGGATCATTCCATTTGGTATCTGGTTTCGTGGCATCCCATAGCAGGCGCAGATCGAATCCCTTGCCACCGATGAACTTCTCCTTCATCTCTGACGTCACCGGTTTTTCCTTGAAGACCAGGTCGCCAACATGAATGTACATCGTCCGGTTGTTGTATCCTTTGTCAATCGGAGCCCAGGTGTACTTGTACCGGGCTAATAGTTTGTGGCTTTTTTTGAATTCAGAAAAAGTCATAAAGAGGGGGTTTTGGTTAGTGGACTACAAAATTACACATATTTACGAATAGGATGATTTGGGATTGATGATTGAATTGTCGATTAACCAATTGACGATTAGTGGAGACTGCATTTAAATCGCCAATCCCCAATCCACACTGCAATCTGCAATCTATAATCGTCCAATCGTAGATAAAGTGATGATTAGGATGATTTGGGATTGATGATTGAATTGTCGATTAACCAATTGACGATTAGTGGAGACTGCATTTAAATCGCCAATCCCCAATCCACACTGCAATCTGCAATCTATAATCGTCCAATCGTAGATA
>VGGL01000084.1 GCA_016868575.1 Bacteroidota bacterium
CGCTATCTTTGAGATGAAAGCGGCTACGTTGTTGTCTGTTATCCCCAGGTCATTGGAATCAACGATGCCATCACCATTAACATCCACCGGCAGGTATCCGGTTGCGAAAGCATTAGAGGCGTTATCCACGTCTCCCAAGTCATTGCTGTCGATAATCCCGTCCTGGTTGACATCTCCCGTAAACAGTCCAAAGAGATTATCCTGAAGACTGCTGACATTGGATCCAAAGGTGTTACCTGCACTGTTACTAAAGCTAAAGGAAATAACTGTGCCGGCAAAAGAAACTGGTGTGGCGCTCCAAACCTCTATGCTGTTTCGGTGTTTGATGACGATGTAATAATTCTCGCTGAGCGCCGAAGGCAGGGTTACCTGGCAAGTGCCATCCGGATTGAGGCTGCCCGTGTAAGCAGTTCCAACAAGGGTGTAAGGGGTAGCAGCCTGGTGAAGTTCGATAGATATCTGGTCTACAGTTGGCCAGGGGAATTGGTTTCCTGTGCCGTTTTGAGCCGGATTCATGCCGCCGAGTCCATTGTACAGTGCTTCCAGAAATACAGTGAGGTTGAGTGTTTTGTTTTGAACGCCTTCCTGGTTAACGGTCACTGTAACAGGGGTAATACCATTGACCGTGACTGTTATCGTGGCAGATCTTGGATCAACCGTAGTATTCTCAGTGAAATTGGCAGTGATGGTTCCATTTCCTGATCCGGATGGGGTAACCGTACACCATGCCTGGTTGCTGGAGGCAGTCCAATCGGTGTTGGAGGTGACACTGAAAGTAGTATTCCCTGCAGTTGAACCGACGCTTCTGGAAGATGGGGTCACTGAGAGGGTCTTTAATGTTCCGGTGATAGCAACATCGTCCACACAAATGCCATAACCACGTTTGGCATCTCCCTGGAAGGCGATATAGTATTCGCCGGAAGGATTCGGCAGGGTGATGGTTCGCTGGGTCCATGATGCCACACTGGTTGTATAGCTTGTGATCAGCGTCCATGTGCCTGATGCGGAGGTTTTATAGTAGATATATAAGACATCCTGCCGGGTTCCACTCGCTTCCTGGGTATGCCAGAAGGTAAGTTGGGGATTGAGCAAACTATTCAGGTTGAGTACAGGTGAGATGAGCCTGGTTACGTTACTGGCGGTCGTATAGTCTTTCAGGCAGGCATTGTAGGTTCCTGAATGTGCGGATGATGGGTGTGTAGTCCCGTTGCCGGTGACAAAGTTCCAATAAACGCCAGAATTATTTAACTGCTCCTGTGACCAGCAGCTGGGGATCAGACCTGAATTCTCAAAACCTTCGGTATATGGATAAGCGCTAACAACTTCACAACTTGTCTTGAATGTCAGGTCATCACCATAAAATGTACCGTAAGAGTTAGCAGCATAGGCGCGGACATGATAGGTTGTGTTAGGCGTCAAGCCTGTGATGGAACTTACAAAAATGCCTGTACCTGTTCCATCGCTGGTATGGCTGTCAGTAATGGTTGGGTTGACTGTTGTACTCCAGCAAACCCCTCTGGCAGAAATCGACGATCCCCCGTCTGATGAGATATTTCCTCCGGAAGTAGCAGAGGTTGAGGTTATCGAAGATGCAGCAGTTGTTGTCAGTTGTGCTGAACCGGGAATGAATTGCTGATCCTGACCGTATGTTGTCCCATCAGAATTTATGGCGACAATCCGGTAATGATAAGTAGAACCGCCGGATAACCCCGTAATACCTGCATTCACATTAACAAATACAGTCCCTGTACCTGCAGAAACAGTCGAAGTTGTGTTTCCATAACTTGTGGAGATGCCCCATTGGAAATAGTAATTTGTAGCGAGGCCGTTCGGACTGACTTTTCCGTTGAGGGTTGCAGAAACTGTGGTGACATTAGTGGCAGTAAGGGTTTTAACGGTAGGCCTGGAGTCAAATTTAAAGGATGCTACCTTTGTTAAGCGTGTTCCTCCACTTCCGATATATTCGGTCGTGAACCAGAATACTTTATCATTGGTCGGATCTACACAAGCCTGGGCATAGTCACCCCAACGGTTGTAAGTTGATTGAGCATAAGAGCCCGTCTGGATGACCTCTTCTGTAATATCAAGCGTTCCTGTGGCATTATCATAAGCTGCGGAAGATTGCCCGGTATATCTGATCCCAGGGTACAACGAAGTGCTCGAGATGGAGTAGCCAAGACCGATTTCCCCTGCTCCGTTCAGCATAACACTGCCCATCCAGCGGGAATGTGCATCGGGGGCATAAGTACCTTGCTGACGAATAGTCCATGTTGTGGCAGGAGGTGTTTTTCTGAGTTCATACCAGCGGACACCGGCATGATTGGTGGCATCGACATCCACAGTATGACAACAAACAATGGTCTGGTAGTCTCCAAAGTTCCGGTATTGCGGTACATTCATGATAACCATCGGAATAGCATCCAGCTTTTGTGTTGTCGGCTGGGAAATATTATCCCAGTTGGTTCCGAAATGGCTGTCGAACGCTGCCACATTAACCTGCTGAACACGTGTAAAGGTCGAATTGTATAATGATGTCCAATTGACTGCGAGCTCATATATCCACAATTGATCACTCCCGCCTCCTACGGCATCATCATTAATGGTGATAAACAATCCGGGAGAACCGGCAGGGGCGAAGTCACCGTCATTGTCCAGTGGGGGAACACACATGAAACCATCCACCGTCGTTGGCCTCCATGGATTATCAAATCCAACCATCTGGGCAGTCTGGCCAAGGAGCATTTTCGATCGCTCGAAGACATATATGTCATTCCCACTTGTTTTATTCGTTCCCATGTAATATCCATCACGCCAAATTCCAACCTTTTCATAATCAGGCATATCGGCAACATCAAAGGAATACTGATACCAGGTTCCTGTCGGATCATTGGTGGTTGAAACAGCCATCAACATATAATCATTCGAACCACTGACCGAAAACTCAACTGCAAGCCACCGGTCGGCCTGCTCATCATAAAATATCAACGGATCGCCATCATTGTAATTTGCTCCGGGAACACTCCCAAATAATTGATTCATGTTGGTCGGTCCTGCCACAAGAGTTCCTGACTTGTTGTAAATGGCATACGTAGTATTGACCGTTTGCATATAATGATTGGGTCCGGCTGTTCCATTTGCATCAGGTGGATAATAGGGTGAGCTTTGTCCGGAAAAATTGGCGATCGGCGCCTTGGAACTGTTTGTTGAAGTTTTTCCCATGAAGTTTTGCCAGACTTCATCCGGTCCCTGCGGAAGCGCAATGTCATAATTAGGATATGACCGATCCTTCAGGGTCTTGTTGAGCGCTTTTTGCTGCGCTTTTATTTCAATTGCAGCCCACTCTTCGGCAGTCATCGGCGGAATGTCACGCAGCGGTCTGCTGATCCCCTTGAGGGAACTCAAGCCTGTGAAGGTGGGTGAAACCGGAACATCCTGTCCCATCAGCGTAATGTGGAGAACCAGGAACAAGACGAACAGTTGTAAATGCTTCATGGTCAGGGAAATAAATATTTAATGTTTGGAATGATTGCCGCGTTGATGAATAACATACAAAATTAAATATATTTATTGTGATGATGCCGGTTTCCTTCAGAAAAATAGCAATAACATGACAGGTTATGTTCTCTTGCAGACGAACACAAGCCCATTCAGAATCTGACTGGTTAGGGCGATGTGTTAAGATGGTTTTTGCACTTCAAGAAAATTCGCAGCATTCATCTCTATGATCGCCATATCATTGGAATCCACGATGCCATCTCCATTCAAGTCGGAAGGGAGATAACCAAAATTAAAAAACTGCATTTCCTGTTCAACGATACCCAGGTCGTTGCAGTCGATCACACCGTCCTGATTAACATCCCCACTAAACAGGGCATATACTCCTGATGATATCGCACACTGATTGCTGCCAAAGGCCTGCGAAGCAGCGCAAGAGAAATCATATCTCACCGTATCGGGATTCAAAGGTATCGGCACAGCTGACCATGTTTCGAGACTGTTGCGGTGTTGTGTCGAGAGATAGGCTGAAGCGGTGAGATATCCCGGGAGCAGAGCAAGAACCTGTCCACTGGTGTTGAGCATGGCATCTATTACAGGGGCCAAAGATTGATGTGGCGGGTTGGTATGATGGAAGGAAATCCGGATCAAATCGGCTATCGAATCATTCCAGATAGGACCATTCTCATCACGAGCAGGCAACATTTGGCCGGTTGACGGATCAATCAAACCCTGGAGCATCAGCCGGAGATCAAGGATCGCCGGCTCATGCATCACCTCGATTTCATCCAGGCATACGCCATATCCCCCCGATACTGAACCAAGAAAACCCAGTTGGCATGAACTATTGATGCATGGGATAGAAACACAATGGACTACCCAGGTCGATGTGTTTCCATTCCAGTTTGCTCCAGGTATGGGGATCCATGGACTTGTTGAATCCTCGCGATACACGATGCTCAGTTGATCCTGCCAGCCGGCGAATGCCTCCTGATAATGTCGGAAAATCAACCTTGTCGGGAAGGAATCAATCTCGAACCAGGGGCTTATCAGCAGGGTTTGACCACCTGTTCCTGATATTGTTGCATTGCCGGATCCCTGGAAAGCCAGTGGTGGATGCATCGCCGGGCTTCCATTCATAAACAACCAGGATACACTGCCGGTCAACGCTTCTTGACTCCATCCTTCCGGCCCGCTGCCTGCTTCTTCGAAATCTTCATACAACAGATAATTCCGTATCTGGATATAGTCATCCTTGATCATGCAACCGGATCCATAACCATTTTCAACCGTTAGACTTACCTGGTACACTCCTGGAAACGGGAAGAGGACTTTGGGGTTTCTTGAATATGGGCCGGTTCCCTCTACGAAGGTTACAATCGCAGGAGTGATCGTCCAGTTCCAGGAGGAGGGGATCGGGACACTCAAATCCTGGAAACAGATAACCCCTCCGGGCATCCCGATGACATGGTCGGAGGAAAAATCAGCTATTGGGGGAAAGGTAATCGGAATGCAGGAGATCAGCGCTTCCCAACCCTGTTTTTCGATGGTAAGATCGCTATGGAAAACAAATGTTAGCGCGCCATCCGGGTTATTTCCCGTAAAATCCCCGGGGAGGCTTTGGCCGCAAAATGTTCCCAGCACCGGGGCATTACTGTTAGCGCCATTGAACACTTTCAGGTAATCAAAATGACAACCAGACTGATATTCCAGGTCGAACCGCTGAAAGCTCACCTGGATCAGATGGCCGGGCGCAGGCATGATGGTCATCGTAACATCCTGATTGGGGGGATAATTGAACTTCTTCCCACCGGGATCCGTGAAGAGCCCGCAGCAGGCTTCAATGACAGTATCCGACATGATGAATTCAGGGTTGATGTTATCGACCCAACCCTTATCGGGATTGAAGGTCGTACCTAACCGCAGATGATTTTTGGGAGAGATCGGTTGTCCTCTTAATAAGCACACCATCAGAAGGGAAAACATGCCCCACATTCCCAACAACACATACCACTTCATGATTTCCTTTTTGGTTTAATCGGGAAAAAGCCAAAAAGTCATCTGATTTTCGAATGAAAAATCTTTGATTGGGGATTTTATTTTTGATTGTTGAATGCCGATTAAGGGGTTCATCTCATAAATTACATTAGTTTTGCAGGCGTTTTCAAACATTTCGTTCTATGCCAGGCAGGAGGTTCTACAGGATAAAAGCCATGCAAGCAGTGTACGCTTTTTTCCAATCAGGTGACGATAACCTTCCGGCCGCAGAAAAAGAACTGGTCAAAAGCATCCGCAATCTTTCTGAGCTTTTTACATGGCAACTCTCATTTTTACTCGAGATACATGACCATGCACAGAATAAAGTCGAGGACGGGAAAGCAAAGTTTTTGCCTACTGCTGAAGACCTGAACCCCAATCTGCGATTTATTCAAAACCCAATACTCTGCTTATTATCCGGCAACCTGGAGTTACGGCGGATGATTGGAGAATATAAGATATCCTGGATTACCGAGCCGGAGATCATCCGTAAAATATATCGCAAGATCAAGAGTGATGAGGATTATATCCAGTATATGGACAACCCCGAATCATCCGTTGGCAATGACCGGAGCATCATTATTAAGCTATTCAAAAAGTACCTGGCAAAGTCAAAAGACCTGGCAACGTTGTATGGCGAGAAAAATATCTTTTGGCAGGATGACCTTCCGGTTGTCAATCAGATGATCACCCGATGTCTGTCAATCATACCGGAGGATGCAAAACCGAATGAAAGTTTACTTGCGCTGTCATCAGAGGATACCGGTGAGGATGAGAAGGAAGACATGCTATTTGCCAGGCAACTTTTTACGAAATCGGTGATCCACCGCGAGGATTATGGGAAGATCATCTCTTCCAAAGCAAAAAACTGGGAGTCAGAAAGACTGGCCGTTACAGATGTTGTGCTGCTCACCATGGCCATTACGGAACTGATCCAATTTCCGGAGATACCCATCAAAGTTACCATGAATGAATACATTGAACTCTCGAAGATCTACAGTACCCCTAAAAGCAAGGTATTCATCAACGGGATCCTTGACAACCTGGTCATCCAGCTGAAAGAGGAAAAAAAGATCAGAAAAACGGGTCGTGGTTTGATAGACCGGTGACAAATTTCGAACACTTTCATGCGCATGATAATAATTTGAATCTTTGCCCGTTAGAGATAATCTGAAAACCTATCTGCATGTTGAAATCCAAATCCCTCCAATTTCTCCTGATTTGTTTCATAGCCATTCCTGCCTTCACCGCTGCCCAAATTGGTGGAGAACAGACTTATTCCTTTCTGAAAGCCCCTTACGCTGCGCGGATTGCTGCCATGGGAGGAAATTTTCTGGCTGTCAACGATCAGGACATCATGCTTGTGCTGCCCAACCCATCGCTGATATCCCCGGAAATCCATAACCACCTGGGATTGGGATACGTAAACACGTTTGCCGGGATCAATTACGGGCATGTTTCCTATGCCAGAGCTTTCAACAAGATCGGCTCCTTTGCCGGGACTTTTCAGTTTATCGATTATGGTAAATTCACCTATGCAGATGAATCAGGGCAGACTGCAGGAAATTTCAGGGCTTCGGAATATGCCTTGAACATTGGCTGGGGTAGGGGACTCTCCCAACGTTTCTCCATTGGATCTAACTTCAAGATGATCTATTCAAGCCTGGAAAGCTATAACTCATTCGGATTGGCTGTGGATGTAGCCGGGAGCTATACATCCGGAAATAAGCTCTTTACCGGCTCTCTGATCGCCGGCAATATTGGCCTTCAACTCAAAGGATATACATCCGGCAACCCCGAATCATTACCCTTTGAATTGAAAGCGGGCATTTCACAACAGTTCAGGCACCTGCCTTTCCGTTTATCTATTCTTGTAAACCACCTCGAAAAATGGGATTTGAACGATGAAGATGACCTTGATCCCAATATCAACAAGGATCCCATAACAGGAGAGCCGGAAAAGAAGAGCGGTATTGAGGACTTCGGAGATAACCTGTTGCGCCACATTGTGGTGGGTGGTGAAGTGACCATCGCCAAGAGTTTCTTTATCAGGGGTGGGTACAACTACCAACGCCGGCAGGAGATGAAAGTCTCCACGAAATCTGCCCTGGTCGGATTTTCCTGGGGCGTCGGATTGCGCATCAAGATGTTCCAGATAAACTATGCCCGGTCAACCTACCACCTGGCGGGGTCTCCCAATTTCATCTCCGTAGCCGTCAACCTGGCCTCATTTAATAAGTCTCACGAAGATAAACCCGGAGAATAATTCATCCACCCCGGAGTTCTTCCGTTTTTTCCTGAACTGCTTTCTGCAGCCCCTCCTTTTTTTACCTTTGCAAACCACAGCATAAGTGATGAAAACATTCATTGATCCACATTCCGGTTTTTGTTTTGGGGTTGTTTCAGCTATTCAGATTGCTGAAGAGGTACTGGAACAAAACGGAAGGCTGTATTGCCTGGGCGATATCGTTCACAACAACATGGAGGTGCAACGGCTGCGCGAAAAGGGACTGATCACGATCAATCATGATGAATTCAGTCGTCTCAGAAACAACAAAGCGCTCATCCGGGCACATGGCGAGCCTCCGTCGACGTATGCGCTTGCCGCTCAAAATAATATAACCCTTATTGATGCATCCTGCCACATTGTGCTGAAGCTGCAGCACAAAATCCGGCTGGGTTATGAAGAGATGCTGCTTTGCCATGGCCAGGTGGTGATCTACGGGCAGGAAGGACATGCGGAAGTGCTTGGATTGCTTGGACAAACCAATGGCGAAGCGGTCATCATCAGTGGCGCCAAAGACCTTGACCGCATCGATTTTTACAGTCCGGTCAGACTGTATGCCCAGACTACAAAAAGCATCGAAGGTTTTAACGACATCGCCGATCGGATCCGGGTCAGAATGGAGGCAGCAAATCCCGGCAGGGAAATCGATTTTATTGCCTTTGATACGATTTGCCGGCAGGTTTCAAACCGGTCGAAACAGCTCATTGATTTTGCCAGAAAGTATGATGTGATTGTTTTCGTAAGTGGAAAAATGAGCTCCAACGGGATGGTGCTTTACGAAATATGCAAAGAGGTTAACCGTCGAACACTGCTCGTCTCCGAACCTGATGAGATCGAACCATCTTTATTTGCCGGGGCGCAAACGGTAGGTATTTGCGGCGCCACCTCAACGCCCATGTGGCTGATGGAGCAAATTGCCGGAATTATTGAAAAAATGGGAGAATGAAGATGTTTCTCCAACGGCTCTCCATATCGAATTTTAAAAACTGCCGGGAAGCTGATCTTGAATTCTCATCCCGGTTAAACTGCTTCATTGGCAATAATGGCGCCGGTAAGACAAATATCCTCGACGCCATCTACTACCTTTCCTTTTGCAAGAGCTATTTCAACACCATTGATGCACAGAATATCTGCCATGGTGAAAGGTTTTTCAGCATCAAGGGACTTTACGCAAGAAACGGCGCAATTCCTGACGAAGTTCACTGCCTGCAACAAACAGATCAGCGAAAGCAATTCAGGATCAATAAAAAGGAGTATGACCGGCTGGCTGACCATATCGGCTTGCTCCCGCTGGTGATGATTTCACCCTATGACCGGGATCTGATCAATGAAGGAAGTGATATCCGACGAAAATACCTTGACAGTGTCATCTCCCAGTTCGATAAGACTTACCTGAACCATCTGATCCGGTACAACAAGGCATTGATTCAACGAAACAACCTCCTCCGGCAACACCACCCCGGTTCTCCTCCCGATCAATCCCTGCTTGACATTCTCGATCTCAAACTGATTGAACCGGGCGCTTACATCTTTGCCCAAAGGGAAGCTTTTGTCAGAAAGTTTGTGCCGATCTTCCAGCATTATTTTCGGTTTATCAGCCAGGATGAAGAACAGGTTTCCCTGGTTTATGAGTCGCAGCTTCAGCAATCAACGCTTCAGGAACTATTGAGCAAATCGTACCATCGCGATATACAGACACAATACTCAACAACAGGGATCCATAAGGATGATTTACAGTTCCTGATGAATGGATTTCCGGTGAAGAAGTTTGGCTCTCAGGGGCAACAGAAGTCATTTGTTACCGCCATTCGCCTGGCTCAGTTCGATTATATCCGTACCATCCGGAATATTAAACCGATCCTGTTGCTGGATGACATCTTCGACAAGTTGGATGACCATCGGGTTGCCCGATTGATCCGCTTGGTAAGCGAAGAGAACTTTGGTCAGGTGTTTATCACCGATACCCAATTGGAACGGGTTCTGGCAATATTCTCCAACCACCCGATCGATCACCGGATCTTTCATATTGACCGGGGTTCTCTAACCGTGAATGGTGTTAATGAAGGAATAAATTCCGTCTTGCCATGAACAATGACATGAATCTTGGTGATGCCATCGCTGACATGCTCAGAAACTTGAAGTTGGATAAAAAGTTGCTGGAGCACCGCCTCATGGGTTCATGGGAAGCCATCGCCGGGAAATCCATCTCCATGCATACCAAAAAAATGGTCGTCAGGGACAGGGTTTTATGGGTTTACATGGATTCGGCCGCAGCCCGTCACGAACTGAGTTATCACAGGCAACAGATCATCGATGCGCTCAATCAGGCTGCCGGACAGACCGTTATAGATGATATGATCCTTAAATGACCACCTTCATTTAACCGAGAAGGCAAGCAGCTTTTCATCTTCCACAAACGCTTCCATCCGGTCGCCAATCTTCACAGGACCGACACCTGATGGGGTTCCGGTAAAAATGAGATCCCCCGTTTTTAACGTCATGAAATGGCTCAGGTAGCTGATGATCTGTTCAAACGGGAAGATCATGTCACGGGAATTTCCTTGCTGGACTACTTGACCGTTCAGCTTCAGATGAAAAGAGATTTGGTGGATATCGTGAAAGCTTGTCACCGGCAGAAACCGTCCCAGCGGGGCCGAATGATCAAACCCTTTCGCCGATGCCCATGGCAATCCTTGTGCCTTAGACCTGTTTTGAATGTCCCTGGCGGTAAAGTCTAT
>VGGL01000085.1 GCA_016868575.1 Bacteroidota bacterium
CTTTAGGCGGTTCACTGCAACATAAGGTCACAAGTTTTGCCTCAACTTCTCCATCAACTTTTCTTTCATAAACGCGACTTGTTGGCCTTCTTTCAAGTGTTGCTTCCATACCTTCTTCAATAAATTTTTTTTTTATCCGATCAATTGTTCTCATCCCAATCTTAAGCACCTTGGACATCTGTTCGTTGGTTACTTTTTTAGAATACTTCCCCTCGTCACAGTTTAAAAGAACGTAGGCTGCTCGAAAGGTTTGTGAAGTATGTGAGCCCTTGTTGATGATGGCCTTTAATTCTTCGACTTCTGACTTGGTTAATTTAATTATGTAATGTATCATAACAGTAGTTTTCTGCAAAGATACAAGATTATTTTGTTATTACGTCATATTACGATTAACTTAACACTAGTTGACATCAACGTGCTTCAATGACAACCTGGTTTAGGTTTCTTGGATTCTTCTATCTGACTCAAGATGCTTTCTTTCATCGTGATAAACTGACTGGGATTAATGTTATTCTTAAAGAATATTGATATTGCTTTATCAAGGTATTGAAGAGCTCTGTCATAGTCTTTTTTCATAACAGCTATTTCTGCAAGGAGCCCTATTATTCTAAAGTCATTATTGTCCAATTGATAAGCATTTCGAATCAAAGTATATGCTTTCTCCACGTAATTCGAGTCATCAGCAGAAATACCATACACCAACTAATAATTGATTTACTATTTTTCATTATTGTGTTTGTTTTATATTAATAAATAGAGAAGATCGATATGCATTGTCAGCAGCTACGGTGGTTCATGTGCAGCTCTCTCTATACGGAAATGGCGAAGTAGCGAAATGGTGGAGACGGGGAGATTCGGGAGCATAGGAATATGCGAATCCGGGAATGGGGGAATGAAGGTTATTCGCATATCCGCATATTCGCATATCCGCCATCCGCATATTGAAGAAATTTGATCGACAAAGATACAACACAAATTTTGTATGTCAATAGGGGATTTCTGTTTTTTTTTCATTCCGGATTTCCGGGATGCTTCCAAAAAAATTCGATTAAATAATAGATAATGAGGCCATTAAGAAAACCGACTGGCAGCCACAAAAAAATCAATGGGTTCTGAAAAACTGCGGAAAAATGGTCTTCAGGCGCTTATTTTTGCCACCAAAACGCGGAGGCACGGAAGGGTATGAGGTCACAAATTTCAGGGCTGCGTCGGAACTTGGCATTGAGCAACTGCAATCGTTGGTCTTCGAGGTGGATGTGGTCATGGCCAAGGCGATGATCCTTCATTATACCGAAACCGGATCATTTGCTTAGTTAAAATAAATTTTGAAATGTTTTGTTTAGTTCCAATAATCACTAATTTTGTGGGTGAATGGAAATAGGTAAATATGGCTGTTAGCTTTCTCGAATTTCGTGATACCCTGTATCCTCAGGGGCTTTTTTCACTTACCCAGGTGAAACTTCATTACCCGGAATTCAATACCAATAACCTGCTGTACTGGCAAAAGAAGGGATACATTATCCGGCTGAGGAGAGAATGGTACTGTTTCCGGGAGTTCACCCGGGTTAACGAATTCAATTTCCTGGTCGCAAATAACATATACGCTCCCTCCTATGTGAGTCACCAGGAAGCGATGCTGTTTTACGGACTGATACCGGAACACATTGTCGATTCAACATCCATTACCACAAAAAAGACCAAGTCTTTTGAAATTCTTGGGAAAACGTTCAAATACTACTCCATCCATCCCAGGCTTTTCTTTGGATATGAACTGAAGGAGATGACGGCAAACGGTTTCCGGCGGAATTTCCTCATTGCAGACCGGGAGAAAGCCATTCTTGACTTTCTTTATATTTTTGACTTTTACAAGACGGATGAGGATATTTCCGGGATACGGTTCAATGAGATCGCGCTTGAAAAGGATGTCGATTGGAACCGAATGGGAGGATATCTCCAGCGATTTGGCCTGAAAATTCTGGAGAAGAAAATGCAGGCAATCCGTCAAATTTACCAGGTATGATCGCTTTACACGAGATCGTCAGGCAGTACCCGGAAGAACTCAGGAAACCGGAATTTTATGATCCGATGGTTAAGGAGTACCTCCACCATCACATGCTTAAAACGCTATTCAGCGATAAACTGGCCGGCCGGATTGTATTTATCGGGGGCACGGCACTCAGGTATTTTTACGATCTGAAGCGGTTTTCCGAGGACATAGACCTGGATTGCTTCGACTTGTCGCGGACAGATTTTACGGAACTGACCGACAACCTGGTTCGCGAAATTCAGGCACTGGGCTTTGATGTCGAGGTGGAAGACAAGGAAAGGTTTGAAAAACTCAAGGCATTTCGCAGGGTTTTCGTCTTCCCTGAACTGAAGTACAGAATGGGACTGAGTCAGCAAAGAGAAGCCAAATTTTTCATCAAAGTCGAAGCCGAGCCGCAGAATTTTGATTATAAACCTGACATCAAAACCGTCAACAATTTTGGACTGACCTTTCCTGTAAGGACAATACCACTCAATATTCTGTTTTCTTCTAAAATTGCTGCCGCCTTGAACCGTCAAAAGGACCGGGATTTTTATGATGTGGCGTTCCTGATCAACTTTGCCAGGCCGGATTTCAGTTTCCTGAAGAAGAAATGCGGGATTGACGGTCCTGAGCAATTAAAACTCGCATTGCTTCAAGCGGCCGGTGACAGGAAACTCAAAACCCGGAAAGTTTATGATTGCGAGCATATGCTGTTCCGGAAAAGCGACGTGGAGAGGATTCAATCGTTTGCGGACTATATTGAACATTTTGATGCAAAGAAATTTAACGCATAGTTTAACTGAAGAAATAGTTGTACTGTCCCAAATATTTACTAAATTTGGGACACCAAATTAAAGCCATAATGACATATAATATTGTAATACAGATACTTAAGAAAATAAAGAAAGCCAGGAGGGGTACGCTATTTTTTGGTGAAGATTTCATTTCAAAAGGCAACTCAGAAGCGGTTCGGAAAGCGTTGCAACGACTTGTGAAATATGGAGAGTTGGTAAGGATTTCCAATGGCATTTATGTGAGGCCGGAGATAGATCCGGTTATTGGCCCGATCACTCCGGGCATTGAAAATATTGCCAAAGCCATTGCACGGAGAGACAAAGCCCGGATCATTCCAACAGGTTTGTACGCTTTAAACAGGATGGGACTTTCCACACAGGTTCCCATGAATGTGGTGTACCTTACCGATGGGGCCGCCCGGAAAGTCAAAGTGGGCAAAAGAACCATCACTTTTAAAAAAGCAACCCCTAAAAATGTGGCGGCAATCGGATCTATCAGTAGCCTGGCCATACAGGCGTTAAGAACCATTGGCAGGAATAAAATAACTCCCGATGAAATTATGGCCATTCAGTTATTGCTGAAAAAGGAAAAAACCACTCATCTGCAACATGATTTGCGCCTTGCGCCGGAATGGATCCGGCAGATTATGCTAAAAGCAATAAATCTTTAACATGGATAAGGCAGGCTTGAAAGCGTGGCATAACCTGACAGATCTGACAAAGCGGAATATTTTTAGAGAAACTTCTGCTGCAACAGGGCTTCCCGAGGCAGCCATTGAAAAAGACTGGTGGGTTGTCCGGACAATCGATCTTGTGTTCTCTTCTTCAATTGCTTCCTCCACAGTTTTCAAAGGAGGTACTTCATTAAGCAAAGCTTGGGGATTAATTGACAGGTTTTCTGAAGATATTGACCTTGCGCTTGACAGGAGATTCCTTGGTTTTGACAAAGCCACTCGGAATATGACCGGATCGCAGGTGAGAAGGTTGAGGGAGCGGTCTCATCAATTCATTTCGGAAAAATATTTCCCGGAACTGAAGGAAAAGTTTGCAGAATCCGGTTTCAACAATGTTACAGTCAACCTAATTCCCACAACATCACAGGATCAGGACCCTCTTATCATTGAGATATTCTATCCGATGGTATCTGATAAAATTCCATACCTTCAACCCAGGGTGTTGATTGAGATTGGTAGCCGTTCATTAATGGAACCTTTTAAAAAGAGAAGTTTTTCATCTTTCATTGGGGTACAATATTATGACCAACCTTTTGCTGATGTACCCGTCACTATTCCGACAGTGAGACCTGAAAGAACATTTTTGGAGAAGATTTTTCTCCTACATGAAGAATTTCAGCAAACCACGGATAAAATCAGGGTTGAACGGAAAAGCCGGCACATGTACGATCTTGAAAAGCTTATGGATACCGATTTTGCAAGATCAGCGCTAACGGATCAGGATCTGTATCGTACCATTGTCGAGCACCGACGGATTATAACACCGTTGAGAGGCATCAACTACGCAAATCACGATCCTGAAAATATCCGGTTGATACCACCCCCATCAGTTCTGGCTGAATGGGAAAAAGATTATCACTCTATGGCAGAAAGTATGATCAGTAAGCCCTCTCTTAATTTCCATGATCTGTTAAAAAGACTTGAGGAACTAAATAAAAGAATAAACAGGATCAGGAAAAGACAGTGAGCCTATCTTTGCAACATGAATGAGCGTTGTCGTTAGGCAACAAATATGGGCAGGAAAATGGAATGCATCACGGAAATATCCCGTCCCGTATGGGACGGAATAAAAAATAGACGCTTCTTTTCTACTCATATGAAATCCCTTACGGGATTTTTTTAACCGAACAGACAGATAATACAATCCAGTTAGTTGAGTTCCCGGTCAAGGTATTCCGACACCCTCGCCTTTCGTTTTTTGCCAATCACTGATCCTGCCCTCTTCCCCACAGACAATGCACTTCCAGAAAATGAAACCATCCCTAGGTTCCACCCTGATTAAGATGGTGCCGTCGCAATTCTGATGGAAGCATCTGATTCCGGTCTTTGGCTCAGGATCCAAGTAGCCTTTGGTGGCTGCATCGACAATCAGGGCGAGAAAACCCGCCATTTCCCTGCCTTCTTTGGGCATTTCCGCGGGGATGTTGCCTTCTTATTTGCCAAAAATCTGCATTGCTATCTGCCGTTAACATACGTCTGTGTATTTGTTGCATAAAATCATTGTATGTCATAGAATAGTCGATAAAATGATTAATACTCGACCTTTAACGAATTGCCAATGCCGTTTGCAAACGAGATATAATGAAACTCCACATCCGGGGCTGATCCCGCATTAAGAAGGTCAACCAAAGCCTTATCAATCAATGGATGTAATGCAGGTGCTAAGAAGTATGCTTTGATCTTTTTAGTTTTTGCGATCCGTTCAATGTTTGGTATATCGAACTTTTCATACCTAAATTGCCCTTTCTGAACACGATTCATAACGCAACAGTAAAAATATAGTTCGGTGATGATCCCAACTTTGTTGTTCCCTTCTGCTTTTAGTTCAAATATCAGCAACTCATTTGCTTTGCTGATACCCCAAATGTCAATTGCGCTTTTACCACGTGCAAAAATCGCATTCTCTTTGGACACCTTTTTTTTAATTGTGACGCCTGGGTCCTTGAAAACACCCACTGGTAATTGGCGATCAAGAAATTCTGCTTGTACCTCATTTTTCAAATACTCTGACCATTCGTCACAAACGAATTTATTTTCCAACCAGCTTTCTTTTCCTTCTTCACCTTGTGGCTCAGTATCACCACACCTATCCTTTGAAGGTCGGTTTAAATAATAGATGCTAACATCATTTATTAAAAGACTTTTCTGATAAGGAAGGCCGTTTGGTTTGACGAAGAACCACGATTTGAAGTAGCACGAGAATTTTTTCACTCTAAACAGGAATCGCTGGTAGTGCCCATATTCTGGTTTGGTTTTGCCAAACGATTGATGATCCCAATTTAGAATTACTTTGTCAAAACCACCCCATCTTTTCATTACCAAGGCCCAGCCTTCGAATGAAGCTTTATCTTCTTGCATATTTTTCCTAACGGCTTCCTTGGATATAATCATCTCGACCTCATTGCCGTTGGGCACAAATTTAATGTCAGAAGGTAACTTGATATAACTTTTTGATGGATGCTCACTGGGAAAATTTTCAAGAATCCGCTGTAAAACCCTGTCGTTGTTCATTTGTGCTAGTTAAAGTTGATATTCTATTCCATCGTCCCAGAGTTCAACATTCGTGAATCCTGCTTTTACAAACTCCTGCTGTATTTTTACAGGGTTCTCCGTATGTATTGGAACTATTTTCTTGGGGTCCATGGCTTTTGCCATCCGCTTCAAATCAAACAGGGTGGCATGACCACTGGTATGTATATGCTGAAAAGCAACTTCTTTGGAATCCGCCAGCTCTTGGATGGTTTCCGCACAATATGTCTTATGCCCTTCTTCCAGGTACCCTTTCCATTGGGAATAGATCAGGTTGATTGTTCCATTGTGCAGCAGGTCTTTGACCAGCTTGGTATTTGGACACCTTAAGAAGTAGACGAATTCCGCAGGACTGCCAAACACCTTATTCCCGATATCATTTTTTGCGATCCTTTCCCTGAAGCTCGTATATTCAACGCCAGCGATCTTTTCCAGTTGGTGAGGATGGTTATATACCAAGATATTATCCCAGTCAATAGTGGGTAGGTTCGGGGCTTTCTTCTTCACCATATCCAGCACCCACGCGTTATAGACATCAATCACCAGCTTTTTCTTATTGGTATTGCAAGCTTTTACGACCGAAACCAGCCGATCAATGTTCTGGGCGGAACTGACTACGAAAGTGACATTCTGCTGCTCCCTAATGACCTTATTAATGGCTTCCTGAACCGATTTTTCTGTGGGGTAGGCTTGGCTTGAGCGCTCCACCATTGTCCCCTCGGTGAGGAGAAGGTCAATCTTTGCAGGCGGTTCTTTCAGCAATTTGTAATAAAGTTTTCGTTTCCATCCCGTCGACCGGAAATCGCCGGTATAAAAAACCCTCTTGCCGTCAGCTTCAATAAGAAAAGCAAAAGCTTCGGGTGAACTGTGATCCATTAGGTAAGGACAAACCTTGAAAGTGTCAGCAATGGTCTTCCCATCCCATGGTTCAAGAACCATAAAAATGTTCGTTGGCATAGGTTTGCCAAGAAAGATTTTAGTTGCCCTTATCAGATCGAGTGAAACCCCGCCTATGTAAACAGGAATGGATTTATCGACATTTTCCATCAGTCCGTAATGATCCTGATGGGGATGGGAGATCAACAGGGCATCAACTCTCTTCTTGGTATAGGAAATATCGGGGTTAGTTAAATCGAGAGGCGCCCCAATGTCGATCCAAAGGACTTTGCCGTTGTTGGCGGTTAGCTCAATGCAGTTGCCACCGATTTCTTTAGTGCCGCGGTAAATGTTAATCTTCATCTGCGATTATTTGAAGTTTAGGATCGTATTGAGCGCATTCTCGGCACAGGCATAAACGATCTTTTCGAACTTCTTGAATCGCATTTTTTGTTCCTCAAAATCAATGACGATGGCGGAATTCTGGCTTTTGGGTCTTTCTATCACCTCGAAGTCATCATTCTTAATGAAGCCTTTCGATGACAATAAACTCAGCACACCACTTTCTACAGCCTTCTTCAATTGGGCAATTTCATCGGGAGTACCTTCTCGTCCAAGGTTTACCAAGGTCCCTTTTGATACCCTGATATCCAACACCCCGTCTTCAAGATCATTCACGGGGATGAAGGTGACCTTGGTTTTTAAGTTTTTATTGATCCGTTTGATGAATAAGTACTTGTTTCGTTTGTCGTTTTCCTCGTCTGTTTCACCTTTTTCGCTGTTTGCCTTAATCCCTTCCAGATGTTCCTTGTATTTGGTGTAAAGTTTCATGAGTCCTCTTTTTCCAGATTCTGCGTAACTATTGGTTTGACTGCTGATCCTGTAAGCAATGATGAAGACCGCTATGGTTACTAATAATCCGACAAGATCTTTTACACCATCCAGAAGATTCTCCGTTGTTGCGCCCTTGATGAAGAGGTTGATAACTATTGCAAGGGTACCGATGCAGGCAAACAACACAGAAATGAATTGTTCTTTTCTTTCGTTCATACTTTGGGGTTTATGAGTTCAACAAAACTTTCCAGACTTCTAATACGGCAGCATCCCTTTCTGGCATTTTCAACAATTCAAGGTCATTAATGCTGCGCTGGATGATTGGTTTGCAGTCGTCGTGGATGAACATGGGGTAACACCTGAACCAATCTTCATCTCTTAATGCTTCCTGCCAATAAGCTTCAAATGAAGGGTATTCAATTTCACCCTTACGCCACACTTCATCATCGTTTTCATCAAAGTCCATACAGTTAAATCGCTTGACAAAACGATCTTTGCCGTTGTCGGTGATCCGGTACACCTCAAAATCACCGCCTTCAAGACCATAATGAAAAAGTAGTATTCTACTCATTTGGTGAATAAAGGCCAAAAAGTAACCGCAAGGTACAACTAAAAACTAAAGTAATCGGAATTGACTTTAGGCTCATGGCATGAAATTTACCTTTCGACAGCCCCCAGCCAACCTTATGGTCAATAGCCTGACCCAAACCCCCGCAGGGGGGGTTAGCGATCAACTCCCGAGTTAATGGTTGAACAATAAAATAGCCGACGATTGTTTGTATAGGATAAATTTTGACGAAACCTTCCTCAAATATGCCCTAATTTGATTAATATTGCGTCTGCACGATCTGCTTTCAGCGTAACCGTAAAATTCTGTAAAACAGAGGATAAACTAACCGCACTCGCTATGGGAATAAAAAAATCCGAACTGTATAGCTCACTATGGGCAAGTTGTGATGCGCTGCGTGGGGGGATGGATGCCAGTCAGTACAAGGACTATGTGCTGGTTCTGCTGTTCGTGAAATATGTGTCAGATAAGTACTATGGCGACCCGAATGCTTTGATTATCGTGCCTGACGGCGGTGGCTTTAAAGATATGGCTGCACTGAAGGGCAAAGCCAACATCGGGGATGGGATTAATAAGATCATTGGCGCGTTGGCAAAGGCAAATGACCTGATGGGCGTGATTACTGAAGCGGACTTCAACAATGAAGAGAAGCTGGGCTCAGGGAAACATATGGTGGATACCCTTTCGGAACTCATTTCTATCTTCGAGAACCCATCTCTGGACTTCAGCCGGAACCGTGCGGAAGGGGATGACATCCTGGGTGACGCCTATGAGTACCTGATGCGGAACTTCGCCACGGAAAGCGGCAAGAGTAAGGGACAATTCTACACCCCTGCGGAAGTGAGCCGAATTATGTCAAAGGTCATCGGCATCAAGAACGCCACCAGCCAGACCCAGGCCATCTATGATCCTACCTGTGGTTCTGGTTCCCTCTTGTTAAAGGCGGCAGCGGAATCGGAAGCGAATGTGACCATTTACGGGCAGGAGAAAGAAGTGGCAACAGCGGCGTTGGCGCGGATGAATATGATCCTGCACAACAACCCGACCGCTGAAATTGCCAAGGGGCAAAGTACACTGTCAAACCCTTCGTTCAAGAACGAGCATGGCGACTTGAAATCCTTTGATTTCGTGGTTGCCAACCCGCCGTTTTCATCGAAAAACTGGGCTTCCGGATTTGACCCCGCAAACGATCTCTTCAAACGGTTTGACGGATATGGGTTACCCCCTGCGAAAAATGGTGACTACGCCTTCCTGCTCCATCTCATCAAATCATTGAAGAGCCATGGCAAGGGTGCGTGTATCCTGCCGCACGGGGTGCTGTTCCGGGGGAATGCCGAAGCGGAAATCCGTAAAAATATCATCAAAAAGGGGTATATCAAAGGGATCATCGGGTTGCCGGCGAACCTGTTTTATGGTACGGGCATCCCTGCTTGCATCATCGTCATTGACAAAGAAAATGCGAATACGCGTGAGGGTGTCTTTATGATCGACGCCAGCCGGGGCTTTATCAAAGACGGCAACAAGAACCGCCTGCGGGAACAGGACATCCACAAGATCGTTGATGTGTTCAACAAGCAACTGGAAGTGCCCAAATACAGCCGGTTGGTACCGGTGCCGGAGATCAGTGACCCGAAAAACGACTTCAACCTGAATATTCCCCGCTATATCGACAGCCAGGAACCGGAAGATATCCAGGATATCGAAGCCCATTTGCTGGGTGGAATTCCAATGTCCGACATGGATGCCCTGGAAAGTTACTGGAACGTTTATCCATCGCTTAAATCGGTGTTGTTTGCCGGAAGCGACCGCCCAAAGTATTGTAACCTCAGCATCCCGAAGGACAACATCAAACAGACCATCTTCACCCATCCTGAATTTGTTGCCTTCAGGGCTGAAATGGACGCCGTCTTCGGTGACTGGAAGGATCGCAACACCCGGCTGCTGAAAGACCTGAAGGTGGGTCTGAAACCGAAACAGGTCATTCAGGTCATCGCGGAAGACATCCTGCGATGCTACGCCAATAAGCATTTGCTGGATCATTACGATGTTTACCAGCATCTGATGAACTATTGGAACGAGGTGATGCAG
>VGGL01000086.1 GCA_016868575.1 Bacteroidota bacterium
TAGGCTTGGGGTGACGGATGAGCAGCAGATCATTGCCACAGGACTCGCCACGGTGGCTATGGACAAGGTATTCACTTACCTCGACGAATACCTGTTGAAGCATACGGTGGAATGTATTGTGATCGGTCAGCCCATGCAGATGGACAACACTCCTTCGGAGTCAGCAGCCATAACAGATGCCTTTTCCAGGAAGTTGAAGAAGCGTTTTCCGAATCTTAAAATAGAACGGATGGATGAGCGTTTTACATCCCGGATGGCGTCGAGGGCTATCCTTGATGCCGGGGCCAGAAAGTCGGTCAGGCAGGATAAAGCCCTGGTGGACATGGTGAGTGCGATCATCCTGCTGCAGTCATATATGGAATCATTGACCATGAAAAAGATGAGAGGACTTGATACATGATATTACCCATCGTTGCCAACGGTCACCCGGCATTGAAAAAAGTGGCCAAGCCCATCGAAAAGGACCACCCTGGACTGCCACAGTTGATCAGCGACATGTTTGAGACCATGTATTCATCTGATGGGGTTGGCCTGGCCGCATCTCAGATCAACCATTCTATCCGGTTGTTCATCATTGATGCCGAGCCTTATGCAGAAAAATATCCGGAAACCAAAGGGTTTAAGAAGGTTTTCATCAACGCTGAAATCTATCTGGAAGAAGGAGAACCCTGGATATTTAATGAAGGATGTCTGAGTTTTCCCGGCCTCCGGGAGGATATCCTGCGCAAACAGGTGATCCATATCCGGTACGTTGATGAACATTTTCAACCGGTCGATGAAACATATGACGGGGTCCTGTCACGGATCATCCAGCACGAATATGATCATATTCAGGGCGTTGTGATGACCGACAGGATCAGTCCCCTGAAAAAGATGCTGTTGAAAAGAAAACTTACCGATATCTCCGCCGGCAATGTGGATGTGTCGTATCGGATGGTATTTCCGCTTCAGAAAAAAAGATAAACACCACCATACCATGAAGAAAATTGTAACCATCGCCCTGCTGGGATTAGTTCTCGGATTTATATCCTGCGGAACGGGGAAGGACAAGGAAGCGCAGCAGATTACAGCGCTTGAAAACCGGCTCTACGCCCTCGAACCCAATGCATTCACCACGGAGCGTGCAGATTCATTACTGAATGCTTACGAATCGTACATCAAAAAGCATAAAACCGATACGCTGGCTCCTGCCTACCTCCTGAAATCGGCCAGTCTTGCTTCCAACACCGGCAAACCCGACAGGGCGATCCAAATGTATGATCAGCTGATCCGGCAATATCCCAAAGATTTCCATGTACCTCTGGCCTGTTTCATGAAGGCTTTTGTGATGGAGAACAACGTTGGAGACATCTTGAAAGCCAAGGATCTCTATCTTGTCTTTATCAAGCAATATCCTGATCACGAGCTGGCTGATGATGCAGAGATGGCGATAAAAAACCTGGGAAAAACCCCCGATCAGATCATCCGGGAGATTGAAGCCAGGAAATACGAGGACAGTGTGAGGATGGCCGAAGAGGCAAAACAGAAAAACATCACCGGGAAATAGACGCTACCGGTTAAGTTCTGCAACCAGTCTGTTTGTAAGTTCCGCTGCAGAGGCGTCCTCTGTCCACTCTCCGCTGATACAGCAGGTGATCTTTCCGGTGGTTTCAGAAACGACGATGGCAATGGCATCCGATTTTTCGGTGATGCCGATGGCTGCCCGGTGCCGGAGTCCGAAATGGGCAGGGATCTTTGGATTGTTTGACACCGGAAGAATGCACCGTACAGCCCGGATCGCATGGCCCACAATGACCATGGCGCCATCATGCAACGGGCTGTGCTTGAAAAAGATATTCTCGATCAACTGCTCAGAGATGGCCGCTTCGATGTATTCGCCGGTATCAACAATGGTTTTCAACTCATTTTGCCGTGTCAGCACGATGAGAGCGCCGGTGTTGGTATCACCCATTTTCTTGCATGCCACGATGATCTTATCCAGGTTCACATTGATCGGATGGCTCACGTTGAGCTTCCAGAAAAGGAATTTTCCCCGGGTGGTGCGGATAAGTCTGGTATTTCCCAGCAAGAGCAGGAACTGCCGGATCTCCGGTTGAAAGACTACGATCAATGCAATGACCCCAACGCTGAAGAAAGTCCCCAGGATTTCTGTTAACAGGGTCATCTTCAAAATCTTCACGATCTTCCACAAGAGATAGGCTGAGATGATCCCGATGAAGATCTTGATGGCTGAGGTGCCTTTTACAAGGTTATAGACTTCATACAGCAGGATGGCCACCAGGATCACATCGATGATATCGATGATACGGATATGGGTGAAAGAATCGAAGAAAAAGGAGTGCATGCCCGCCGATCAGAAATTTCAGCAAAGTTAGGTATTTCCTTTTAATTCAGAGACAAGGCGGATGGTTTCCCGCGCTTCCTTGACGTCGTGTACCCGCAGGATGTCCGCTCCCTGCAGCAGGGCCACGGTGTTGAGCACGGTACTGCCGTTGAGCGCGTCCCAGGGCTTGCATTCCAGCACATGGTAGATCATCGACTTGCGTGAAATGCCAACCATCAGCGGATACCCCAGATCCTTGAAAACAGACAGCCGGTTCAGCAGCTGATAGTTGTGGGCGATCGTTTTTCCGAAGCCAAACCCGGGGTCTAAAATGATTTTATTGAAGTCTCTGGTTTTCAGCGTTTCTGTCTGCCGGATGAAAAATTGGCGTACCTCTTCCACCACATCTTCATATTCAGGGTTCACCTGCATGACCAGCGGGTTGCCTTTCATGTGCATCAGCACGTAGGGAGCCTGGACGCGGGCGATCAGGTCAAACATATGGTCATCCAGCACCCCGCCTGAGATGTCGTTGATCATATCTGCGCCATTTTCCATCGCCACACGAGCTGTCTCAGAGCGGTAGGTATCGGTCGACAGGACAATGTCAGGGAAAGATTTCCTGATTTGCTTCAATGCAGGCAGCAACCGGGCAATTTCTTCGCCTGCGTCGGGCGGTGCGGAGCCTGGGCGTGAAGAAACGGCACCGAGGTCGATGATATCGGCCCCATCCAGGATCATCTTTTCCACCTGTTGCAACTGTTCTTTCATGGTCGGATAAAAGCCGCCATCAAAGAAAGAATCGGGTGTTAAATTCAGGATTCCCATGATCCGGGGTGGAAAAAATGTGGATATAAATTGATGATGGCCGGATGTTCCGTTCCCGGAAAAAACTGTATCTTTACCCCGTCGGATGCGCATCAGAATATCTTACGGAAAAAGCAAAGGTATTCATTATCTCACTTATCGGCTATGCAAAAAACGTTACAGCAATATGACCAGGTGGTCGCCTCATGCCGGAAGGTCTTTTCCGACAAGATGAAGGACTATGGAAGTTCCTGGCGGGTTCTTCGGACCCGATCGATCACCGATCAGATCTTCATCAAGGCCACAAGAATCAGAAATATTGATGAAACCGGTGTCAGCCGGGTGAATGAGGGCATCAGGCCTGAGTTCATGGGCATCCTCAACTACTCGGTAATGGCGCTGATCCAACTGGAATGGGGCGCAGGGGAACATGATGAGGTCAGCCAGCAGAACATCCTGGAGAGTTATGACAAACATGTGTCGGAAGCCAAGACCCTGATGCTTGATAAGAACCATGACTATGGTGAGATTTGGCGCAACATGCGGCTCAGTTCCTTCACCGACATCATCCTGATGCGGATACTGCGCATCAAACAGATCGAGGATAACAACGGGAAGACCTTTGTATCAGAGGGGGTTGCAGCCAATTATCTCGATATCATCAACTATGCAGTGTTCGCCCTGATCCAGATCCTGGAATCGAAAGAAAATTCTAAACAACCATGAAAACATTGCGCCACCTGTGCCGGATTTTAGTCGGGCTGGTCTTCGTCTTTTCGGGATTTGTCAAAGGCGTCGATCCCCTGGGCACCATGTACCGGATTCAGGACTATTTCCTGGCTTATGGAACGGAATGGGCCATGCCGTTTGCACTTTCGCTGGCCATCGCCTTGTGTGTCATCGAGTTTATGCTGGGGATCTCTATGCTGCTGAATGTAAAGGTACGGTTGACATCTTACCTGTTGCTTCTGATGATGATCTTCTTCACACTGGTAACCTTTTACGATGCCCTTTTCAATCCGGTGCCCGACTGCGGTTGCTTTGGCGATGCCATCAAATTGACCAACTGGCAGACCTTCTTTAAAAACATCATCCTGCTGATTCCGACCCTTGTCGTTTTCCAGCAAAGGAATCATTTCAAAGGGCTGTTACTCCCATCCACCGGGGTGATCGTTTTAGTCATGACCATCCTGATCTTTACCGGGTTTTGTATCAGGAATGTGAGCTATTTGCCACCCATTGATTTCACAGGCTGGAAAAAAGGAACGGACTTGAGCCAGAAGCAGGAAAAACCAATCCGTTTCTTTGTGAAGTACAAGAACAAGAAAACAGGAGAGACCAAAGAGTTTTTATCGCCCAATTATCCCTGGAATGATACGGCTTGGATGGCTGCCTGGGAATTTGTGGAGCAGCGGATGGAAAATCCGGAAGATGCAGAACATAAATCGCTGAAGATCGAAGATGCAAGCGGTAACGACCTCACCCAGGCTTTCCTGTCCGGTAGCGGTTACACCTTCTTTCTATCCACTTCCGATCTGGCAAAGGCCGACACTGCAGCCTTCTCACAAATGCGTTCATTTGGGGAAAAGGTTACCGCAAGAGGGGCCACCTTTATCGTGTTGACCAGCGCCCTGCCGGAGGAGATCGAGAAATTCCAGGCTTCACACAATTTCTATTTCGAGTGGTATCTGGCCGATGATGTGGTTTTGAAGACCATGGTCAGGTCCAATCCCGGACTGATCCTGCTCAAGGGCGGTGTGATCGTGGATAAGTGGTCTTTCCGCGATTTTCCTGCTTTTGAAGAGGTAGACAAATCATATCTTTCGGCGGAAGCCCTGTAAGCATACGAAAAAGAAATGCTGAACTATACCCTGCGGCGTTTTTTCTATGGTTTCCTCGTTCTTTTCGGGGTTATCACGCTGATCTTTATCCTGTTCAACGTTTTGCCGGGCGATCCTGCCCGGATGATGCTGGGACAAAGGGCAGATATCGCATCCGTGGAGGCCATCAACCGGGATTTGGGCAGGGACAAGCCACTCACGACACAGTACTTCAATTTTCTCAACGACCTGTCGCCCATCTCATTTCATCATATTTCTGATGCGCATAGTTATTGGTATTTGAATCCGGAGAAATACCGGCACAGCATGGTTCTGTTCAAAGTCAGTTCAGGCGCCGGACTGGTATTGAAGGCGCCGTACATACGGCGGTCGTACCAAACCAACCGGAGCGTGTCGGAGATCCTCCTGGAGGCGTTTCCGAATACACTGATCCTGGCGGTCACTGCCATGGCTTTCGCCTTCTTTTTCGGAATCCTTTTCGGGGTGGTATGTGCAGTGTGGAAAGATACCTTCATTGACCGTGCCCTGCTGGTCATCAGCGTCTTTGGGATGTCGCTTCCCTCATTCCTGGCCGCTATCCTGATCGCCTGGATCTTTGCTTTTCTCCTGGCCGAATATACCGGTTTGAACATGTTCGGTTCCCTTTATGCCGTCGATGACCTGGGGAGAGGTACCTATCTCGATTTAAAAAACCTGATACTTCCTGCCTTGACCCTCGGCATCCGGCCATTGGCAGTGCTTGTGGAGCTGACCCGGAGCTCCATGCTCGATGTTCTGTCGCAAGACTATATCCGAACTGCCAAAGCCAAAGGGTTGCCATACAGGCGGGTCCTTTTCCGGCATGCGTTGCGGAATGCCCTCAATCCGGTTGTTACTGCCGGTTCGGGATGGTTCGCATCACTCCTTGCCGGATCGGTGTTCGTGGAATATGTCTTCGACTGGAAGGGGATGGGATCTGTGCTGGTTAATTCACTAGACAAATATGATTTTCCGGTGGTGATGGGCGCTGTGCTGTTTATCTCCGTCATCCTGGTTTTGATCAACATTTTGATCGATATCATCTATGGTGTTCTTGATCCAAGGGTAAGATTATCAAACGCTTAATAATAGCTATATGAGAGAAAAAATCGTTGCCGGTAACTGGAAGATGAATAAGACTTTCACGGAAGCCGAGGAGTTGATGCACCAGATTGCTGATGGACTGGAGCAGATGGAGGAGGATAAGGTTGGGGTGATCCTTTGTCCTCCTGCTATTTACCTGGAGATGGCCATTGACATCAGCGAAGAGAGCAGTTTCTTTGTGGGTGCACAGAACATCTCCGAGCACGAATCTGGGGCCTATACAGGGGAGATCTCTGCGCCGATGTTGGCCAGCCTGAATATCGACTATTGTATCATCGGCCACTCCGAAAGAAGGAAGTATTTTGAGGAGAACGATGAACTCATCGGGCGGAAGGTCGCCGTTGCGATCCACAACAACATCACACCCATCTATTGCTGTGGCGAGGTGTTGCCTGAAAGACAAGCTGGCAATCACCTGGAAGTCGTAAAGATGCAGCTTGAAAAGGCGGTATTTATACTCCCTCCCTCGGAATTTTCCAACCTGATCATCGCCTATGAGCCGGTGTGGGCCATCGGCACAGGGGTAAACGCAACACCGGAGCAGGCACAGGAGATGCATGCCTACATCAGGCGCCTGATTGGCGCTAAATATGGCCAGGATATTGCCCATCAGATGACCATTTTATATGGTGGCAGTTGCAATGCGTCGAATGCCGGCGCATTGTTCAGCCAGCCGGATGTCGACGGCGGACTGATCGGTGGCGCATCGCTGAAGGCAGAAGAGTTCCTGAAGATCATCCAGTCGGTTTGATGGAATATTTCCAGGTTAAGGTTCCCCTCCAGAAGGCTGGTGTCAGTGTCGACCAGCTTATCGCATACCTTGCTGATGCGGGCTTTGAAGGCTTCGAAGAAACCGGAGAGCAGCTCATCGCTTATTTCCCGGCATCAACAGGTGTAAACATGACAGCATTGCTATCTGCCCTTTCCCGGGAACATGGATTTGCTTACGAAGCAGGGTTATTGCAAGACCAAAACTGGAACGCACTCTGGGAAAGCCAGTATGAGCCGGTTCAATTCGGCCAGGAATGTCTCATCCGGGCCCCTTTTCACAAACCGCTGAAAGAGATCCTTTATGACATTGTCATTGAACCCAAAATGTCGTTTGGTACGGCGCACCATGAGACCACCTTCCTGATGATCGAAGAGATCCTGACCCTGGATTGCAATCACAAGAAGATACTCGACATGGGTTGCGGGACGGCCGTGCTGGCTATACTGGCATCAAAAATGGGCGCCGTTGGAGGCCTGGCCATCGATAACGACGAATGGGCGTATCGCAATGCGGAAGAGAATCTTATGCTTAACAAGGTGAAGGATATCGAAATAAAATTGGGAAGCCTTGATTTGATCCGGGATCAGCAATTCGACATGGTTTTTGCCAATATTACCCGGAATATCCTGCTGGACCACCTGCCCGGATATGCTGAGACACTCCAAACAGGAGGTGTTTTGCTCCTGAGTGGATTTTATGATCACGATGGAAAAATCATAAAACAAACTGCTGGAGAAAACCGTTTGCATTGCATTGGGGAAAGAACCAAAAACAGCTGGATGATGCTGAAATTTGTAAAAGAAAACAAGGATATGGCATGAACAGATACTTTTACCTCTTATGCTTTTTTTTAGCAATGTTTTCCATCGGGGTTTCGGGGCAAAAGCTGACCTCCTTTTCAGGCGAACCAACCAAGTTTGTTGGTGAGCTGGACCAGTTGTTTCAGCTCGTGAATGATGTGAACCGGAAGGACTGTGAAAAGAAGCTGAAAGAATTCGCTGACCTGTGGAATACGGGGAAATTTGACCCGGAACAGCAAACCCGGATCCTCGCCTTATCTGACCAGATGCTGAAGAAGCGGGTGCGCGCCTATACGGATTTCTACCACTACCTGATGGCCCTGATCAACCTCCAGGGATCCCAGCAAACCCCTTCCAACTTCAATGCCTGGATCAAAGGGATGGAAACACTTCTGGAGGAGAAAAGTCAGCGTAGGTTTCTCTCCTTCCTTGAGCTGAGCATCACCCTTTTCGGGGATAACCTCCTCTACCAATCAGGCTCAACGATTTGGAAAGCCCGAAACCGATCATTCACCATCGTGGTGGATACCGTGCCTTACCTGATCTTTCAAAATACGGATCTCACTTGCTTTTCCAGCCGCGACAGTCTGAATATCTACGCCACTTCCGGCATCTTTTTCCCGACACTGAACCTTTGGAAAGGGAAGGGGGGGAAAGTCACCTGGATGAAATCAGGACTTGATGCGGCAACCGTTTATGCCCTGCTTTCAAATTACGAGATATTCCTGCGGTTCTCGCAATACAAAGCCGATTCCGTGCAGTTGATCAATCAACTTTATTTCAAAGCACCTCTTGAAGGCATGCTGGAGGATAAAGTCATGACCATCTCTTCTTCTGAAAAAGCCACCTACCCCAGGTTTTCCTCCTATGAGAAGACGATCACCTTTCCCAACATATTCAAACAAGTGAACTATGAAGGGGGATTTGAGATGGAGGGAGCCCAGGTGATCGGATCAGGAGAGAAAAAGGGGGATGCGAAACTCACCATCTTCAAGGATCAAAAGCTGCTGATGAAAGTCAACGCCAAACATTTCATCATCCGGAAAGACCGCATCGACGCATCCAAAGCCGCCGTTGTGATCTACATGATCCACGACACGGCGGAGAATCTGATCGACTCCATTTTTCATCCGGGGCTTCAAATGAAATACCTGGATGGAAAGAAAGAAATATCCCTGTCGGGAGAGGAGAGCTTCACCACCAAGACCAGCCCTTTTTTCGATTCTTACCATAAGGTCGATATTTATTGCGAAGGCATCGTTTGGGACATCACCAAGCCGCTCATCGATTTCAAGGCCATCAGCGCCACCAACCGGGAGGGGAAGGCAGTGATCGAATCAGCCAACTTCTATGCGGAGCGAAGATACGACAACCTCCAGGGGCTGGATGAACAAAATCCGCTGTATTTACTGAAAAACATGAGTCTTCATGCCAAGACCCGCGATTTCAGCCTGGATGAGGTGAGAGGCCGCCTGCAGAAGCCTCCCGAACAAGTGGAAGCGCTGCTGATCAGGCTCTCATATCACGGATATCTCATCTACGATAGCGATGACAAGCGCGTGATCCTGAAGGATAAGCTCTTCGACTACATTGATGCAAAGAACAAGAAAAAGGACTACGACATGATCAGCTTCAGTTCGGTGATCACCGGCAAAAGCAATGCTACACTGAACATGGCCAATAATGATCTGCTCCTCCGTGGTGTCCCGGAGATCAATGTGAGTGATTCCCAGCGGGTCGCCATCTTTCCCGCCAACCAGGAACTCGTCCTGCGTGGTAACCGCGACATGGTCTTTACCGGCAAGGTGGAAGCAGGACTCTTTGATTTTTATGCCAAAGATTGCTCTTTCGACTATGCTGGCTTTAAATTCAATATGCCAGTCGTGGATTCCATGGCCATCTTCGTTTTCTCCCGAAAACGAGATGAAAAGGGACAGTATCCCCTGGTCAAGGTCAAGTCGGTAATTGCAGACCTCAGTGGCGAATTGCTGATCGACCATCCCTCCAATAAATCGGGCGTGAAAGCCATGAAGGATTACCCTGAATTCACCAGCCGGAATTCTTCTTCCGTCTTCTATGACAACAAGAAAATCCAGGATGGCGCCTATCATCGGGATCAGTTTTATTATGAGGTTCTTCCGTTCAACATGAAAGGCATCGACCGGCTCCCAACCGACAGCATCCGGTTTAGAGGCCGGCTGGTATCTGCGGGTATCTTCCCCGATATCGAAAAACCGCTGATCGTCCAGGATGATTATTCCCTTGGTTTCAACCTGCGAACCACGAAGGACGGGCTTCCCATCTATGAAGGGAAAGGCACCTTTATCTCCGATCTCAGCCTTTCAAACAAAGGATTGAAGGGTGATGGAACCTACCATTACCTGGCCTCCACGAGCCAGTCAAAAGATATCACCTTCCTCCCGGAGTTGCTGAAGTCGAGCAACACCCGGTTCACCATCCAGGAGCAGCAGCTGGCGGATGTTGCCTTCCCGGCGGTCACCGGCGATTCGCTGAACGGGCGGTGGTATCCCAAATCCGACTCGCTCACCATGACAACTGCCGGAAAAATGATGGCCATGTACAAAGATCTATCGCTGTTTGATGGTACTTTGGCGCTGACCCCCGCGGGTCTCACCGGGGAAGGGATGATCAGGATCGGAGATGCTGACATGGATTCAAAACGGTTCAAGTTTGGTAAAAGGGTATTCGATGCCAACATCGCCAACTTCCGGATTAAATCGTATGACCTGAAA
>VGGL01000087.1 GCA_016868575.1 Bacteroidota bacterium
CCGTCGATTGACGAAAGCCTTTTTACTTTTTATTCACATTCGAATGTTAATCAATACAATAATATTTTATACTTCAATTTTTAAACAGTCTCTTATTTCATTTATGAAATATAGTTATGTTATTGAATATCAATTTTTCTAAATGTTTTTTTATGTATCTTGATGCATATTTATGTGTTTTTATGTTAGTTTATGAAAGTTTTAACTCAAACTCATTTTCGGACTTAGTTACTGACTTAGTTACCCAAGAAGGTAACGGGTATAGATCAAAACCTATTGAATCACAAATAAAGCATTCTTAATCAAATATATAGAATAATAATTCTCAAGGAACGGCATGTCAATAAACACTCTCGACTTGGTTACCATCTTGGTTACTCTTTATTATCCTTTTTCATTTCCATTTCATTTTTATCGTGGGTTTTTTCCTTATGAGTCCTTTTGGGTATGGATTTAGTTACATGGTTATGAAAACGACATATTGTATTGTTTGTCAATCAAATAAGTGCTATTTTTTGTTTTTTTGATTCATATATATGATCATTTATGTCACTTTATAATCTAGATAAAGTTGAGTGAGGGGAAGTATCGGGTTCCCTTACCCTTCCCTTCTTTTCTTAGAATTCCCCTTTCAACAAGAGTATTTAACTTTCGCATAGCAGCTAACCGGTCAATATCGCCCATCAGATTCCGGAAATCAGCATTCTTTAAAGATTGTTTATGTGTGAAGTAGACCCTTAGTTTGTCTTCAATACTGCTGCCTCTTGCCATGGGATAATAATGTGTTCCCTTTCGCTTTCCAGCAGCTTGTATAATCCCCAGAGTCAACATGTTTTGAATTTCCTTTTTCGCAACTTCTTTTTCTACCTTATTTTCACGGATGTAATCTCTTAAGGCAAAGGAGTCTTTCCCGGATTGTTTGCAATAGGCCAGGATTCTACGCTGGTATGCATTCAAATCATAAAGAGGGAATTGTTTTAACCACTTGATAAGGTACTTTCTTTTTCCATGAATCAGCAGCAATATGTTTGATACGCTCAATATCATCGACACGATAAGGTGATCCCGTTATGGTTCCATCATTTTCAACTCCCAATAAAAGAACTCCGCCATCAGCATTAGCAAATTCGGCAAGGGAAATGGCAATATCCTTTGCGATTTCTTTAAATGACCTTGGTTTTGGTGCCGATCTGTCCTTTTTATCAAAGCAACCCTTATACTCAATATATTGGCCCTCTCCCGATTGCAGTAATATTTCTATGCTTTCTCTCATGATAATCCTGCTATTATTGAAATTATCTCATCTCCTCCAAACTCTCCTTGATATCCCTCATCTCTTCTTTCGTTAACCCCCACAGTTCTGCAGCCAACTCATCAATCTGCTCCTCCAGATCGGTCACCGAAATTCCTGCTGCGACCTTTTCGTGGCATAATTTTGAAACTCGAGACATTTCATTATTAAGAATATCTTTCGTATTATATCTTTGAATACGAATATCAGAAATTATTTGAGAAGGGACATTTCTAGTTGCAGTCGATTTAATGTACCACCGAATTGGGAGCGAATTGAGAACGCCAGATAAATAATACGATTCTGTAATTGAATCAGTTGGTATAATATTTAATGATTGATCTGCTACGATACTCATAGCTTCATTCTCTGGATGAACCGCACAAGAAATCATATCTTCACCAATTTTGCGAAATACAACCTTATTTGGCAGAAATGTATCCTCACTAATTCCGAACATTGCATAGAAAGGATAACCCTCTGATTGTTTGAATACATGACTTGGTCTTTTCCTTAGAATACTTTCAAAATTTCGTAAATATTCTAATGTATTTGGATATTTTCTTTGCATTAGATCCAAATTTATTGGAATTCTATTTATAGGATCTTGTGGAATAATAATATTAATAGAGGGAGAAGAATGCCATCGACGAACGTCACAGCCTCTTAATAAGTAAAAAACAAGATCAGGTTCGACCCAGTAATGAACTTCAGGAATATCATATACTTTCTTGAATTTGACTATTTCTGGAACATTCTGCACAAGATAATTCCCTTCTTTCTGAAGAACCTTGATCCAGAAAGCTCCATTAGCTCCAGTGACGATGCCACACTTTGATTTAAACTCGCAAACCCCTAGTATTTTATATAATGAATTTAATGCCAATGGCCTTGCATTAATCCATTGGTTAGTAGTACCCGAGATCGGCCGTGCTTTATGGTTTATTCGTATTGTTTTTGGGAAGATATCTTCAAGTGCATCGTCAGATAAAACTGATGTTCTCGGTTTGTGAATCCATAGAGTATAATTAACAGGATACTCAGTTTTTTGGCCTTTTTGAAGTAATATAATTGCTGTTTGATTTGTAGCACCTTCGAAAGGTTGAATATCGACAAGATCTTCAACGCCATTAATTTTAAAGAATTTACTTGATTCTCCGATTCTAAATCTTCGGAAACCATCTCCAGCTCCTTGAGTTTTGAAAATAGTTTGAGTTATTATAAAACAAAGTTTTCCGCTATCTCTTAAATACTTGTCAATACTCACGTACAGCATAAGCATCGAAATATCTTTCTTTCCTCCACCTAATCTACCTTCACCACCAGTTAAAGTGAAAAGCCCATAATAGAGCCAAAGGAATTTTATATTATTTCTATACTCATTTGGTAGCGCTTCCCAATTCACCCATGGCGGATTTCCCACAATAAAATCAAAGATTCCTGAAAAGAGGGGGGCAAAGGCATTTTTAATGATCCTGGCCCAGATGCCGTTGATGCCTTTTCGTTCGAGTTCAAGTAGTTTTTCATAGGTTTCACCAAGGACCAGATCGATGTTTTTGCGGTCTTCGGTTGTCTTCAGTTCCCGGTGAACGCGATCAAGAAACTGAGTGGTGGCTAATTTTTTCTTTGCACAATCTTCCAGCAGTAAGGTAACCTGTTGCACTGTTGCGCGTTGAACAAGGGCTTCAGGAAAACGGAAAGTTCCTACGCTGGTGGATATCTGGTAATGGCCTGCCTGCTGGTCGAAGAGTTCATCCTGGTGTTTGGCGCTGGGCGGGTTGATGCTGTCACACAGATACACCGGGATGGTCAGTTCCCCCTTTTTATGTTTCAGCAAATCAGCTACGGCAAGCAAGTAATTCGTGCGGGCAGAGATAACTGCCAGTGGATTGAGGTCAAAGCCAACTATATTTTTTGTTATCTGCAGCAGCGTTTCAGAAGGATCAATTTTTTTTAGCCTGGCATGTTCTTTCAGCCGCTTGATTGCAAGAATCAAAAAGGTTCCGGAACCGCATCCGGGATCAAGCACCCTTTTCTTGAAAAGATCCGGATCTTTTGTACCGTATCCAACCTGGTTAAGACATCTCTCTGCAAGCCAGTCTGGTGTGTAATATTCCCCAAGATCATGGCGTATCTGTTTTGGAACCAGGAACTGGTAAAGTTTTTTCAGGATATCCCTGGTTTGATCCGGTAATATTTCCATGGTTTCCGGATCGTACTGGTTCAACCGGTCAATAATATCGCGGATTGATTTCTCAATGCCATCATTCCAGACATCCGGATACCAGGAGAGCAGATCACCTTCCAAAAAATTGCGGATATTCAGAGGTTCTGCACGGAATATTCCACCTTCTTCCAGGACTTGTAGTTTATCGAGTAATTGGTCAGATGACAATTTATCCCATTCAGATAGCGGCAATCCGGCAATATCTTTTAGTGTGTAAAATCCAACCACCTGGTAGGCAAGCAGTTTCATCAGCAAGCCGTAATATGTATCCAATGCAAAGAAGAATGCCAAAAAGTTGAAATCTCTTTGTTCCTCCTTCCTGAAACCATAGGATTTAAAAAGGGTCTGAGCGTCAAACTTTTTATTCTCCAAGGCTCCATGTACCTCGGCAAATTGCAACGCCCATTGTTCAAAAAAAACTTTAACCCGTGGATGGGTGTTTGAGGTTAATGCAAAATAAAAGGCCCTGATCGCATTGGACGCAATGAAATTTCTCGAACCTGAACCAACGGCAAAATCACGAATAAGATTTTCAGGGACCAGCGCTGCTTTTGAAGTGAGTTTCTCCAGCATCTCGAGGAACCGTTCAACGCTTTTTTCAGATACCGCAATGGGTTCTTCTTCAATCCATTTTTTGACTTTATAGATAAAAAGGAAATAGTTGCCGTCAAATGCTACCCCAAGCAAACGCTCATCTTTCCAGCGTTCCTCTTTTGCAAGGTCTTCAATATATCCCTGCACCTGAGAAATGAGCTTCCTGTTTTTCTCATTTTTGGGATGGATCGTTCCTGGTTTCTTATATTCAAGGATGAGCTGATTGAAAACCGTGTCAGGGCGACCATTGGCTAATTGCCTTTCATCTCTTGGATAAAAATTCAAATTGATCCTTTTTGAACGAATATAAGTATCCCAAAGGGGAGCCACAAGTTCCCTTAGCCTGGCTTCGGGTTTCCCTTGAAAATTCAAGGCTTCAGTTGCTGCATTCCGGATTTTCCTAGCAATTTCAATAGGAGAGGTATCATGTAAATCAGGAACCATATGATCTTATGAAAGACAAATAAACAGAATAGGCAAGTTATATTTTAAAAAGTTTATTCCAATAAGTCTGTGATGCAGTTCTCACTGTGATAAAATACAATCCACTGGGTAACTCACAAAGACCAATTGATCCTTCAAATTTAATCGAACTGTGATTGAAAGTATGAGATGAGCATTTTATCCCCTGGACATTATACAGATCAATTTCAATTGTTCCGGGCGGACAATTATTCATTTCAATTGTGATAAGATCAATTGCTGGGTTAGGGAATATGCGAATTTCTTTCATTCCGGGTTCATCATTAATCCCTGTAAATGGTGTTACAAAATAGGCTTCCCAGCCCTGGGCGGTGATGGTTTGGTTGGAGGAGAAGACCAGGAACATCTTTCCACTGTTACATATTACAGGGGGAGGAACATTGGGTGGTATGAAGGCGCCTGAATATTCAGCAAGCAAAGTCCCCGACTGCTGATCAAGTATTTTTAACACATCATTTTCTTCCTCGGTATTGAATGTTAAGAAATACAGGGTGATCGGAGCTTCTGATGGTGGGTGAATTTTCCATCTGCAGTTTGTACTATTATGATAGTTGAATGAATAGCTACCATCGCTGATCGTGTCTCCTTCGTTGGAGATCGTTGTGGTTCCACTGCACCATTCAGGGGAAGTGGTAGTGTAAGTTGCATACCATCCTTCATTGGATGAACCAGAGGCCGAGGTGAATGTGATGTACATCTTGTTTCCTGTGCTTGCTACAGAAGGAGGAATGGCTGATCCTGAAAAGCTGCCCAGTAAGGGTGACGAAGAAGAATCCCCGTTATAAACATTGACAAGGTCAGATGGATTGGTGTTGAACTTGACGAAATCGAGGGTAATGTCAGTGATTGAATCCTGGATATTCTGCGGATCGATCAGCCAGCTACAGTTGGTCCCTGGCAGGTAATCATCCACCGGGCCACTGCCATCCTCAATGCTTCCTGCCCTATAGGTGAGCGTTTTGGTCCCTGTGCAATATAACGGATAGGTGTATGCTACCGTATCCGGGAAGCAATTGATGATGACCTCCTGGGCAAGGTTGAAATTATTTCCGCCGGGGTTAAGGTTGTTGGTGTAAAAATATCCATTGAAAGAACCGCTCCATCCCCAGTTAAAATGGAAGTAATCGGTTCCCTGATACCCGTCGCAAACAAAAGCATGTCCATTGATGTTGGGTACTGACCATCCGGCATAATACATGGGCATTTTCCGGTCTAAATGGGCAATCAACAGGCTGTCCCAGTCCATGGTGGTACTGTCACGGTATACATATAGGGTTTGCGGAGAATACTTGAAATAGGTTCGGAGGGAATAGGCAGCCTTGTGATTGTACATCCCTGACCCGTTCGGACCATACTGCATATCCACAGATACCCCAAGATGATTGAGCAATTCAGCAACACCCGCATTGCTGCTTGTGATCTCATCGGACATGTTGTTCCAGAGGTAGGCGGTTGTCCCAAAATCTGCTGACAATGTTCCATATCCGGGACAATTGTAGGTGTAGGAGCCAGTACCGGTGACAGGCCAACGGTAGTAGTACATAACCTGTCCCATGGCTGTGGCCACGCAGCCTGCATAGCAATGCCCGCCGGGACCCGCAGGATCAGGGGGGCACATTTCGTTATAGTAGATGTCCTGATTCCAGATGGAAGTGATAAGCGGTTCAATGGAGAAATTTCGAATTACGAATGACGAATTACGGAAGAGGGGAGTATTTGTCAGGCTCCTCCATTCATTGATGATTTCAGGGGTTGGCTGAATGTCGTTTGCCCTGATCCATTCGATTTGATGATGATAATGATCGAGCCACATTTGAAGTGCGGGAGGGCGGTTTTTTTTGCTGAGATATCCATCGTATGAATAGGCTAAAACTGGAAAGGATGCGTCATCGGCAGCAACCACCACATAACCGGAGGGGGAGAGGTTGAAAATGAACAGAAGCGGGTTCAGCTCATTTAACTCAATGTAGCTTTCAGATATCGAGTAGATCTCTTCCTTTTCCGGATAAAAATGATGTTGTTGTGCATTGATGAAGTTGCAGGCGACTTGTTGGGCCTGGGATATATCAATGGGGAGCGATAATGTGGTTGATGTGAGCAGAAAAAGGAATATACTGGTTACACATAACTTGTTCATGGCTTTGTTGATTGTTGAAATAAAGTCAAAGTTAAAGATTTTTATAACCGCTAAGACGCAAAGGCGTGAAGAGGACAAAAAACCTTTTGCGATAAAAGGATCCAAACAAAAAGGCACAATAGCCGAAACTATTGTGCCCTACTGTGCCTAATGTGGTGAACCTGATGGCAGTTTATCGGATGATCACTTTTTTATTGATCACCCCATGATCCGACCGGATCCGGAGAATATAAACGCCTTGTGGGTAGCCGGTAACATCGAGGGTTCGATCCAGCGAACCACTGAATCCATTAAGTTGCTGTGAATAGACGACTTTACCCTGAGCAGAAACGAGGTTGATATCAATATGTCCGGCCTGTTTCAGCTCAAATCCAAAATGTAGTTCTTCGTCAACCGGGTTGGGATAGAGGTAAAAGCTATTATTCAGTTGGTTTTCTTCCTGACCAACGGTAATGGTATAGCTGGCAGTCCATCCTTCACCCCTGATCGTTTTATTGGTTTGGAAGACTAAGAGCATTTTACCGTTTTCCGATGTAACCGGATCGGGTATCGATGAACCGGAGAAGGTACCCAGTACGGTGCTTGTTACAAGGTCGTAGACGGTAATGATATCATTGGTGAGTTCAGTAGAAAAATCTGAGAAGGTTAGTGTCACTGTTTTAGCATTAGTAGGTTTGATAAACCACTTGCAAAGGGTTTGATTATGATACTGGTAACCAATGCTGCCATCATCAAAAGAGCCGGATTCATCAGTCAGAGTTGTACTGGATATACAGTAAGGGGTAACCGTTGCTTGATATTCCATCAACCATCCTTTGCCATTATTGGAGCCATTGGTTACAAAAGTGATATAGAGTTTATCACCTGTAGAAACAACATCAGCGGGAATACTAGTGCCGGAGAATGTTCCGAGGACAGGCGCTGAACTGTTTTCGCCGTCATAGATCGTGAGGATATCCTGATTTGCCTCGGTGTCAAAGTAGACGAAATGGAGGGTGATTTTTGAGACAAGGTCATTCGGGGAGATCAGCCAGGAGCAATTGGCATTTGACTGATAAGGATCAACGGGGCCGGATCCATCGTCAAGGGTTCCATCTGTATTTTCCAATACGGTATTCCCGGTACAGAAGTATGGATAGGTTGCACCATCCGGAACGATATTGATTACTGCCTGCTGGCCGAAATTAAAGTTTTCTCCGCCAGGATTGATATTGCTGAGAAGATAATATCCGTTGAAAGCGCCTTCCCATCCAAAATTAAAATGGAAGTAATCGGTGTAAGCTCCGTTGCCCTGATACCCATCACACACAAAAGCGTGTCCGGGGCCACTTTGAGGAAATCCGGCATATTGTACGGGGCGGCCGGCATCAATACTTGTTTTCATCAGGTTTGCCCAAGTGTTGTTATTTGGATATCCAAGTCTCGTTACAAATTGGGTTGAAGAGGCATATTTGAAATAAGACTTAAGTGCTGATGCGGCAGTGGACACCTGAGCTCCGGAGCCATTGGGGCCATAGTTCATGTTGACTGAAATTCCACAGTGAGAGGCGAGGGTAGCAATAGCGTCATCTTCCAACTTTTCATCATTCGACATGGCATCCCAGTCGTACGTTGTAGCACCGAAGTCAGCAAACAAATATCCATATGGTGAACCGTAGCCATGTGCTCCTTGTCCCTGGTGTGGGTGGCGCCAGTAGTGCATGATCTGAGACATGCTGGTGGCGGTGCATCCTACCGGGCAGTGGCCATTGTAACTTCCTGAAGCGGCAGGGTCGGCAGGGCAAAATGAATTGTAAGGAAAATCCTGGTCCCAGATGCTGCTGATCAAGGGTTCAACCGCTTTGCCGCTGAAGATGTCAAGGTTGTTTACATCCATTGCTGAATAATGTAACCAGGCAGCTTGAATATCCTGATCTGCAGGGAGTTGTTTGGTGATCACTTCGCGAAGGGCGTCCTTGTAATACTGGATGTAATCCCTGAAGTTCGGAGGCTGGTTTTCATGGTAGTACTTGCTGTTAAAGGAGTAGGCAAGCACCGGAATGGCTCCGTCGTTGGCCGAAACCATCACAAAACCGGCAGGTTCCATGTTAAAGACATAGTACAGTGTAAGACCGTCGGATATTACAGGGAATGTTTCAGCAACGTGGATTGACCGGTAAGGGGTGGAATTAAACTGATTCACCCGCTCGTAGTAGAAGTTGGTTGCAACTCTTCTGGCTTCATCCTGGCCGACTGGGTTGGAAAACCCGGTAATAACCAGCAGGATAGTAAAGAGACAGAGAAAAAGGAATCGTGATTTCATATGGATTAATTTAAGATTGATTGTTTCTACAAAGGTATATAATTTCCTGAAAACCATGAAACCATGAAAAAACGTTTTCAGGGGAAAGATTCATGTAAAAAAAACTGCGCAACCTGCAGGTTTCATGGGATGCCGGAGATTGCGCAGTGGAAAGCCTGAATGCTTTTTATCAGGGAACGATCGCCATGATAAAGTTGTTTCCGTTATTATCGGCGATACCCATGTCGTTTGTGTCGACAACTCCATCTCCATTCACATCCGTGGAAACATAACCCATAACGAAGTTATTCGAGTCATTGTCAACGTCACCTAAGTCGTTGGTGTCTACCACATCATCCTGGTTAACATCTCCTGAGTAAATAGCGTAATCGGTCCCGAACCGGATCTGGTTATCGCCATATGCTTTGGATGCGCTGGTGGTGAAGTCATAGTGGGTGATTGCGTTGGCCAGGGAGATGGGAGAAGCCATCCACGTTTGAATGCTGTTCCGGTGGAAAATGGCGATATAATTGGTTCCACAGTATTTCGAAGGGAATGTCACATCAGCAGAACCGTCGGTATTGAGTTCTACATCATTGATCGTATGGAGGATGGAATAGGGTGGGGTGTTTTTGGCAATTTTTACGGTGATATGGTCGGCAACGGTTCCTGGCCAGTGGTCGCCAAACTCGTCTTGTGCTTTATTCAGGCCGCCGGCGCCGTTGTACAAACCTTCCAGAAAGAGGGTCAGGTCAAGATGCGATTCGGCCGATTGACCCTGCTGGAAACCGCAGTTGAGAATGGCAGAGGTTCCGGTGTAGGTATCGATCACCGGCTCACCGATCGTGACACTCAAGGATGCTGTTGTTCCGGTATAGTAATCGCCGGCAGAAGCAATCACCGTGGGGGTGAGGGATTGCCCAAAGGTCCAAGTTGTAATCAGGAACATGGCAACCATGGCAAAAGCTTTGAGAAGGTTTGTTTTCATCTTTGATGGTTATTAAAGTTTTGTAAAAGTAATACATTGTATTTGAAAAACCAAATATTTTTTTAATTCAGGTTCAAGTTCAAGTTCCAGAGTAAGGATGGTCATTTGGAACTTTTTTTTGTAAAATTACCTTTAGAGGTCTCGTTATTCAAGCCATATTTAGCAGAATGCGGGAAAGTGATTATAAGAGACTGTTTAAAAATTGAAGTATAAAATATCATTGTATTGATTAACATTCGAATGTGAATAAAAAGTAAAAAGGCTTTCGTCAATCGACGGATAGATTTCTTCAGTTTGTAATAACCAATAAAACAAACGATTATGAAAACCTATCCAAGCGATTTGA
>VGGL01000088.1 GCA_016868575.1 Bacteroidota bacterium
TATTCTTTTTTTCGGAAGGCGATTTTAAAGACCGGGAAAAGAATGGAGGATTTGCAATGATCAGATGAAATCCAATTCCGGGAGGATCGAAAACCCCGATGTCAACATGCACTGCCTGCAGCCTCTCCTTCCAGGGGGATCTGATGAAGTTCTCACCCGCCTGTTGAATACTGTCAGGATCGTTATCGATCGCAGTGATCCTTGCATTGGATCGTTGTGCCAGCATCAACGCAATGACGCCACATCCCGTTCCGATTTCCAGCATCTCACCTGCCTTGCCGGCATTGGTCCAGGCTCCCAGCAATACCGCATCAGTACCCACTTTCATGGTACTCCGGTCGTCTTCTACACTGAGTTGCTTAAACCGGAACATGGTATCATTCCAGGTACAGATCAATCAGACCTGCCGGTGCGACAATGGAGATGGTCTTATTCTTCCGGTCTACCTTCTTCAGAATATCATCATGCACGGGGATCAGGATCTCTTTGTCATGATAACTGATCCGGAAAATATATTGCATGGGATACTCGAGGATGCCTGCGATGATCCCGATCTCTCCTTTCTCTTGATCAATGACTTTAAACCCGCTGATTTCATGCAGATAGAATTGCTTCCCTTTCAATGATGGTAGGTCAGCAAGTGGCAGATAGACCGTGATATTCCTGAAGGCTTCTGCCCTCCCGGGGTCATCCAGGTCAAGGAACTTCACAGCAGCTGCAGTTCCCCCCAGTAAGGTGATCTCTTCAATAAAAAAGGGGATCAATGAGTCATTGATCTCAAGGAAACATTGCTTCAATTTTATATAGCGGGAAGGGTCATCCGTTTCCAGGATGATTTGTAGATGTCCCTTGTTGCCGTAAGGTTTGAGGATCTTACCAAGATAGTAACAATCCTGCTTCTGCATGATGAAGGTTTTTCAGCAGCCCGGTGAGGGTGATGCTATTTCTGTTCTGCCGGTTCCTGAGGTTGTTCAGGTTCCGGTTCCGGTTCAAGTGCAGGTTCAGGTGCAGGTTCGGGTGCAGGCTCGGGTGCGGGCTCGGGTGCCGGCGCAACCTCTTCAGCTTCTTGGGCTGCTGCAGCTGCAGCAGCTTTGGCAAGTTTTTCAGCTACCACAGCTTCTTTGGCAGCACGGACTTTTGATTCCGCATCAAGTTTTTTCTTGCTCTCGGTTTTCTTGTTCAGATCAATCTCCTTCTTCTTGCTGGAAATACGGTTTTCCTTGTCTGCAAGCCATTCCTGGAACTTCGCTTCGGCTTGTTCTTCAGTCAGAGCGCCTTTTCTCACCCCTTTGAGCAGGTGATATTTGTAAAGAATCCCCTTGTAAGAGAGAATGGCCCGTGCGGTGTCAGTGGGGGATGCCCCTTTCTGAAGCCAATCGAGGGCTTTGTCAAAATCGAGGACGATTTCTGCGGGCCGGGTCAGTGGATTATAGGTGCCAATTTTCTCAATGAACCTTCCATCCCGTGGTGCGCGACCATCCGCGATTACGATGTGGTAAAAAGGCTGTCCCTTCTTACCTCTTCTTTGTAACCGAATCTTTGCTGGCATAGGTAATTTGTTGATTTATTATACTACTGATTTGTTCAGAAATGGATGTACCATCCAAAACAAGGGTGCAAAGATCGGAATTTTATTATTTCCAAATAACCTTTCTGATAATAAAATACCTTTGCACCTCAAAACCTCTTCTCATCATGGGAAAATCATCATCCTTTTACATCTGGGTTCTCATATTGACCTTCATGACGTTACACGGTTCAGGTCAAACAACCATCCCCAATAGCGGCATGGAAACCTGGATCAATTATGGCAGTTACATGGATCCTGAGCACTGGGATACTCCCAATGCCGAAACCTCCACCATTCCCTGGGTTGGAAAAACAGTTGTGGAACGAACCGGTTCTGCTCACTCCGGGAATTATGCCGCCCTGCTCGAAACCAAAGAAATCACGCTGATCGGCGTCATCCCCGGGTTTATGACACTCGGAGATTTTTTCCTCGATATAACTACCCTTGAATATATCATTACCGGTGGCGTTCCTTGCAACGACCAACCCACAAAACTCAAGGGTTACTTCAAATATTTTCCGGTTGAAGGAGATAGCTGTTTCATCGGCATTGGACTCTTGAAACGCAATGGACCCGTCCGGGACACCCTTGCCAGTGGCTATTTCAGTACCAAGGATACCGTTGCTGACTGGACTTTGTTTGAAGCGGTCATCGAGTACGACTCCCTCACCCTCCCGGACTCAATGAACATCGTTGTTTCCTCAACGGCCGTCGAAGTTATCGGCCCCGGATCCAAATTGTATATTGATGATCTTTTCCTGGACTATAGTGTAGGAGTTCCATCGAACCTCCAGACTGATCAGGTGGAACTTTGGGTTCATGAAAATGCATTGATGATATCAGCCTTGAATTTGGATCAGGTGCCTGTTCACCTTTCCATTTATGATCTCACTGGAAGGAATCTGCTTTCAAGCGCCCTGTCAATCTTTCCCGGAGAACAAAAAGTCCCGCTCTCGTTTTTGAAAGCAGGACTTTATATTGCTCGGGTAACCTACCCGGGAGGTGAGAAGCAACTGAAATTTTGTCTTATCGATTAGGTCTGCTCTTCGCTCCGCATCCCATACCACCGCTTGGGCGGTTGCCACCCATTTTTCCTGCACCTTTCCCATAAGGACCATATCCCGCTCCACCATGTGGGCCATGGTGGGTGTCGAAATAGAGCCTTTGTTTTTCATTCAGCATGCCCCTGACCGATTGCCGGTGAGCTTCCCGTTTCTTGGCCATATTGGCTTTCAGCACACTGATCTCATCAATCGACTTGTTGATGGCAGCCATGTCTGCATTATCTGCTGAGGTGAGTGTTTTCAGGCGGGCTTCTTTTTCTCCCATTTCATTCCGCAAGGTTTTCATTTCTTTCAGGTGAATGACCGTGAGGCTATCAATGGTCGACTGCTGTTGATCGGTCAGATCGGGGATATGACAGGCAGGAGCTCTGCCAGGTCCATTGGGGCAATTTCTTCCCGGTCGCTGCGCCTGGCTGGTTACACTTGCGATCATGATAAAGGCAAGGATTAGCAGGCTGGCTTGTTTCGCATGTGTTGTTTTCATTTTTAGTGTATATTAAAAGGTTTATACTGATTAAATGGAATAATTAACATTTCAATGTTGCCGTTCTTTTTGCCCATGCCGGTGCCTGTGCTGGCCTCCGCCCGGACATGGAGCCATATCCCGGATAAACCGGTTGAGCTTTTCCTGCTGTTGTGCATTACACATCCTTTTGATGTTCAGGAAATGATTATTGGTCGTGATCTTCAGGGAACGGTGCAGGCTGCCAATCTCGGCGGCAAACCGATTTAATCCGGCAGTATCAGGTTTCTCAGCCGTAAGCTCCTCGACAATGGCCATTCGTTTTTCCTGTAAGGCATCCAGAATCAGCCTGGTCTGGATAAAATTCTCCTCATCTCCCCTTTTTAAATCCTCCAGTTGGCTGGCGGTCAGACCCAATTCTTCCCGGAGGAACCGGTAAAGCTGCCTCGGGTGTGGGTTATCCTGTTGGATCACAGCTACATCCGCCGGAGGGATCACCGGCCGGAAGAACCTGAACCAGGCAATGGTTGCAAGTGCCGTTACATTAATTATTACCAGGATGATAATGCTCCAGATCAGCAGTTTTCTTTTATTTGAAGTTTCCATGTTTTACTCTTTATCATTATTTAACAGAAGGGTTTGCTCCAGGTATTCCTGATCCATCTCATTGAAACCAAGCTGCTTCGAATAGGACTGAATGTTTTCAATCCGTATTTGTGAGGATGATGTTGGATTCAGCAGATTGGCCCCGCCACCCAGCGCGATGCCGAAGGCAACCGACAACAAGATCAGAAAGGACATGAAGACAGGCTGCAGGGATATGATTCTTTTTCTTGCAACAGGCGCTTGTTCATTCTCCATTCTGGCCATGAGCCGGGTATAGAAAAAAGGATCGACGGATAAACGGCTTTGTTTGCCGGCCATGCTGAGGGTTTCTCCCAGTCTTTCGTAAAGGAAGAAGCACTTACTGCACGTGGAAAGATGTTCTGTAACCTTCTTTTCAATCACCGGATCGAGTGTTTTTTCAATATTTCCGGTCAATTGCCTATGTATTTGCTTGCATTTCATTTGGGTGAGGTTATTTTTTTGACAACTGAATTCAATGATTATTACAACGCGCGGTAATGTTTCCCATAATAGCGCAACACTTTTTCCTGTACTCCTTTTTTGGCCCGGTTGATCAAAACACCAACATTCGACACCGTGATCTTAAGGATATCGGCGATCTCCTTATAGCTCAACTCCTCAAAAAAGCTTAAGGTGATGGCAGCCCGCTGCTTTTCGGGTAAGGAGCCGATGGCTTGATGTAACACCTGGAGACTCTCCATTTGTTCCCTGTTCTCCTCCGGGCTCTTCTCCAGCGGAGCAAACGACTTCATGGCAATGAGGTCATCCAGCCGCTCGATCCAGTCATGTCGCTTTTTCTTCCGGAGATAATTCAATGACCGGTTGACCGCAATCCGGTACAGCCAGGTTGATATTTTCGATTGATGCCTGAAACGGCTCGCTGAACGAAATACCTCGATGAACACCTCCTGGGCTACATCATGGGCATCTTCCGGATCCTGCAGAAATTGATGACAGACATTCACAACCATCGACTGATGCCGGTGCACCAACTCGCGGAAAGCGGCTTCGTTTCCAGCTATGATCCCATCGATGATCTCTTTCTCCTGCATCCACCCAGGTTGGTTAGGATATGTGTTTTTGACAAAGGAAAGGAAAATTTATTACAGCGATAAGCAGAGTCAGAGGTCAGAGGCCAGAGGCCAGAGGCCAGTGAAAAGATTAGCAAAAGGTTAACAAAAAAATGATTATTGATTTAGAAGTTAACAGATACGAATATTCTGGCTACAGTTACGAGGGGATATTATACATTTTAAATCTAAATATAACCACCAGTCTGGCAGATTCCCGGATAACCGTTACAACAACGGGAGTATACCGGATATCCGCAACGATTTCACTCTTTAATGCCACCGGCGGAGACAACTACTTTGAACTCTGGCACCATGATGCGTTGAACAATAAGCAATTTGATATTAAAACCATCACATTCAATATCCAGAAGATGAACTAAACCGGTCTTCACTTATCCGAAAAAGCCGCCCGCAAATTGGATGGCTTTTTTTCATTTTCCCTTCTGCGTAAATCTGCGGGAAACGATGATGAAAGTACGAAACCAGAAGCCAGAAGTACGAATGAATGTACTTGCCAGAAATAGGGTTTCGGGTTCATTTTTCCGACTTTTCGTTTTTATGCATATTTTTGTCTTTGTTTGACAAGACAATACAATCTGAGCCGGGTTAGTGTACAAATCCGCAGCCTGCGTGTGTTTAGTAAGAAGTTGCTTCAACATTGCTGAAAACGGCCGTAAAGAAAATTGATAACAAAAAGAAAAGCTAAGAATTTATGCCTACGCTCAATTTGATCGAAAAAGAAAAAGTAATCAACCATCATAGGGATGTCCCTTTTAAAGGAATCGCTTACAACCCTCGATTACGATACCCTTTCCACCATTAATACCAAAGCAGGGCAATACGTAGTTTATGCCGACAATTGCCTTTTGCCAAAGGACTTCATGATGAAAAAGAACCTCATATTCAAAAAAACCCATGTGATGTAACCCGTTTTTAATATGACAAAAGAAACCGCAATAAAACTGTTCGAGCAGAAACAAATCCGTTCTGTCTGGAGCGAGGAAGAAGAAAAATGGTATTTTTCAATTGTTGATATTATATCTGTTTTAACTGAACAACCAAGTTTTCAGGGAGCCAGAAATTATCGGAAAGTCTTAAAGAACAGACTACGAAAGGAAGGTAACGAAACGGTTACAAATTGTAACCGTTTGAAATTGGTTGCTGAAGATGGAAAATTACGTTTTACCGATGTAGCTGACACCGAACAACTTTTCAGGTTGATACAAAGCATCCCATCCCCCAAAGCCGAGCTGAATATGCTTGCTGAAGCAACAACCACAGAAATTTCTAAAGAAAAGAAACCCGAAACCTTCGAACAAAACCGGAAAATAGCAAAATAAGGTGGTACCATTGCAGGTAACACCAGAAAGGAAATAGAAGAGAAAACTGGTAAAAGCGTAATAACCAGGAAGAATGCGAAAGCACTAAAAGGTAAAAACAAAGAAATAGAAGGATAATGGAACTGAAAAGCTATCAACACAAAGTTATTAAGGATATCGAACTCTATATGGTTTTTGATAAAGAAGCCATTGACGGGGCATATACAGTGGATAAAGCAAAGGAATTGATTTAACAGTTATAACCTGAAAGCAAATCATTGAGGTATGGGAATTTTTCACATAACATTAACATTGAAATTCAGTAACATACATTTTACTAACCTCAATTGTGGGGCGAACAAAATCAATGAATAAAAATTCAGTATCATGGAAGAATCAAAAAGAAAACATCCCCGTGAGTATATGTTAATGGCAATTGAAGCCATGAAGCAATCTAAGCAAGAGGCACGTGACGACCATCCCAGCCCATTGGTTGGCGCTGGATTGGTTTTTCCCGATGGAGAGGTCGAAATTGCCCATAGAGGTGAACTTCGGGAAGGCGATCATGCTGAATATACACTAATGGATAAGAAAAACAGGCATCAGCCATTGGATGGTTGCTGGCTTTTTGCTACACTAGAACCATGTTCGCCCGGTTCAAGAAACGCACCAAAAATTCCCTGTTCCGAACGTATTGTCAATGCCAGGATTGCTAAAGTTTGGTTTGGAGAAGAAGATTTGGCACTTAAAGATGACTTCGGTGGTGTTGCCTTCCTGAAAAAGAATCACATTGAAGTTGAGCAATTTGATTCTGACCTGGTAAAAGAGATAAAACAAATAAATAAAGCCTTCGATGGTTGGGCTTTATGGAAACGAAACCATAGAGTTGAAGAAGAAGCACAAGCCCCTGGACTTTTATACCAGCAAGCCCTGAATACAAACATAGATAGCTTATCAGATGAAGCCCTTCAATTGTACTTGCAAAAGACAGGGCTTAAAATGGAGTATAAATCTCCCGAGTTCTATCAGGAGTTATTAGAAAGCGACTTACTGGAAACCAATAAGGCTACTCAGGCGCTTGTCCCGACAGGCAATGCTATCCTGCTTTTTGGCAAAAGCCCACGAAATAAATACCCCCAGGCATCTGTCAAAGCCAAGGTTTACTACGGTACAGGTGAAAGTGACGTTCAAAGTTTTGATGATGCGATGGTTTTCATTCCCGATCAGGTGGAAGCATGGGTTAAAAAGGTTATTCCGGAAAGTTTTGACCGTTCATCCTTTACCAGAGAAAAGGTTCCTTTCTTCCCTCCGGTGGTTATTCGTGAAGCTATTGTAAATGCTATCGTTCACAGAGATTATACCATTGATGGGGCAAAGATTCAACTTGAAATTTACCCTGATAAGATTATTGTAAAAAGTCCTGGGCTTCCTGTTTACCCAAATTCACTTGATAAACTTCGAAAGTTTACTGCCAAGTCATACAGCAGAAACAAAAAACTTACTTTGGTTTTTAACCGCATGGGCCTCATGGAGGAAGCTGAATTTGGAATGGATACTTATCGTGAGATGAGGGATAAGTACAAACTGCCCCTGCCAATAATAACTTATGATGAACCTGATCTTATTGTCACCTTCCCTCGTTCTGCCGAGGCTGTTCGTAGTCTCGACACCACTGAGGTTCTTTCCCAACTTAATGATGAAGAACTTGCAGGTTTAGATTGGATTAAACTTCAAGGAGAAACTACATCTAAGGCTTATGCTGCTCATTTTAATTATAGTGATAAGAAAGCTCAAAGACAATTAGCAAACCTTAAAGCTAATGGCTTTGTAAGTCTTTCTGGTAGAGGACGTGGTGTTATTTATCGTTATTTAAACAGGGATGAAGAATAAGGACATGATAGATGACGCAATGTCCTTTATTGAAGTAATATTGATACTACATCAACAGATAAAGGACATGATAAAGGACATAGTGTCCTTATTCAGGAATCTTTGGCTAAGAATAGCAATGAAACTGCAAATAGAGATCTATCGCGACATAAATCACGACATAGTGTCGCGATTTCCGTTGAGTGAATTACTCATGGTCATTCTCATGGTCACATTGTCCATGATAAAGATTGAATCGGTTTTAAAGATGATCCAACAGATGAAGTTAAAATGTTTTTATCAGGACATTCTGTCCCAATTATCGGAAACAAGGGCAAGTTCTCAGGTTTTTTGCCCATGTTTCAGCAACATGGGCATTTCATGCCCACATTCAATATTTGTGAGTCATAACGCTTCACATTGATCATGCATAAAGAACTGCTTTTTCCCTCCCGATAATGATACATCTGAATTCAAATCCCTTAGGGCTTTCCCTATTTTTGCCACACAGAACATGAATGATACATTTTCACCGATTGCACTGTCGCGGCTGCTGGAGTTAACACTTCGACAATTAAAGGAAGGTCATTTTTTTGGTATTCCTGAAGCCCTCTTTGCCAGGGAAATCAATCCCAAATTTGCGACAGAAAGGTTTGCACAAAAACTCGCCACTCCGTTGGGTGTTGCTGCCGGGCCACATACACAACTCTCACAGAATATTATTGCTGCCTGGCTCTGGGCGCCAGATATATCGAGCCTGAAGACAGTTCAGACACTCGACGAATTGAATGTTTCCAAGCCTTGCATCGACATGCAGGATGAAGGCTATAACTGCGAATGGTCACAGGAGCTCAAGATCAAGGAATCGTATGACCAGTATTTGGATGCGTGGATAATGATCCATGTGATAGATCAAGTTCAAGGACATGGACAAGTTCAAGGTCAAGGTCAGGAACTTTTTCGGGAACTTGTACTTGAACCTAAGGTAGGGATCTTTAACATGAGTGTGGGCTACAACATGGAGGGGATTCTGAAGGAGAATGTCCAATGGTTTTTGGAGAAGATGCGGCACAGTGAGGAAGATATCGCCCGGAAGGTCGAATTGTTGAAAAAAATCTACCCGGACATTCGGAACATAGCCATTCCTGGCTGTATCAGCAACAACATCACGCTTTCGACCATGCACGGCTGCCCGCCGGAAGAAATTGAGACGATCGGCCGCTATCTTATCCGGGAGAAACAGCTGCATACCGTCATCAAGCTGAACCCGACATTACTTGGGAAAGAGATAGTGCATGCGATCCTGAATAAAAAACTGGGGTACAAGACCCCCGTTCCAGATCAGGCCTTCGATCATGACCTGAAATTCGACGACGCGGTAAGGATCATCCGTACTTTGCAGGAAGAGGCTTCGAAAAGCAAGGTTTCATTTGGCATCAAGCTTACAAACACACTGGAGTCATCCAATTTCAGGGGTGTTTTACCGGATGAGATGGTTTACATGAGTGGCCGGGCGCTTCACCCGCTGGCGGTCAACCTGGCGCTGAAGCTGCAGGAGACATTTGACGGACAGCTTGACATCTCTTTTTCCGCAGGGGCCGATTGTTTTAACTTCCCGGATCTTATCGCCTGCGGACTTACCCCTGTAACTGTTTGCTCTGACCTACTGAAACCCGGCGGATATGGCCGGTTGTCGCAATATCTCAACAACCTTGATACGTCATTTGAACAGACCGGTGCGACATCTGTCCAATCTTTCATTCTTCGAAAATCAGCCACCGCAGGAGAAGATGTGAAGCACTCCGCATTGGCAAGCCTGCGAAAATATACTGCTTCACTTGAATCGACAGAATTCTACCACAAACCTTTCCGGCAGCCATCCATCAAAACACCCGGGAAGCTGGATTATTTCGACTGCATCCATGCCCCTTGTGTGAACACCTGTCCCACCAATCAGGAGATTCCCAGATACCTGGATCATGTCAGTCATGGCAGGATGAAAGAAGCGTTTGAGACCGTCTTTCGAACCAATCCATTCCCATCAGTTACCGGAACAGTATGTGATCATGAATGCCAGACAAAGTGTACACGAATACATTATGACGACCCCCTTGCTATCCGTGAGATCAAGCGTTTTGTAGCTGATCATGTTGAGGATGGGCCGTTGCCGGAGGTGATTGCACCCAGAGGAAAAAAAGTCGCCATCATCGGTGCAGGGCCTGCCGGGCTTTCATGCGCCTACTACTTGCACATCGCAGGGTTTCGGGTAACTGTTTTCGAAGCCG